>CAZYMT010000017.1:0-27901 GCA_964649035.1 uncultured Rhodobacterales bacterium
CTTCGCGCCAGATCAAGTATCGGAGGGCGGCGGTCTGAATAGTATTCCTGTTCCGTGAGGCCGAAATGATCGCAAACCGTTTTAATAATATCATCGATAGACGGATTCATAGCTCTTCTCCTTTGGTGGTGATGTGGAGGCGTTCCTGAATGCTCGGAACGCCGTGGGTTTCGCGAATCTGCGCAACTGCTTTGTCCAGCATTTTTGCGAGTCTGTGATTGGGAGTGACCATCTGGATATTATCCTCGGACAAAAGTTCGCCCATTGTGTGAAGGGCGATCATGTAGTTGTCGAAAAGCGCAGTTGGATTGCTGGTTAGATAAACCAGAATGCCGCTTTTCAGCCGCGCATTGACAAGCTTCATATTGGTTGAGAGTGCCGCTAGATATTCAGGGCTTTCAAGGAAAGTGACGATTTCAATGCCATCCAACTCAACATGGCGATTTATGTGTTTTTTAGCTAGCTCGTCCATTATGCAGCTCCTTTCGGGGTGTGGTTGGGGTGATTGTCGCGCGGCACAATCGGGAACAACGTCACGTTGCTTCCCTCCGCCTGAAGCGCATTCTTGATGTCAGTCATGGTTTGCGAAGGGGATTTCGAACGGTGCCGAAGCATATTCAACTCGACCTCCATCTTGAGGACCGCGCGGTGAACTTGGCGGCTACCAGCCAGCACATCTAGGATGTTTTGATTGGTAAAAACTGCGGCATTATCAGCCGAAATTTCGTTCAGCGTTTCGCACCACTCTTTCAGCAGTTCAGATATCTTCGGCTGGAACGGGTCTTGGGTTTGACGTTCCATCACAGTTTCGCCCCGCTGCTGTTGAGCTGGGAATAGGCTTGTATTACGTCGGTGGTTTTGAGGTCGCTTCGACCATCGCTAGAAGCGATCATGTGCGACATTTTCAATGCCTTATCCATCACACGCAGCGCACCAGGGCGTGACGCGATCACGCGTAGCTGCCGCCGAACATCTTCACTTCCTACACCCCACGCCCCTATCAACATTTCTATGTCATCTTTACGCGCAGATCGCTGTTTAATGCGTGGACCAAGACGGCTGAATAGTTGGGCGTGTTCGCCCTCTTTTCGACCAGAGGTTAGAAGAGAATGGATCATTTCATTACCCATAAAAACCAGCCCGATACGGTACATGTCGTGGAGTGTTCGTAACTGCTCAAGCGCATCCATATTCAGGTTTTGAGCTTCATCGACAATGATCAGTGTCTCGCCTTCATGAAGCGACGTTGCGACCGTCTTAAATAGTTTGGCAGCATTGGTAGGTGCCATTCCGATATCTTCAGCAATTGCATTCAGGATCGCATTTGCACCCGCAACCATTGGGCTGGCGGTCACCATGATCACATTGGGATTTCGCGCCTGATAATTCTTCGCCGTGATGGTTTTTCCGATGCCTGGTCCACCCACAATGCTCGTCATATCCGGCATGGTTTGCGCCATCTGAATAATGGCATAAAATTCCTGTGAGGTGGGCGTCTCAACATAAGCTGGCGAAGCAAGAACCGACATAACGCGGTGCTTCTTTTCGGCACGGGATGTTAGCCACAACTCGACCTTGGCATTGACGTTGGGAATACTCCCAGCGTAGGTGTCGCCTTTCCAATTTGTCAGAGTTCCGTGCTTAATACCGCTCTCTATCGCCATATCCTTCCAAGAGAGGTTCTCGGTTTCGTGGATAGCTTGAACGCGATTTCGCAATTCGACCGTGCGCAGGGTCTCGTCATTGAACTGCTCAACAGTTTCTGGTTTAGTCATCCTGTGACCTTTCTGTCTTTAACGGGGTTGAGGGGTTGCAGGCGGGTTTTGGCGTTGGAGCGCCACCCGCCACTTATTTGTTTTCGGCCTCCTTCATTCGTTGCATTGCGGCACTGAGTTCGACCATTGAAATCACGCCTTCTTTGTCTTCGTGAAACTGTGGTTCTTCAGTGTGTGGCTGGACCTGATTAGGCGGGATCATGCGAATAACTTTGGACGCAACTTTCTCTGTCGGCGGGTTTCCCGTTTCTGGGAATGTCCGGTCAAATTCGCTGAGGCTCATGGAGTTCTCGATATCTGCGACAACCTTCGTGGCTTTCATGAAATCACGCCGTTTTCTACCATGTAGTCTCGCGGCCTCTTTTGAATGGAAGCCCACTTTTTCCTTGCACTCTGCAGTGCCAAGAAATGCGCCATTATGATCGTAAACGTGAACGCCAGCATGTGCGTCCTCTGGGTCATATCGAAGCGTCACGCGCGCCCCGATATGTTCCACCATAAACTCTGACCAGAAACGGTTCTTCAATAGATAGACTGCACCATCTGGCTTACGTGCCGTGACTTTTTCACTCGCCATCATAGCCATGTGTAATTGAGCTTCGCTGGCCTTCTTGATCAATGATTTTGCATAGGAGGCTTCATACACCTGATCAAAACTAAATTTGCCCGCACAGACACCAGTACGGCGACCCCCGCGAGCATTTAGATCAATGATACCTTGCTCAAAAACTGACATGAATATTTCAAATGGTACCGACTTATCGCGGGGATCGTGTTTGTATGCGGGCTTTCTGGTTGGCGACTTTCCTGCATAGGATCCCGCAAATTGGGGATCAGCGGCAATATAGTCGCTTATTTCTCTAAATGTGCGCTCAATTGGTTTCGCCTGACCATGACGGACAGTTGCCCAATGGACTTTGACGCCAAGGGTTGTGAGGATACCTTCATTCTCACCGTTCTTTTCTTTGAACCGGTTACGACCACTCTGACCGCCAGTGATTTGCTTACTGGCAAATGAGCGTCCATTATCAAACAAAACAAAGTCAGGAATTCCCCATTCCCTGAATAGATCATAGAAGGCAAGCCGCACAGCTGTGGTGCTTTCAGACTTATCAACTCGGTAAGCTAAAATCTTGTTCGAATAGAGATCGGAAATCGCCAAAATAGTGGGCCGAATAATTGTGCCATCATGCCACTTGACCCAGCAATCCATTGTGTGACCATCGGACTGCACCCCTTCGAGGGCATGAAAGATCGAGCGGTCACGTTCTTGAGGTGCAAACATCCGCTGCAAAGCGTCATGACCCTCGCGAAGCAACACCTGTACAGTCTTCTTGATTTCGCGATCCAAACGGTTGGTGAGAGCCTTCTTGGACGGTACCGTCCAGCCACGTTCCTCACCCATCCGCTTCAGGCGGAAATAACAAGCCGTCGCGGGTGGTTTTTCGAGGCGAAGATAGTCGGCTTTGAATGCGGCCCATGCATCGTCAGAGCAATCCGAAATCCGCCCTTTACTGCCCTTGTTTTTTGCCGCCAATTTTGGGAGCCAATTATGCCGATCAACCCCAGATATTTTATTGAACCAATTATAAACGGAAGCCACACTTTTGTTGTAATCTGCCGCTGCCAGCTTACAGGAATTATCCTTGGTTTCTCCCGCCTGAAGATAACTTTCGACCCTGTGTAATACCTCTAATCTTGTCTTAGCAAAATTTTGCGCTCGAAGGGGCAATGAATTGAATTCCTGCCATAATTTTTGATCAGCGTTCTTGGGTGCGGTAGACTCACTAGTCTGTTGCTGACCACCCCAATTCCGAGCCAACTCACGGCGCTGGTGTGGCTCTAACAAATTGATGTGATATTCCCAACCACCACCCCGCCCTTGACGCTTCCTTGCGTAGGGTTGGCCATCTGGAGATGTCTTTTTGCGCCAGTTGTTTTTATCGACATACTTCCTAAGATTCCGCACGTTCATCTCCAACCCAATCAGCCGCGCATCCGCTAACTCTTTGACGGTGAAAAATTCAGGCAGTATTTGGGTTGGGGCGTTCATTTTTCAACACCTAGAGATGCCGAAAACAATTCTGTGTCGAGTTCGTTATCAGCTCGGCCTAAAAGCCAATCAACACGCCAACCAGTGGCTTTCGCAAACTCATCCAATTCGTGCAAATCTGGTAAAGTGTCGCCTGTAATCCAACCACCCAACTCATCTGTTTCAACGCCCATTTTGGACGCAACTTTTTCAACGGTTTCGTGAAAAGCATCACCGTTTTGATCGCTGATAAGATCAAGTAACCAACTCATGCCGCAGGACAACGAATAATGGAAAGAACTACCGTGTCTAAATTCTTCGGGGATCATCGTTTGCTACTCCTAGCCAAGCGCCGTGCCACATTAAATTCTTTATCGATATTCTCTTTTTGATCCGCCAATCGGCCCACATCCACCCACGCTAAATACCGATTATCAATCACTGAATGTCCGAACAATTCTGCCGCCATCTGCAGCAGCCGCGTATCACCCGTGACGTGGATCAAAGCGATCAAGCGAAGGAAGGGCATAGAATGATCTTCGCGACCCTGAGAGGCGTAAGTATCAAGCATATTTTTGGTTACAGATTCACCCAACCAAACGCTCATTTCTTGGGCAATGTTTTCGCGATTTCCTTCGCAATCTTTCAGCGTTTCGGCAACCGCGCGGGATATCTTCGACCGCAGGTCAACAGAGCGCATCCGTTCGGGATCGAACTGCTTCACCAACTCAGCGGGTTCCCAGCCAAGTAGGTCGTTTGTTTTGAAGTCGTGGCGATCCCGTACCATCACCCACCCTCATCAATATGATCGCGAAAATTGGACTTGGTTTTTTTATCCGCAGCGTCCCATAATTCAATCAAAGCGCTGAGTTTGGTACTGCCAGTCTTCTGGGGTTTAGGTGCCTCTTTGACGCCCGACACATGCGCCAGCGCCGACTTGACCGTGGTCTTGTCTCCAGCGGCGATAGTGTTGGCAATTGCCAGCTGAACATCAGGCCCGTTCTTTACCAACGCCTCCAGTTCAGATTGATTGTCGGCAATGTTTGTTTCCTTGATTAATTCGATGATATCCGAATTGATTGCCGCGCCAAGTTTGGCTGCACTTTCCAGTGTCCTACGCCCCCATGTGGTGTTCTCAACAAACACTTCAGACCAAAGTACAATATCTGTAGTTTGAAATTCATCCGAACGATGATCGCCACCACGCTTGGTTTCTGGGTGTGCTTCTTGCCAGATACTTTTGGCTTCATTCATATACACCGCGCGGGCCAGTTTCGACGGATTGTTGCGCGAAAAATTCTCGGAAATCTCATCCATTCTAAGCTTGAAATAATTCCCTTTGATTACAAACGCAGGTATCTCATCCCACCCCAACGCCTTACATGCTGTGATCCTGTGATTACCCGTCACCAATCGATAAGGAATTTTGTCGCTATTCCGTTTCACCACTTCGATTGGTGTCCTTAAACCTCGCTGGTTGATGTTATTGGTAAGTGTTTCAACCACAGCTTTGTCAACACCCATAATACGGTTCTCAATTAAGACATCCGCAATGTTGATCATCGTTACTATTAGGTTATGTTCAGTCATGAATGTGACCTTCAACCGAATTCATCTGCTGGATGGTCTGTTTCAAGTCTTCATAGTTGTGCGTTAGCGAAGACGTTATGAAACCGATAAACAAACCCGCGACCACAAGAATCGCTATTACAAATATCCATTTAGGCAGGTGCTTCTGGTTCTCTTCTTTTTTGATGTCTTTAGATGTTTTTTCCTTGTTCATGCTGCAACTCCTTTTTGACCGTGACCAACAATTCGTTTTGCCCTATAAGCTGAAATGGGTTGAGGCTTGAGACGCACACCCTCTTTGTCGTAGCGGCTCGGCCAGATCATGTGGGCAGGTTTGTCGATTGCTTTTGCAATCACCTCTTCGCCCTGTAGGTTTGGCCAGCGGCATGCGTCGGAGATAGTTCCTTCACGGATTTTGAGTTTCCGTTCTAAGGTCGTAAAATCTCGATGCCCCTCTTGTTCGAGGTGGTATCTGATTTTTCCCCGGCTCCAGTCAGCTGGTAACATTGTGCGTTTCTCCACTTTTCCCATTCACCGGCGGTCCTACCAGACCGACCCATTATTGTAGGGCGTATACCGATACAGGTACATATAGGCACGTAATCACCCGATTACAACGTTTATAATCGTGACCGACTTAATAATTTAAGTCAAACCACATTATAAAACCTATTAGTTGCCTATTATCGTGTGAAATCAAAAGGTTGTATTTGCGTTGAACAAAAAATCTCCAGAAACCGGCTTGCGACCGAGTTACAAAGAAGGATTTATCCTTCGTTTGCGGATTATTGAGAAAATGTTTGATAGCAGAGCTGAAGCTGCAAAAGCGGCTAACGCGTCAAAAGGGGCGTTCGAATCGTGGGTGTATGGTAAGAGTATCCCATCCTTTGAATCCCTCGTTCAATTGACATCTTCGGTAAATGTTTCTCTGGATTGGCTCGCGCTTGGTGAAGGTTCCCAGAAACGCATATCGTTGGATGAACAAAATGATCTGGATATAGGTAATCGCCAGATAAACCGCCCATTGATTATGCGTATTTACCAAGAATATAAAGACTTACACGCCGAGTACGGGTTCGTTGAACAGGAAAAGGAAACTCTGAAATCTATCCTAGATTACTATGATGATTTGACCGTGTTTCCAGATGATCGTATCGTGGAAAACTTGCTATCAACCGTGATGCGCTGGGAGCGTCAGAACCTTGAGAAGTACAAAGTCAAAGCCTCCAAGGATAATTGACACCCGAACAATGTCTGGCCGGTCGGCGAGCGCCTGAGACGCACTGAGAACTTTCTAAGAGGTTCTTAGACGCATCTCAGCGCGTTTTTCCGTGCTCTACGTATGTTCAGCAAAACACCCGAAAACCCCCATTTCAGAATGCCCTTTGACCTGCGCCCCAAAACGCCCGCAAACCCCTTATTTTTCAGGCAATCCCACTTAATACCGGATATGCCCGTCTACTACAGTTTCTAAGGGTTCCCTACAGCACCCACCCAGGATCTGGGCGGCCCTTGTGTTAGTCCTCGGTGTTTCGGCGTAGGGTTTTGATTTGGCCGCGTTGTTTTTTGGCGTCCAGGCGGCGGCGTTTGGATGCCAAGGTTGGGCGGGTTTTTATGCGGCGTTTGGGGCGGTGTAGGGCCAGTTTGATCAGGTCTTTTAGCTTTGCCTCGGCCTCGGCCCTGTTTCGCGGTTGGGTGCGGTGCTTTTCCGCCGTTATGATGATCGCGCCCTCTTTGGTCCAGCGACGGCCCGCCAGACGTTTCAGGCGAGCTTTTGCATCGGGGGGAAGGTTGGGGGAACGGGCGGCCTCGAACCTTAGTTCCACGGCGGTGGAGACTTTGTTGACGTTCTGCCCGCCGGGGCCGGAGGAACGAATGAAGCTCTCGCTCAGTTCCCAGTCTTCTATTGTGATATTTTCATTTATGCGGATCATGGGGGGGTATTAAACCAAACGGAGCGGATTATGAAACCTATTGTGAATATGGCGGATGTGGAGATGGCGGATCGCGGGAATGGCGGGTCTTTTGCAGCCGCTTTGGGGCGGATCGGGCCGCTGATCGGGGCAAAACAGCTGGGCTGCATGTTGCATGTGGTGCCAGCGGGCAAGAAGGCGTTTCCGCGTCATGCGCATCATGTGAACGAGGAGATGATGATCATTCTGGAGGGGTCGGGGACGTGGCGTTCTGGCACTGAAAGTTGGCCGATCAAGGCGGGCGATATTATCGCGGCACCGGCTGGCAACGGGGATCATGCGCATCAGGTGGATAATACGTCGGACGGGGATTTGCGGTATCTATGTGTGTCGACGCAGGCCGATCCGGAGGTGGTGGAATATCCGGATAGCGGGAAGTTCGGCGTGTCTTCTATGCAGGAAAATCTTGGTGGTCCGGCATCTGCGCGGGTGCGGTTTTTGGGACGGATTGAGGATAGCGTGGATTATTATGATGGCGAGGAGTGAGGTGCGCGCGTGAATGCGCGTGTTGAATTGGCGGCCGAGCGGCTGTTGGGTGCTTTGCAATCGCGCCAAGAACTGCGCGGTGCAAAGGTCACGGAATGTATCTCGGCCAAGGATAGTCGCGCGGTTTTTGCGGGCAGATTCAAAGGGCGTTCTGTCGTATTCAAGCATTTTTCCGGTGAAGATGCGCATGAGCAGACAGCAGCATTAGAAGCCGAGATGACATATCAGTGGGCGCGAATGTCGACGGGTGCTTGTCGCGTCCCCGAACCGTTATGGTTCGCACCGGAATTGGGTCTGGCGATTATGGCGCAGGTTTCCGCCGAGCGGTTGGACCTGTTGATTTCGGGCGAAACCCGCGCACAATTCATTTCACATTCAGCGGAGTGGTTGCGGGAATACAGTCGGGATCGGCAGCGAAAAGCGGAGTTTTCGCCGCGGTTTTGGGTTCGGCAAAACCGTCGATTAATTCCCCAACATGAAGCGCCAGAAGATCGGGAGCGGGCGCGGCGTTTGGTGAAATGGATGCTTTCGCGTGTGGGCGCATTGAACGGGCGCGAGATATTGCAGACACGTAGCCACGGGGATTTTTTCACGGCAAATTTACTGTATGCGGACGGCGTTATGTACGGCGTTGATCTGCATAATCAGACATGGTTGCCGGTGGCCAAGGACGTGGCGCGGTATCTGGTTCATCTGAGTATTACACACCCCGTGGCCACCGATCATCGTATCTGCGGGCTGCCATCTGAGGATGTAAGAGGCTTTTTGGCCGCGTTCGGAATGCTGGACGAACAAGACCCGTTGCTGGCGTTTTTTGTGGCGTCGGAATTGGCGGGGCGGTTGGCGATGGAAAGTATTGATGAGGCGCATCATGCGAGCAAGCAGGGGTTGGTCGATGGGTTTTTGGAGGGGAAAGGAATATAGCTAATCTTGTCAAGTGAGATCACCGGCGAAGAGGGATATCTGAAATTATGACCCTGCTGCTGGGGTCAGAAACTCCCTTGAATCTTTCAGGTTCGGATACGAATGCGTCATATATTGTCTGGGAATATTGTGTCGGGCCAATGATTATACGATCAAGTAATTCGGGAATAGTTGCGCCCTCTAGCCCTTGATCCGGAAAGTTTTGAAACGGAATTTTGTAAACTTCTTGCGGGACGCCCGCTATGACTTCTGTGCTGGCTTTTAGCACCGTCGAAGGCATAAGTGTCGGCGAATGAATCACGCGCCACTCTTTTTCTTCGGCAAAACCTGGATGTTTAGTGGATAAAGCCGCGAAATAGAAAACTCGGCAAATATTGTCGATTATTGCCTCAATAGGCAAGGTGCCAATGAACTCTCTCTCTTCTTCTAGCTTCTGAATGAACTCGAAGAAAATCGGTTTGAAATCTTCGGGGCTTTTATAAATTACAGGGCTGATAAACGCGTTCAATGCGTCAGATGGAGCAAGAAATGGCTCGCTTTTGAAGATAAATGCTACATTAGTGTCGCCACCATAAGCCCGCCACATGGACAGTCTGCCATATTTATCTTCGTTGGTGTCGTGGTCTCCGTGTTCGCTCATTGAAAAAATAAAGGTTTTTGTTCCACGGTCGTGTTGGAATTCGTCATAGGCGTCCGCGACTTTGATGTCCAAGCCTGCCTCCCAACTATTTAGCAATGTTTTCAGTCGGCCACCAACAGTATCGTCCTGCCACGCCTCAGCAACACAACGCTCTCCGTGGTGGACTTCTGAAAAATCATTCATAACAATCGCGTTGCGAAGCCATACCTTATTATTTCGTAGAATTTTCAGCCCTGTATCTGCACTTGTGTAGTGGACAAATCGGATATTGTTTTGCTCAATGCGCGACGTTTCCTTCTGCACATATGAGAAGAATATATTGTTTAGCCTCTCAATGTTTTTGGGGTCGTTCCAGTCTACCAATATTATGCTCCGTAAAATTGTTAGATAGACAGTTCGTCCTTTTGCGCCGCCAGTCAAGCTTACTTCTCAGGATGACACATGGATCGAACCTTCGGCTGCTATTGCTCCTCCAGCATCTAAGCGTTAATACACTCTTAACCAAAACCCTAACCAAGAGACGTTTATTATGAGCAAATCTACACCTCCATTTTCGCTGGTCGGGCTCGACCATATTGTTTTTATCGTCGATGATATGGCCAAGGCTGTGGCTTGGTATCAGGACGTACTGGGCGCGCAGATCGGGTATACGTACCCGCAGCTGGGCATGGAGCAAATGTGGGTGGGGAATTCGTTGATTGTGCTTTGGGATATTACGCAGCCGGGGGCGGAGTCGGCTATTCCTCCGGTTAAGGGCGGGCGGAATGTGGATCATGTTTGTATTGCACTTAGCCCGTTTAGCGAGGATGCCATGCGGGTGCATCTGGCGGCGCATAATGTCGAGATCGTGCGTGAAGCGTTTCATGGCGGGGCGCGCGGAATGGGGAACTCGTTTTATGTTTATGACCCGTTTGGCAACAAGCTGGAGCTGAAGGGGCCTGCGGTTTATCCGGACGGGACGGTTAGTGGGATCGATGTCTGGGAAGGCTAGAAAGTTAGTGGGGGGCGTGGTTTGAAGCGCCCCTATTTCGTTTATAGTGCCAGATATTGACCAAGCGTCGAAATGCCGATTGTTACGATTGTGGCCATGCCGACACCCCAAAATACTGATCGCGCGACGCTGATGCCAAACCAGTAGCATAGCGTAAATCCGATGCGTGTGCCGACATAAATATAGGCGGCCGTGATGGTGAATTGGCTGGCCTCGCCGAGGATCGCGGCCGTTAGCCCCAGTGGAACCATCATGGCGGCGGATTCTAGATTGTTTTGCAACGTGCGTTTGGCGCGGCCCGAGAACCCCTCGGCTGATAGCGGGGCGGAGCGGTCGGTCATTACGAACCCGACCCCGCGCGATATTACCGTCGATAAATGCTGGACGGTTGCCGATAGAAAAACCAGTAATGCGGCACCGATTGGGGCGATTAGAACTTCCATAGATGTGTTCCTTTTTTTCGTTTGTACCGGAGGGGATACGTGAGTATGATTGCACGGTAAATGTTTATAATGGCATATTGTATGTGCATTAATGTTCAGGTGGTTGTGACATGAATTACGGTGATTTACGGGTGATCAAGGCTTTGCAGCAAAATCCGACATTTTCGGCGGCAGCGCGGGATTTGGGGGTGGCGCATACGACGGTGGCGCGCAAGGTGGCCGCGCTCGAGGCGCATTTTGATGCGCGCCTGATCGAACGGGTTGGCGAAGAGGTTGTTCTGACCGCCGAAGGGGAAAAGGCTGTTGAAACAGCCGAGCGGATGGGTGAGGCACTTTTCCAGTTAGAGCGTGATATAACTGGGCGGGACGGGCAGTTGACGGGGCAAATTTCGCTGACAATGGTCGATATTTTGGCGTGGCGGTATATGGATCGGTTGCAGGCGTTTAGTGCGCGCTATCCGGATATCGAACTGAACCTATCGACGGATTCCGAGGTCCGCAGCCTGTCGCGGCGCGAGGCGGAGGTGGCGATACGGCTGACCAACGCGCCTGAGGAACATCTTTACGGGCATGTGATTGGGCGACTGGAATTTGCGCCTTATGTGCTGGCATCCGTTTCTAAGGGGATGGACGACCCTGACGATATGAATGCCTATCGTTGGATTGGATATAGTGCGCGGGATTGCGCGACGCGTTCGGATAGGGCGATTAAGAAACTTGCGCCGAATGGGCGTGTTCGGTCAAAAATCCCGACACCGTTATTGATGCGGACGGCGATCAAAAGCGGGCTGGGGGCGGGGTTGTTACCGACAATAATTGCTGACGGAGAACCGGATTTGGTGCGGCTGGGGGACGAGGTTTGTTTTGGGCTGGATATCTGGATATTGACGCCCAAGGAGCTGCGGCACACAGCGCGGATACGGGCGTTGTTTTCGGTGTTGGGGAAGCGGGAAGAGTTCTGAAAAGGGTTACCTAGATGGCAGGGATTTGATAGTGTTTCATATGTTCAGGAAGTACCTGGCGATTTTGCGAAAGTTAGGGTTGGAACGATGATTAAACATGTACCGCATTTTGTTATCGCGGCTTTATTCGCGGCGCTTATTGGCGCGCTGGTTTACGTATCAATGGACCTTTCGGAGTGTGCTGGTTACGGCACGGCGTTTGATGAATGCCGGGGACGGGTTTTACACAAGTTGCAAAGACTTTCGGTAGTTTTCATTGGTGCGGGGATCGGCGGCGCGTTGAGCGCACGGTTTTTTGGGTGGGGTAAAAAAAGGTCTTGGGATAAAATTTGGCGGACCGTTATAGGGGCATTCCTGTCCACATTGTGGGGAGGCGTGATTGTCGGCGCTTATGTCGGCATAATGGCGGGACTGTCGTTTGGCGAGTTGATTGCCGGTTCGGCAATCGGCGGGATCGCTGGATTCTACGCCTCATTTAGCACGTGGAGCAGTGCGCTGATCTGGATTGTTGGATTTGCGCTGCTTGAATTGACGATGCGAAAACGTCGGCAATATGATTTGTGATGTTACAAATTGAAAGGGCCTCACTTTGGGAAAAACGCGGCCCAGACCGGTTTTGGAGATGGCAAAAATGGCTGGGTGTTGAGCAAAATAGCTACGGTTCACAGTGCGAATGCTTGCGAGCATTGTTTTCGGTTTGGCGAATGGTGGAAATGACGCTGAGATACTCCGATGCTTCGCGCATATTGTCGCGATAGTGAAAACTTACTTGCGTGGGATTTCGTTGCGCAGGTAATGTAACCTGACTTGTCTTATAGGGCACCAATTTTAAGAAATGTGTTTTGATTTTGCAACGGATACCTCATTTTGTTATCGCCGCTTTGGGTGCTGGGCTGATTGGGGCGCTGGTCGTTATATCTTCGGATGTAACCGAGTGTTTTCATTATGATGTTCCGTTTGATCGATGCTGGAGAAAGGCGTCGCGTCAGTGGGAAGCCGGTTTCACAATTTTTGTAAGTGCGGGGATCGGCGGTGCGCTGAGTGCGGGGTTCTTTGGGCGAATGAAAAGCGGATCTTTGGATAAAATCGGACATGTCCTTTTGGGAGCGTTCCTATCGACCCTATTCGGTGGGGCGATCGTCGGAGTTTTCTTCGGGATGATTGCAGGGCTATCGTTCGGTTTCATAATTTTTGGCACTGCAGTGGGCAGTATTACCGGATTCGCGTTTGTTATTGGTTCGTGGGGCGCAGCGATTTTTTGGATTTTCGGATTTGCGTTGCTCGAATTGACTATGCGAAAACGTCGTCAATACGACGAATAAATAGAAAGGGCCGCATCGGAAACGATGCGGCCCAGACCTGGTTTTGGAGGTGGCAAAAGCGGGAAGTTTCCGCAGCGCCGAGTATCTGCCCAAAGGGGGCTGCCCCTTTAGAGTTTTACCCCACGAATAACCTTAACCATCTGCTCCAATTTCCCAATAGACAATTGGCACCTCCTTTCGTTGTTGTTTCCGATATCCAAAACGTTGCATGAATCGAACAAAACACAAAGTGAAATCTTTGTTACAGTCACTTTTTCTGCAAAACTGTGACAAGGGCGCGAAAGGGGACAAGGGCGATCAGGGCGAGGATTAGCTTTACGCCGAAGTCCGCTACGCCCAGGCTGACCCATAATGGTGCCATTGGACCGACGCCTAATAGCGGCAGAATTTCGGTTGCCCATGAGGTGTCGTTTGACGGCTCGATAAAGGTTAGCGCGGCCGAAAATGCGATGCTGAAGAAGATCGCGGTGTCTAATGCTGATCCGATAAGCGAGGAGGCGAGCGGGGCTTTCCACCAGTTACCCGCGCGGAGACGATTGAACACGAAGACGTCCGTGAGTTGTGCGATCAGGAATGCGATGCTGGAACCTATGGCGATGCGTAGGGTTACGAGGGGGCCGAATTCACCGATGATCTGGGTGCCGATGAAGGAACAAAGGATACCGGTGACGAAGCCTGCGAGGATAACTTTGCGGGCTTGCGATGGACCATAGAGGCGGTTCATCAGGTCGGTCACGAGGAAGGCAAACGGGTAGGTGAACGCCCCCCATGTCAACCAGTTACCTAGCAGTTTTTGCACGAGGATGTTAGAGGCGACAACGATGGCCGCCATGGCGATTACGCCAAGCAGGGTAGATTTAGTCATTATGGTGTCCGTTTTTTAAAGAAGGTAGCGGAGACTTCCGGTGGTGTGGCTATAGAACCCTGTCGCGGGCTTCACAAGGTGATTTTTGCCGATACCGCGTCGATTGCCATAAGGTAACCCACGGTTCCGAAACCAGCGATTACGGCATCCGATGCAGGTCCAACATAAGATGTATGGCGGAATTTTTCGCGGGTGTGCGGGTTGGAGATGTGGAGTTCGATTTTGAAGCCGTCAAAGGCACGAAGGGCGTCGTGGATGGCGACCGAGGTGTGCGTGTAGGCGCCTGCGTTCAGGATGATTGCGGCGGCTGCCTCGCGGGCTTCTTGGATCCAAGTGACCAACTCGCCCTCATAGTTCGATTGGCGACATTCGACGTTGAAGCCAAGCTTCATGCCGTGTTTGCGGCATTTGTTTTCGATGTCGGTCAGGGTTTCATGGCCGTAGATTTCGGGCTCGCGTTTGCCAAGCAAGTTAAGGTTCGGGCCGTTCAGCAGGAAGATGGTTTCGGACATGTTACTTCCCCAGATTTTCGGCAATGGCGTTGATGGCCAGAACATAGCCGTAATCGCCCAAGCCACAGATAATGCCCGTGGTATTGGCTGCTTGACGGTTGGAATGTGGGACGCCTTCGTCTTTGGCGTAGATGTTATCTAGGTGGACCTCAGTGAGGGGAATATCGCATTTCGACATGGCCTCGACGGCGCGGCGGTATAGCTCGGCGCTGACGGTGATGTCTTTGGCGGGATTAAAGATGATCGCGTCTGTGTCGGCGTCAGCTTTGCGCATCCATGTGATGACATTGGCCAGTTTGTCGTGCTGGCGATAGTCGATTTCAACGCCGGCCTTTTTGGCAGCAGCGGTGATTTTCGCGGAAGGCTTCGCCGATAGATCGGGGCCGTTCAGGATCAGGATTTTTGTCATGACGCTTGTATAGGGCCAATGGAGCCAAAGGTTAAGCGAAACGTGGGGTCAGTCGGCGTAGTGGATTGTGACGGGGTTCGGCGCGGACAAAACCGTGCGGATCGGCGCGTCTTTGGTGGGGCCAGCGGTTTGCGCGGATTTGAGCGCATCCATTTTTGCTTGCCCCGTGATCAGGATGTGAATATTTTTAGCGCCGCGCAGGACCGGAGCGGTTAAGGTTAAGCGGGGCTCGGCAGCGTTTGGCGCGCGCATGGGTAACAGGATTAGGTCACTGGTTTCATCCAAGCCCTCGGTTAGGCGATCAGCCTGCGGAAATAGGCTGGCAGTGTGCATGTCACCGCCCATGCCAAGGACGCAAACGTCGAGCGGCAATGCTGCGGCAATAGGGATTGTTAGGTCCGAAAGGACATCCTCGGGGGTTTCGGCTGGCAGGTAGAACGGTACCATATTGGCCGCAGCAGCCCCGTTTTGCAGCAATGTTTCCCTTAAAAGACGAGTGTTTGAACGATCCGAACTTTCAGGGACGAAGCGTTCGTCGGTTAGCATTACCGACACTTTTGACCAGTCGAGATCAGCGTTAGACAATAGGGTCAAAAACGGGCCGGGGGTAGTGCCACCGGGAACCGCGAGGGTTGCCTTACCGTTACTGGATATAGCCGCGCGCAGCTGGTCAGCAACGTCTTTAGCCAAAGACTCCATAAGTATTTCACGGGTTTCATATTGACTAAGGTTCGGCATGACGAATCCGGTTTTTGCTTTCAAGAACGCATAACGGGTTTTTGGCGGGGCGTCACCCGAAAGGTCGGGTTTTCTGTAATGTTTCAGCGATATCACACAGATGTGGCGCGTTTTTCGTGCTGACACCTTGCGTTGGGCGGTTTTTCCGATAATACCGGATGGCGATTAATAGACCGATCTGGTCTGGCTGGGCTTAGCCGAAAGGAAAAACCTTGAGTTTATGGGTGCGAATATTGCGGCGGATTTACAAAATCCAACGTGCTGCTTATCTGCATCGGCGTTACAGCCTGTCCTTTGTGGCGGTTTTTGTGGCGTTGGTGGGGTGGGCATCGCAAAGTGTTCACACGTCTAACGATCCGCTTTTGTTTTTTAGCGAAGATAATATCCATCGTTTGAAGCTGGAGGAAGTGCAGGCCACATTCGGGGACGCCAAGACAACCTTGATTGTCCTGAACGGCGAGGAGCCGGGCGCACCTGAACGATTGCTTGAGGCGGAACGGTATCTGTCCGAAATTCTGCTCGATCCTGATCATGATCTATATGTCGATTTTATCACGAAATTGGGGTCAGTGACGGCTACGTTACCAGCGCTTGGCTATCCCACTGAATTCACGACACTAGAAGACGTGCAATTTCTGGCGGGCGATCATCCGGCGCTTCGCGAGTATTTCTTTAACGAGGATCAGAGTGCTACGTTTTTGGTTATGTCCTTGGAACATCCCGATCAGGATGACGCGGCATTAATCGAGGCATATCGAGAGCAAATCGATCTGGCCACACATATGGAAGAAAAATTCCCAGATATCGAGATCGCGATAGTGGGTAATATCACAACGTTCGAAGCCCTTCGTGGGGCGTTTGAACGCGATTCAAAATACCTTTATCCGGCGACGGTTATTGTGAATTTTCTGGTGTTGCTATTAGCCTTTGGCAATCTGCGGGTGACGGTATCGGTACTTGTTGTTGCGGGCGTTTCGGTGATTCTGACACAAGGTATCGCGGGTTGGAGCGGGTATATTTTTGCGGGGGGCACGGCCTCGTCATTCTCGATTGTTTTGACGCTGACTGTGGCCAGTTTGATCCATGTGGTTCATGCGATGGGGCAGCGGCAAAGGCGGCTGCCGTTCCAGAGTTCTGAATCCATTATTTTGGCGAGTTTTCGAAAGCTGACTGTGCCCGTAATGTTGGCGCATATTACCACGGCTGTAGGGTTTTTATCGCTGAATTATGCGGATGCTCCGGCGTTTAAGGCGATGGGAAATCTGGTGGCGATCGGGCTGGTATTTTCCATGCTATTGTCGCTGTTTGTCGCGCCGATAGTGCTGAAATCCCGACGGATGAATTTGGTCATTCGCGATGATAAAGTGCGGGCATTGTCGCGTTGGTTTGCCGATATCTGGACACGAATTCCGATCCGCGCTGGCATTATTGTAACGTTGCTTTCAGTGGCGGCTATGCTGGGATTGACGCGGATTACGTTTGACGACCAGATTACCAATAATTTTCCTGAAGACCATTCGCTAAGGGTCGGGATTGACAAAATTGCCACTGCGCTTGGCTGGTCGCATTCGATTGATTTAGTGCTAAAATATGACGAAGGCGAGATGATTACGCCCGAGGCATTTGCCGATATTGAAACACTGATCGGCTGGGTTGAAAACCAAGTGCCGGTTGCTGGCGTGACCAATCCGTTGCCGCTGATAAATGATTGCCTAGCGCATCGTACCCCCCCCTTTGAGGGCGCGTTGAAAGATGTGCCGCAAAAGATGCTGAATTTCTGTGTACGCTCGTCAAGTCGAGGCGACGGTGGGTTCTTTGGCGCGGATTTCACCCTGTTACATATGCAGATTTTGCTGCCACGAATTGCAGCGACTGGCGTGCGCGAACTGGCCGAGAATATCGAGGCTGAGGCGGCATTGCTGGGGTTTGATGATCAAACCGCAGTTGTGACAGGTATCGGGGTTATGTCGGCGTATCTAACCAAGGTGAATACGCAGAATATGTTGGTCGGCACGTTGATGGCGATGCTGGTTGTGTCGCTGATGATCGGGTTGTTTTTACGCTCGCCTGTGTTGGCGATTATGTCGATTTTCCCGAATATCTTGCCCGCAATGGCGGCGTTGGGCCTATGGGTCTGGATGTACGGCGCTGTCGGGATGGCGGCGTCGATTATTGCCGCCGTGACTTTTGGCATTGTGGTTGACGACACCATTCATATTTTATACGCCCTGTCGCGGGGCAAAGACACGCGAACGCGCGCTGGTGTGCACAAGGTTTTGTGTAATGTGACGCCGGGGGTCTTGACGACAACTGCGACGCTGGGGTTTGGGTTGTCGATCCTGATGTTTAGCGGGTTCGAGGTTAATCGTCAGCTGGGATTCTTGACTAGCGTTACGATCTTCACGGCGTTTTTCTTTGATGTGTTTGTGCTGCCCGGATTGTATAGCGTGTTCCGTCAGGTACGGGCGAAAACCAAGCGTTAAAGCAGGTCGCGCAGCGTCGCGATTAACGGGATGTCAGCAGGTGGCATCGGGTAATCCCGCAGTTTATTGACGCGGACCCATTTGAGGGTCTGCCCTTCGCGGGGCTGCGGTGTGCCGTTCCATTTCCGACAGGCAAATAGCGGCATGATTAGGTGGAAATCAGCGTAGGAATGGGAGGCGAATGTTAGCGGCGCGAGGCAGCTTTCCCATGTGTCGATACCTAGTTCTTCTTGCAACTCGCGGATCAGGGCGGCCTCGGGCGTTTCGCCGGTTTCAACCTTGCCGCCGGGGAATTCCCACAGGCCGGCCATAGACTTGCCTTCGGGGCGCTGGGCCAGCAGCACGCGACCGTCTGCGTCGATCAACGCAACAGCGGAAACCAACAAGGTTTTCATGAACGATAATCAGCGTTTATAGCTATATATTGATTGGTTAGATCGCAGGTCCAGACAGTTGCTTGGCCTTCGCTAACACCAATATCAGCGGTGATTTTCAGGTCTTGGGCTTTCATGTATTCGGCCCCGTCTTCCTCGCGGTAATCAGGGGAAACCCAGCCTTTATCGGCCACTAGAATATCGCCGAACCAGATGGAGAGCTGATCGCGATCAGCCTCCTCGCCAGCTTTGCCAATGGCCATGACAACGCGGCCCCAATTGGGGTCCTCACCCGCTATGGCAGTTTTGACTAGGGGGGAGTTGGCGATGGATAGGGCGACGGTTTTGGCCGCGCCGTTGTCGGCGGCGCCTTTGACGGTGATTTCGACGAACTTTGTCGCGCCTTCGCCGTCGCGCACGACTTGATGTGCTAGGTCAAGCATGACGCTTTGGAGGGCTGCTGCGAAAACGGCAGCGCGCGGGTCGTTAAACGTAGTGATGGCGTCCATATCGGCCCTGCCAGTGGCGGTGACGACAAGGGTGTCAGAGGTCGAGGTGTCGCTGTCGACGGTGATCGCGTTGAAGGTCAGGTCGGTATTGGCCGAGACGATTTCTTGCAATACGGACTGGTCAATTTTGGCGTCGGTAAAAATGAAAACCAGCATGGTGGCCATGTCGGGGGCGATCATGCCGGAACCTTTGGCGAAGCCTGCAATTTGTACGCGCGCGCCTAGGTCAACGGAGGTTGTGGCCCCCTTGGCATAGGTGTCGGTGGTCATGATGGCGCGGGCGGCGGCTTCGGCGTTTTTGGCGTCTAAGCGGTCGCGCAACTCTCCCATTTTTCCGGTGATGCGATCAATGGGTAGCGGCTCGCCTATGACGCCAGTAGAGGCGACGTAAACGTTGCGCGGATTGATCCCCAGCGTTTCGGCGGCGGAGGTGGCCATGGCAGACGCGCCGGTTAAACCGTGCGTGCCAGTAAACGCGTTGGCATTGCCGGAATTTACCACGATGGCGGAACCACCCGACTGTGCGCCCATAGCCAGATTTTCCTGACACCATAACACGGGCGCGGCGCGGGTTTTCGAGCGGGTGAAGGTGCCAGAGATACTGGCATCTTCACATATTTCGGCCAACATCACATCGTCGCGGCCACGGTATTTTACATTTGCCTCAACAGATGCAAATCGCACCCCGTCAATTTCAGGCAACTTTGGAAAGCCGCCTTTTGGCGCCAGCGGAGAGACGGGGAGCGACATTACGTTACTCGGTCACAAGGTCGATATTTTTGATCAATGCCGGATCAATACCTTCTGACATTAGCTCGACAGTTGCGGCCTCACGTAGTTCGATAAGCTTGACCTCGATCCGTTTGCCCTGAATGCGTTGGGTCATGTTGTCGCGGACTTCGTCAAGCGTTGGCGGGGATGTTTCACGCAGATCGTTCAGGATCAAGACGTGCCAGCCAAATTGGGTTTGGACGGGCGGAGAGACCTCGCCGACCTCAAGCAATTTTACGGATTCTTCGAATTCGGCAACCATTTGACCAAGGCCAAACCAGCCAAGTGATCCGCCTTCTGGACCAGATGGGCCGGTTGATTTTTCTTTGGCTAAATCGGCAAAAATGGCCCCTTCTTCCAAAGCGACAACCAGTTCTTGGGCCTCAACTTCAGTTTCCACAAGAATGTGGCTGGCGTTGAATTCTGGTTGCACTGGGAATTCTGCATAAGTTTCGTCATATGCGGCTTGGTATTCTTCTTCGCTTGGCTCGTCACCCAATGCTTTACTGATGGCGACGCCTGCCATTAGGGTGCGGCGTTCATTTTCGAGGGTTAATGTTACACCAATGGGTTCTTCGCCTGCGATATTGCCAAGCAATGTTTGTTCGATTAATTGATCCAAAATACCTTCAAACAGCACATCGTCGGGCGCAGATAGATATTGTTCCGGCAATTCGGTCCGCAACAAAATCACGTGACCAAGCGTAATTTCAACACCGTCCACAGTTGCCAAAACCGTCGAGGCATCTTGCGCCACCACAGGCATTGCAGTGAAAGAAAGACAAGCGATAGCGCTTGTTGCCAGAAGATTACGCATAAAAATTGCTCCGTGTTAGGTGCCCGTTCGGGCGTTATTTTCGTATTATCCACCCCACGTATCTGTGAGGTAGCGTTGACACTGCCTTATACGCCGCTTACATCGAAATTCGATCCTTTGGTGCAAAAGCGCTGCGATTCATTTACGTGTTTGCAGTCAACTAGACAAGCACCAGCATTGCACATAAGCGCGATGTCGTAAGGTTACGGAATTTTGCGCGACCATTTGGGCGCGATTGTGGAAAGAAAGACGGGTTTTTATGCTGGGTTTAGCAAATGTCGCCAAGAAGGTTTTTGGCTCTCATAATGATCGCAAGGTAAAGGCGACCAAACCACTGGTGGCCAAGATCAATGCGCTGGAGCCGGAGTTTCAAAAGCTGTCGGATAGCGAGATCAAGGCCAAGACCCAAGAATTCAAGGATCGCCTTGCTGGCGGTGAAAGTCTGGATGATTTGCTGCCCGAGGCGTTTGCCAATGCCCGCGAGGCATCGGTTCGTGTTCTAGGGATGCGCCCGTTTGATGTGCAGTTGCTGGGCGGGATATTCCTGCATCAGGGAAATATCGCAGAAATGAAAACAGGTGAAGGCAAGACGCTGATGGCGGTTTTGCCAGTGTATCTGAATGCGCTGACCGGGCGCGGTGTGCATGTGGTTACGGTAAATGACTATCTGGTTGCGCGTGATGCGGAATGGATGGGGGCTATTTATGAATTCCTTGGCCTGACTTGGGGCATTGCGGTTGCCGGCATGGATGAGACAGCCAAGAAGGCATCTTATGATGCGGATGTCACCTATGCGACCAATAATGAATTAGGGTTCGATTATCTGCGCGACAATATGAAAGCAGACTTGCGCCAGATCCTGCAACGCGACCATTATTTTGCGATTGTTGACGAGGTGGATTCTATTCTTGTTGACGAAGCGCGCACACCGCTGATTATTTCTGGCCAGTCAGAGGATAAGACGGACCTTTATACAACCATCGACAAGCTGATCCCTGAATTCATCGAGGAGCATTACGAGATCGAGGAGAAGTCCCGATCCGCCACCTTGACCGAAGAAGGCAATGATTTCATCGAGGGGCGTTTGCGCGAAGAGGGTCTATTGCCCGAAGATCAGACGATGTATGATCCTGAAAGTGTTTCCTTGATCCACCACATTTCGCAAGGTTTGCTGGCACATAAGATATTTAAGCGCGACAAGGATTATATCGTTCGTAACGGTGATGTGATGCTGATCGACGAATTCACCGGCCGGATGATGGATGGTCGCCGGATGTCCAACGGGCTGCATCAGGCATTGGAGGCAAAAGAGGGTGTGAAAATCCAACCTGAGTCCATTACCTTGGCTTCTGTGACCTACCAGAACTATTTCCGCCTTTACGACAAGCTTGCTGGCATGACCGGCACGGCGTTGACTGAAGAAGAGGAGTTTTCGGAAATCTATTCGCTAGGTGTTATCGAGATTCCAACCAATCTGCCGATTGCTCGCGAAGATGAACATGACCGCGTCTATCGTTCGGCTAAGGAGAAAAATGAGGCGATTGTCGAAGAAGTTAAGGCAGCCCATGAAAAAGGGCAGCCCACTTTAGTAGGGACAACCTCGATCGAGAAATCCGAAGCCCTTTCGGCATTGCTGAAAAAAGCCAAGGTGCCGCATAATGTTCTGAACGCGCGCTACCATGAACAAGAGGCCGATATTATCGCGATGGCTGGCGTGCCGGGGGCGGTAACGATTGCCACAAACATGGCGGGTCGCGGAACAGATATTCAGCTGGGTGGCAATCTGGATATCCAGATTGAAAAAGCGCTGGAAGGCGTTGAAGGCGTCGACGATCAGCACGCGGTGCGTTCAAAGGTCGAACGTGATGTTGCCAAGGCTAAGGAAAAAGCGCTGAAAGCTGGCGGGTTATTTGTGCTGGCGACCGAACGGCATGAAAGCCGGCGGATCGATAATCAGCTACGTGGACGTTCTGGTCGTCAGGGTGATCCGGGCCGGACGGTGTTCTTCTTGTCGCTTGAAGACGATCTGATGCGGATTTTCGGGCATGATAAGCTTGACAAGATGTTGGAACGCCTTGGCATGAAAGAAGGCGAAGCGATTATTCACCCTTGGGTTAATAAGGCGCTGGAGCGGGCACAAACCAAGGTCGAGGGACACCATTACGACATCCGTAAGAACCTGCTGAAGTTTGATGACGTGATGAATGATCAACGGAAAATGATCTTTTCACAACGTCGCGAAATCATGGAAGGCGTCGAGGTCGCAGAGACCACGCGCGAAATGCGTCATGATGTTGTGGATGATCTGATCGAAGAGTTCATTCCCCCGAAGGTCTATCCAGACCAGTGGGATACAGCCGGTTTGCATGAAAAGGTGAAAGAAATTTTCGCTGTCGACCTTCCGGTCATTGCCTGGGCTGCCGAAGAAGGCGTCGATGACGAACAAATCTCCGAGCGCCTTTATGACGAGGTCGATAAGATCATGGCGCAGAAAGCTGCGAAACATGGTGCTGACACGATGCGGCAGGTCGAAAAACAGATATTGCTGCAAACCATCGACAAAAACTGGCGCGAGCATTTGTTGACGATGGAACATCTACGTTCCGTAATCGGGCTGCGCGGGTATGCACAGCGTGATCCGCTTAATGAATATAAGTCCGAGGCGTTTACATTGTTCGAAAGCTTGCTGGATAGTTTGCGCACAACGGTGACCGGACAGCTGGCCAAAGTCCAAATCATGTCACAAGAAGAACAACAAGCGATGATTGCACAAATGCAGGCGTCCGCAGCCGCTCAGCAAGAGATGGCAAAAGGCGAATCATCCTCAACCCTAGGTGGTATTCCGCAAGGTGACGTCGCGGAAACCGTCGATCCAACGGACGAAAAAACCTGGCCAAGGCTTAACCGGAATGACACCTGCCTTTGTGGCTCTGGAAAGAAATATAAACACTGTCACGGGCGTGCATAGGGCAACGGGATTTTTGCTTCAGGCGAATCGGCTTCGTAAAGATGTCATGTGAGCGTTTCCGATTCGCGTTTGGATTCCAAAGTGTTGTCAATAAATGCTAATGTGGATAAAAAATATTTCCACACTGGCAATTGATACACTTGCAGGCTGTTAACTAATATACTACATCTCGTTAGTAGGTGTATTTTTAGTAGTAGATATAGCAAGTATTGCCGTTATCACACGAGTTTGTCCAACTGATACAATTTGTGTATGCAAAACCTTCTGAAATCCGCTATGATGGCTTTAACGAAGTGTGAAGTTGAATGAGTTAATTGAGTACTGAGTTGACTGAAAAAGGGTATGACGTTGTTTTCTGACGACCGTTTCATGACACTGGCGACCGGTTTGGTACTGGCTATTGTGGTAGGCACATTGGCTCAGCAAAGCGACTCGTTAATGGCGTTCTTCACTGGCGAAGAACAGGGTATTGGTGAAGATGACCAATACACCATTCGTGCTGGGCGCGATCAATCTCTGGATGTGCTCGGGAATGATACGCTTGATGGCGAAATTATAATCGTAAATACACCTTCTTGTGGTCGCGCTGTTCCCGATGGAAACGGCGCAATTGATTTCACGGACTCCGAAGCATGTAGAGGTGTTGTCACCTTTAACTACTGCGTGGAATTTGAAGACGGCTGCGTCGAAAGCGAAGTCAGCCTTAGTGTGGTTGTCACAGAGGACCTTAATCCTGGCACAACTTCGGACGTTGCTCCTACAGTTGTTGCAGATGCGCGCCCGAACTTGCCGACGACAGAACAGCCCGTTACGGGTGATGAACCAACTGGCGGATTTCAAGAAAACACGGCATCGGTTATTTCTGATACTGTTGCGCCGGGTGTTGTAAATTCTGTTGATGAACAAGTTGCAGGAACAAGCACACAAGGTGATAGGCTGAACCCTGGACAAATTTTGCTGCAGGATGAAGACGAGGGCACAAGCGGCGTACGGTTCGGTGATGCCGCCCCGTCGTTGTTTACACCCAATACGGACCTGATCACACCACATGAAACCGTTGACGTGTTACGTCAAAGTGTTGCGGCGATTCAGCCTGCACATGTTGATACGGATCAGGGGCTACAAACACAAACAAGTACGTCACGCCCGACGAGCACTTCCTTGTCCGCTGGCGGATTGCAGCAAGATGTTCCAATGGGGACAGAGGCCGCGCCTACAATCGCTTTCTCGTCACCAGTACAACCTAGGTTAGGTGGCAGCGCACCGTCGATGTTGCAACCTGTTGCGTCTGGTGGCGGTGCCGATACGGCCTTTGTGATCGAACACGGACCCGATGTGCATTCTGACGCACCTGATACCATTGAAATTGCAAGCAACAGCACAGCCACAGAACCCGTGTCGATTTCAGACGAGGTTGACGCGCTGATCATTGCCGCCGAGTTGGGCGCCGATGAATTATTCGAACAAATATCGCCTTCCACAGACCGGTCTGACAATGTTGATACGGAAACTGCCAATGCAGGCGACGTTCTGGTTGGCACTAGCGAATTGTTGGACAGTTCCGATATTGTTGAGGATATGGCAGCGATGATCATATTACCCGGCCCTCAGTTGGAGCAACCGGTTGATCAAAGTGGCCAAGCCTCACCTGAAACTGATGCGTTGTTGTCGGACAAGATATTCTCGCCAGACCTAGAAGTATCCGCACCACCGGTTAACGGAACGGATATCGTTTCGCTGCCCACGGCAACTGACGCAACTATAGATAGCCTCGGCAGCAATGGTGATGTTGCAAGCTGTGGCGTTGACGTGAATTCCGCTGCACGGCCGGGCGCTGCAATTTCATTATATGTTTCGTCGCCATGTCGCGCGAACCGTGTTGTTACGTTGGAGCATTCGGGGTTGGTCTTTACAGCGATGATGAATAATAGTGGGACGTTCTCGACAGTTATTCCAGCATTTACAAGTGCTGCGACAGTTAACGTTTCTTTCGATGACGGTGCGACTGCGCAAGAGCGTCTAGTTGTTAAGGACGCGGATGATATCCGTCGTATCGCAGTCGTCTGGGCGCAACCTGTGAGTATCGACCTACACGCTTATGAAGCAGATGGCGGTAATGACGGACATGTTTGGGCCCAAAACCCACGCCGCTATCGTGACACACTGACTGGCGGTGGCGGATATTTAGAGACATTCGGTGATATTAATATCACCGGTGGGACAATGGCAGAAGTTTATAGCCTACCCACAAACCGTTTGCGGAGCCAGAATGACGTTCGTATGGAATTGCGCGTTACCGACGCTACACAATTCTGCGCCCAAAATATGGTATTGCGGACGGTGCAATCTGCTGGAGATTCGGGCGTTGCAAAACGTGAGTTTAATCTTGGAATGCCAAGTTGTGGCGCGGCTGCCGAAGCAGGGTTGGTTCTTGAAAACCTTATCGCAGCAATCAGCGTCGTCGCACGCTGAGCGCTAGCTCAAGGCTGAACTTCCTACAATAATCCTAAATCGCGGAAACTTGTATCGAGTTCTTTGCCGATGATCACGTGGTCATGTAAGGTGATTCCCAACGCTAATCCCGCATCTGCAATCTTTTTGGTCATCGATATATCAGCATCAGATGGTGTTGGATCGCCAGACGGATGGTTGTGAACTAATATAAGCGCAGAGGCATTAAGTTCCAACGCTCGTTTCACCACTTCGCGTGGGTATACAGGAACATGGTCAACTGTGCCCTTTCCCTGCTCTTCGTCAGCAATCACTATGTTTTTACGATCAAGGAAGAGGATACGAAATTGTTCGGTCTCGCGGTGGGCCATTGTCGTTTTGCAATAGCTCATCAAGGTTTCCCAAGACGTCACAGCACTTTGTCCCAAGATCTTAGCTTGCCCCAATCTGTGAGCCGCAGCTTCGACAATCTTCAATTCACGGACGGCAGCTTGCCCGAGGCCGGGGACGTTCGACAACCGCGTTGCGGACGCCGAAATCACACGGTTAAAATCGCCAAATTCCTGCAACAGAAGCTTCGCTAGAGGTTTCACATCACGCCGCGGAATGGCGCGAAAAAGAACAAGCTCCAGCAATTCATAATCGGCTAGGGCAATGCCGCCAGCCTTCATAAACCGGTCGCGCAAGCGAGATCGGTGGTCATGAAAATGAGGTTTCTCATTAGACGGTGCCGGAATTTCGACGGGTTCAAAATCGGCCAGCAGGTTGCTGAACGGCGCTTCTGAAAAACCTTGGTTAGCGGATTTGCTCATGACGCTCAAATTGCCGCATCATGGTTAATTTGAAGTTAAGTATCCCAAGTCGGATGGAACCTGTCCGCCGGCGAGAGCGTGAATATTTCACAACCCTCTTCGGTAACGCCAATTGAATGTTCAAACTGCGCCGATAAGGATTTGTCTTTTGTCACGGCGGTCCAATCATCAGACAGGACTTTGGTGTCGGGACGACCCAAATTTACCATCGGCTCAATGGTGAAAAACATGCCTGGTTCCAGCACAGCATAGGTTCCCCAGCGCCCATAATGCAAAACATTTGGCGGAGCATGGAAAACGCGCCCCAACCCATGCCCGCAAAAATCGCGGACAACGGACATACGGTGGCCTTCGGCGTAGCGTTGAATGGCGGCACCGATATCACCAAATGTGTTGCCCGGTTTGACCTGCTCGATACCTTTGAACAGGGCTTCGTGGGTGACGTTAATCAGGCGTTCAGCTTTGCGCGCCAGTTTTCCGGCGACATACATGCGGCTGGTATCCCCGAACCAACCGTCCAGAATAACCGTAACGTCGATATTCAGAATATCGCCGTCTTTGACCCGTTTATCCGACGGAATGCCGTGGCAAACCACATGGTTCAATGAAATACACGAGGCGTGTTTATATCCGCGATAACCAATTGTCGCGGAAATCGCACCGTGGCCTTCGACGAAATCTTGGATTAGCGTGTCGAGCTCCAGCGTCGAAACCCCGGGTGTCACATGGGCGGCGATCATATCAAGGGTTTGGGCGGCCAGCTTGCCGGCGGCGCGCATGCCCTCAAAATCCTTTTGTTCATATATCTGGATGCCGTCTTTGGTCAGGCGTCCGGGGGTTTGACCTTCCAAGTGAGGGCCTCCTGAATTTAATGTATGTTGGTCTTTTAGACCTTTGGCGCGGTGGGCGCAAACGTTTCTGGTCAGTCCATGCGGTTGAAAAAATCGATGTCTTTGATGGTTAGCATCCCCGACAGGATGAACCAGACCAATGGAACCCACAAAATAACGGTGACGACTGTAACCCAGATCATCTTTTTGCCAATCATCGGATCGACAGGGGCCGAGGCAGGGGT
>CAZYMT010000018.1:0-11417 GCA_964649035.1 uncultured Rhodobacterales bacterium
CAAGACCTTTGATCTTGATTGTTGTGCCAAGGTAGGAAAACCCGACAACGTCGTTGGAGGCAGAGCCCATTTCGAAGAAATGGGTAAGCGCTTCGGCCTTGTCGGCAAAGCCAAAGCCGAGCAAGTAAAGGACGTCTGTCCCGTCTTTGAAATCCTCGATAACGTCAGATCCATCCGAGGAATTGAAGTCAAATATGTCGGCGCCCTTGCCGCCAAACATGATGTCATTCCCAGCGCCGCCAAACAGGTAGTCGTCGCCCTTGCCGCCTTTCAGAATGTCGTCACCGTCATCGCCGGTCAGGTTATCAACACCTTTTCCACCTATCAGCGTGTCATTACCATCACCGCCATTCAGCTCGTCGTAGCCTTTGCCACCCTTCAGGAGGTCGTTGCCTGCACCGCCATATAAAAGGTCATCGCCAGCGCCGCTTTTCAATATGTCGTCGCCGTGATTGCCATTTAGGAGGTCGGCATCTGCGCCACCACTTAGTTTGTCGTTGCCGATTCCACCATGCAAAATATCCTCACCAGCGCCACCATTTAGAATGTCGTCGTCATCGTTACCGTTTAGGATGTCATTACCATCACCGCCATCCAGCGTATCGTTGCCATCGCCGCCATATAATGTATCAGCACCATCATCACCGTTTAGGGCGTCACTACCATCGCCGCCAAAAAGAGTGTCATCCCCAGCGCCACCAAATAGTAAGTCATCCCCAACTCTGCCATCCAATTCGTCGTGGCCTGCGCCACCTTTCAATACATCGTTACCTTCGTCACCAGATAAAAAGTCGTCACCCGCGCCGCCAAACAACTTGTCGTTGCCCTCGTCACCGAACAGCAGATCATTACCGTTGCCACCCTTCAGGATGTCGTCGCCCTCTTCGCCGTTTAGTTCGTCATCGCCGTCGCCACCGTACAGCTTGTCCTTGCCTTCTTTGCCGAATAGAAAATCGTTGCCCTCGTCGCCGTACAGGGTGTCATCCCCGTCATTGCCACTAAGGTTGTCGTTGCCAGCTCCGCCATAAAGGGTGTCATTACCCGCCCCGCCACCTAGGGAATCATCGTCATCCCCGCCCTTCAGGATATCTTGGCCGTTGCCACCAAAAAGCGCATCCTCACCTTCGCCGCCGAACAGCTTATCCTTGCCTGCATCACCATGCAATTCGTCGTCGCCAATACCACCAAACACCTTGTCATTGCCGCCACCGGCATGGACTTCGTTTGTATGTGTGATGCCCGTATCGGAAAACCGGATGACGTTGTCCTTGTTATCCCCGACAACATCAGCTCCACCGCCGAGCTTTAGATTTTCGATGTTCTTGAACGTATCATGCGTAATCCCAAGAAACGTCATCTCTCCGGCGATCATGTCGTAAAGTATGTCATCTGCCCAGTCAAAATCTGCAACCAGCGTGTCGATCCCGCCTTTGCCGTTGAATACGTCGTCCGAAAAGGCTTCTGGATCATCCAGAATATCGTCGTTATTGGTTCCGTTAATATTAGCCATTGTTATTCATTCCCATTTAATATGCCGACAATTCCGGCGTGCAAGTTTATTGTCCAAGGCCAACATATATGCTGGCCCTTCCGATAGTTATGTGACCTTTCGACTTAAATAATGATATCGGACTTGTCAATCGGCTAGATCGAGCCCTTTGATTTTGATCGTGGTGCCAGCAAATTCGAACCCGACAACATCGTCGGTTGCTGAACCGCGCTCGAAGAAATGGCTAAGCGCTTCGGTTTTGTTGGTAAAACCGAAATCGGCTAGGTCGAGCATATCAACGCCGTTTTTGAAATCTTCAATGACGTCAGGTCCATCACCAGCGCCACCTTTCAGGATATCTTTACCAGCACCGCCGAACAATTTATCCTTGCCAATACCACTGAATACTTTGCCATTCCCACCATTGCCGAAGACCATATTGTCGTGACTGGTGCCCTCATCCGTAAATCTGATAGTATTGTCTTCGTTGCTTTCGTTAACACCGGCACCACCACCAATCATGTTGAATGTTAGGTCGTTATCCCAGTCGTTATCCGAAACCAGCGTATCGATCCTGCCTTTGTCGTTGAACGCGTCTATCCCAAAATCAGTATCGACAAAAATGCCGTCTTTTTTGTTTCCGTTGATAATGGTCACTATTATTTTCTTCCATTTAAAAGCACCGGCAAATTCGGTGGACATGCGTAATTTCTGGATCAACATACACGCTAGTCCCGCAATTGATATATGTCCTTTCGTACAAAATAGTCAGATCAAACGCATCAATGTCCGCCAGATCAAGACTTTTGATCTTGATCGTGGTCCCATCATATTCGAATCCGACCACATCGTTGGTTGCCGAACCCTGCGAATAGAAATGACTAAGGGCTTCGTCAGCGGCGGCAAATTTAAAGTTGAACAAGCCAATTTGGTCGATGCCGTCTACACCATAATCGGCAGAAAACGAAATTCATCAGTGTTCTATCCACCTTGCAAGATATCGTTACCGTTCCCGCTTTTTTTGAAAAATGTGCTGATAAATCTAGCATGCGGGTAGCAACAGGCTTCAACTAATAGATGGTCTGAATACGATAATTACAGCGTGGAATACCAATTACAGTTTCGCGTCCAGTTTTTGAACCAATGCATGGGTTCTGGCCTGTTGCTTAAATATATGTAAGTATTATTGACCAAAATTCAATAGCACGGACAATTTTCTACGGTAAATTTATTGATAATACATCAAAATACAAAAAGGGCCCGTATCCCCTTGCCACCATAAAGGGTGTCGCCCCCCGAGTTGCCAGACAGATAATCGATGCTGCTCCGACCTTTCAGGATATCGTTACTACCTTCACCATGTAGAATATCCTCACCAATCTCACCGAACACTTTGTCATTCCCGCCACCTGCGAGGACAGAATTTTTGTGGCTGCTGCCGGTATCGAGAAACCGGCTGACATTATTCTTATCGTCACCGATTACATCGGCATCCCCGCCTAGTGTCAGATTTTCATTGTTCCGGAAGTATCAAAAGTAACTCCGCTAATCATTTGTTTTTCATTAACCATGCCGTATTTTACGTTGGATGCCCAGTCATGGGCAGAGACCAGCGTATGGATCCCGCCTTTACCGTTGGAAAATCGATCCCCGAGTTTGGATCCACCAGAATATCGTTCTTCCATCAATGCTAGCAAATTTCCATGTGCTCCTTGAGTGTAAATGTTTCATTTAACATGTGTTAGTCAGTCGCAAGGGCAGGAGGGGTAGTTCAAATAAATATGGCCCGACGGTTAAGTCGGGCCATATAACGGAATAGAACGTATATTTTATAGACTAAATAATGATGTCAGTCGCATCAATATCTGCTAGATCAACGCCTTTGATCTTGATTGTAGTGCCATCATGCTCAAACCCTACAACACCATTATTTGCCGAACCCCTTTCGAAGAAATGGCTCAGGGCTTCGGCGTTGTCAGTAAAGTTGAAACCCCTCAAATCAAGCAAATCTGTGCCATCCTCAAAATCTTCAATCACGTCGGACCCATCATTCTCGGCAAAGAAAAACATGTCCGCGCCTTGACCGCCAATCATGATATCATCATCGCTGCCGCCATCCAAAATGTCGTCGCCGCTACCACCCCTTAGGACGTCGTCGCCGCTTTGTCCGGATAAATAATCGTCGCCCGCACCACCCTTTAGGACGTCCTTGGCTTCGCCACCAAATAGCTGATCAATGCCGGCTCCGCCCTTCAGGGTATCTTTGCCGGCACCACCATGTAGTTCGTCGTTGCCCTCGCCACCTTTCAAGACGTCTTTGCCATTTCCACCGTCTAGAAAATCGTCGCCCGCTCCTCCCTTCAGGATGTCCTTGTTATCTCCGCCGTATATGAAGTCATCGCCATCACCCCCCTTCAGGGTATCTTTACCATCTTCGCCATCTAAATAGTCGTTGCCCTCGCCACCCTTCAAGACATCGTTGCCAGTGCCGCCGAATAGATGGTCCTCACCAAGCCCGCCGAGCACTTTGTCATTGCCACCACCAGCATGGACTTCGTTGTCGTTATCTAGGCCACCAGTGAACTTGATAACATTGTCCTTGTTATTGCCAATCACATCAGCCCCGCCACCAATGGTCAGGTTTTCGATGTTTTTGAATGTGTCAAAATTAGTCACACCGAGGGTTATCGTTCCGGCGGTCATGTCGAACAGCACATCACCCGCCCAGGTGAATTCCGAGACCAGCGTATCAATCCCACCTTTGCCGTTGAACGCATCAATTGCAAAATCGGTATCGACAAAAATGTCGTCATTCTTAGTTCCGTTAATGTTAGCCATCGGTCTGCATCCTTTGATTGTAAATCTGCTGGCCAATCCAGCATAATAATTAGTCGCTGGGGCAAGCCGACTGGTTCAAACAAATGTAGCCCGGCGGTAAGGCCGGGCTATTGAATGGAATGAAACGTATGTTTTATAGATCAGAGAATAAGATCAGACGCATCAATATCTGCCAAATCCACACCTTTGATTGTGATGTTCATGCCATCAGATTCAAAACCAACAACATTGTCATCGGCTGAACCAATTTCGTAGAAATGGCTAAGAGCGTCGTTTGCATCGGTAAAGCCAAAAACATGAAAGTTGATCAAATCGGTGCCATCCTCAAAATCTTCGATGGTGTCGGAACCTTCATCGGGGAAAAAGAAAAATACGTCCTCACCTTGGCCGCCAGTTAAGCTGTCGTCCCCATTGCCGCCGAACAAAACGTCGTTGCCTTTACCACCTTTCAGGGTGTCATCGCCGTCGCCACCATGTACTGCATCGTTGCCAATCCCACCCTTCACCAAGTCGTCGCCTGCACCGCCAGATAGATAATCATTGCCACTGCCGCCCTTCAGGACGTCTTTAGCGCCGCCGCCAAGTAGCTCATCATTACCCGCGCCACCTTTCAGAATGTCCTTATTGTACCCACCGAACAAGTAATCGTTACCTTCGCCGCCTTTCAAAATGTCCTTACCATCCCCGCCGGATAGATAGTCATTACCATCGCCACCTTTCAGGACATCTTTGCCTGCACCACCAAATAGATCATCATCGCCATCCCCGCCTTTCAGGATGTCTTTGCCGTTGCCACCAAACAACACATCGTCGTCATCGCCGCCGTTCAGGTAATCGTTGCCATCCTCACCATTTAGGAAATCTTCACCAATCCCGCCGAAAACTGTGTCATTGCCACCCGCTGCGTAGACTATGTTGCCATGCGTGGAACCGTTGTCTGTGAATGTGAATACGTTATCCTTGTTGTCGCCAGTGACATTGGCACCGCCGCCAAGGGTCAGGTTTTCGATATTCTTGAACGTGTCATAAGTGACCCCGTTAAATGTAACCTCACCACTCGCCATGTTAAACAACATGTCGTCGTTCCAATTGAAGTCAGCAACCAGCGTATCGATCCCGCCTTTGCCGTTAAAATGGTCATTTGTGAAAGATTCCGTGTCGACCAGAATATCGTCGCCGCTTGTCCCGTTGATGTTAGCCATTGGTTCGTATCCTTAGATGTTTCGTTTAATTCGTATAATAGTTAGTCGTAGGTGCGCGCGGATTGGTTCAAACAAAAATGGCCCAGCGGTAAAGCCGGGCCATCAAGCGTGCGTGTACTAGTTAAATGATCACATCAGACCCATCAATATCCTCCAGATCGAGACCTTTGATCTTGATCGTGGTGCCGTCATATTCGAACCAGACAGCATTGTTGTTAGCAGTGCCTTTCTCGAAGAAATGGCTTTGAGCCTCGTTACCGTTGGCAAAACCAAAACTCGTCAAATCAAGTAAGTCGGTACCGTTTTCAAAATCTTTGATGACGTCGAAGCCATTATCGGCGGAAAAGTAAAACACATCCGCGCCTTCGCCGCCTTTCAGGATGTCATCACCTGCGCCGCCGGCTAGAACGTCATCGCCCTTTCCACCTTTCAAGGTGTCATCGCCATCCTCGCCATATAGCTCGTCATCGCCTTCGCCGCCTTTCAGTATATCTTTGCCGTTCCCGCCGACTAGAACGTCATTACCATCCCCACCTTCCAAGGTGTCCTTCCCATTGCCACCTACTAGGAAGTCATGGCCATCCCCACCCTTCAGGATGTCGTTGCCCTTCCCGCCAAACAGACCATCATGACCTTGCCCGCCTTTCAAGATATCCTTGCCAGCGTTGCCATATAGTTCATCACTACCAACCCCGCCGAACACCTTATCATTTCCGCCACCAGCATGGACTTCGTTATCCTGGCTCTCTCCACCCAGATTGACAAATCTTATGACGTTCGCTTTGTCATCTCCGATCACATCAGCACCACCACCCAGCGTCAGGTTTTCGATGTTTCGGAACGTATCATAGACATCGCCTTCCCATTCCATATGGCCGGCGGCCATGTCGAAAATGACGTTATCCGCCCAAGTCGTTTCGGCCAGCAGAGTATCATTGCCACCTCTGCCGTTAAAATCATCGCTTATGTTATTATTGACGTCGACAAGAATATCGTCATTCGCTGTTCCGTTAATGATAGCCATTTTATCTTTCCCCATTTGCGGGGTTGGCCCGCGTTAAACTAAATTTATATTTGTTAGTCGCTAGGGCATGCTGGTTGGTTCAAAACAAAAAAATGGCCCGGCGGTAAGGCCGAGCCATCAAGCGTGTGTGTTACTAGTTAGATAATCAGATCAGACGCATCAATATCCGCCAGGTCGAGACCTTTGATCTTAATCGTGGTGCCTTCATATTCGAACCCGACAACATCGTTGTTAGCCGAGCCCTTTTCGTAGAATTGGTTTAAGGCGTCGTCGATATCTGCAAAACCAAAACTCGTCAAATCAAGCAAGTCAGTACCGTCCTTGAAATCTTCGATAACGTCCGAGCCATCATTTTCTCCAAAACTGAATGTATCGGCGCCTTTGCCACCAGTCAGAGTGTCATCACCTTCACCGCCGACCAAAAAATCGCTACCTTTACCACCTTTCAGTATGTCGTCGTCGTCTTGACCATATAGAACGTCATTGCCTTTCCCGCCTTTCACGGTATCGTTGCCGTCATCACCATATATTTCGTCATTTCCGGCCCCGCCTTTCATATTGTCGTTGCCGTCACCGCCATACATTTCGTCATTTCCGGCCCCGCCTTTCATGATGTCGTTTCCGTCACCACCATACATTTCGTCGTTACCGGCCTCGCCTTCTAGCGTGTCATTGCCTTCGTCGCCCTGCAGTAAATCGTGGCCTTCACCACCATTTAGCAGATCATCCCCGGCATCCCCCGAGAGCTCGTCATCACCCTCGCCACCCATCAGCGTGTCGTTACCCTCACCGCCACCTAGAAAGTCGACATCGTCGCCGCCATCCAGTGTGTCGTCTCCATCTTCACCCAGTAATGTATCGTCGCCACCGCCACCGATTAGGATATCGTTGCCGTTGCCGCCATTTAGGACATCATCGCCATCCCCACCTTTCAGGGTGTCGTTGCCATTGCCGCCATTTAGTTCATCATCGCCCGACCCACCTTTCAGGAGGTCGTTGCCGATCCCACCATCTAGATAATCGTCGTCGCTCCCGCCTTTCAGGATATCGTTGCCAGCTTGACCAAACAGAAAATCGTCGCCAGCCCCGCCAAGCACCGTATCGTCGCCGTCGCCAGCGTAAGCTTCGTTACTGGAATTGGCACCTATCCCTGTGAATTTGATAACATTGTCATTGTCGTCACCCTTTGCATTGGCGCCGCCGCCAATAGTCAAATTTTCGATGTTTTTGAATGTGTCGATAGCAACACCGCCGGCTGCTACCACACCGGCAGGCATGTCGAACATGGTCTCGCTTGACCAATCAAATTCTGAAACAAGCGTGTCGATCCCGCCTTTGCCGTTGAATTCATCAGCTTCAATATCGGTATCTACCAAGATATCGTCATTTTTTGTTCCAATATAAATAGCCATCTGCGTTTTCTCCTGAGTTACAACCCCGCCGGACAACCCAGCAGTTAATGTTAGTCGTCGGAGCGCGCGGAATGGTTCAAACAAATATGGCCCAGCGGTGAAGCTGGGCCGATTGGTGGAATATAATGTATATCTTGCTGGTCAAATAATCAGATCAGCCGCATCAATATCCGCTAGATCCAGACCTTTAATCTTGATTATTGTGTCGTTATGTTCAAACCCGACAACATCGTTGGAGGCAGAACCCCGCTCAAAGAAATGGCTAAGAGCCTCGGCAGCGTCGGCAAAACCAAAAATGGTCAGGTCAAGCAAATCAGTGCCATCCTCGAAGTCCTCAATAACGTTTTTACCCTGACCCGAGTAAAATTGAAATACATCTGCGCCTTCCCCTCCGATCAAGATGTCATCACCATTGCCGCCGATTAGGATATCGTCTCCGCCTCCACCTTTCAGGACGTCATTCCCGCTGCCGCCGTTCAGCTGATCATTGCCGTTGCCACCCTTCAGGATGTCATTGCCGTTATTACCGGATAGAATATCAATGCCTTTTCCACCTTTCAGGATGTCGCTTCCGTCGCCACCAATTAGTGCATCATCACCCTTTCCGCCGTTCAGGATGTCCGCACCTTTGCCACCATCCAAAAAATCATAACCCTTTCCGCCGTTCAGGATGTCCCGACCGTTCCCGCCAAGTTGATGATCCTGGCCTTTTCCACCGTTTAGGACGTCGTTACCATCCCCGCCATACATGTTGTCATCGCCCTCGCCACCGTTTAAGATGTCTTTGCCGTTTTTCCCGAACAGTTGGTCATTCCCGTCCCCGCCATGCAGCTTGTCGTTACCTGAGCCGCCGAATATATCATCCTCACCAAGCCCGCCGAACACCGTATCATTGCCACCACCAGCATGGACTTCGTTGTCATTATCTAGGCCGCCAGTGAACTTGATAACATTGTCCTTGTTATTCCCAATCACATCAGCCCCGCCACCAATGGTCAGGTTTTCGATGTTTTTGAATGTGTCAAAATTAGTCACACCGAGGGTTATCGTTCCGGCGGTCATGTCGAACAGCACATCACCCGCCCAGGTGAATTCCGAGACCAGCGTATCAATCCCACCTTTGCCGTTGAACGCATCAATTGCAAAATCGGTATCGACAAAAATGTCGTCATTCTTAGTTCCGTTAATGTTAGCCATTGTTAGGTGCCCTTAGTGTGAATGTTTCATGTAAAAGTTAGTCGTTGTCGCGCGCGGATTAGTTCAAATAAATATGGCCCGACGGTAAAGCCGGGCCATCGAAGGGAATAAAACTTATATTTTAAAAGTCAGACAATAATATCAAACGTATCGATATCCACCAGATCAACTCCCTTAATCTTGATCGTAGTGCCGTCATATTCAAAACCTACGACGTCATTGGTTGCCGACCCTTTTTCATAGAAATGGCTGAGGGCATCGTCGGCGTCATCGAAATTAAAACTCGACAGGTCGATCATATCGGTACCGTCCTTGAAATCTTCGATAACATCCGAGCCATCGTTAGAATAAAAGTAAAACGTATCCGCGCCTTTGCCGCCAAATAACGTGTCGTTTCCTGCGTCGCCATACAAGATGTCGCTACCTTTGCCCCCTTTCACCGTATCCTTGCCATCGCCGCCATGCAGTTGATCACTACCGGTTGCGCCCTTTAGTATGTCTTGGCCGTTTCCGCCGAACATATTGTCGTCGCCACTGCCGCCTTTCAGTGTATCCTTACCCGTATCCCCAAATAAGGTATCGTTACCATCTTCCCCCATCAGCGTGTCTTTGCCATCGACGCCAAATAGCGTGTCGTTATCCGCGCCGCCGTACAATATGTCATCACCCGCATCGCCAAATATGGTATCGTCGCCAGCGCCACCTTTCAGTATGTCATCCCCTTCGTTGCCAAACAGGGTGTCATTTCCTAGCTGGCCCTTCAGGGTGTCATTGCCCTCTCCACCATGCAATGCATCCGCACCGTCGCCGCCCTTCAGCGTGTCGTTGCCATTATCGCCCTGCAGCGTGTCGCTCCCGTTTCCACCATTCAACGTGTCTTTGCCGTTTCCGCCGTATAGATAGTCTTCTCCGTCGTCTCCGTTCAGGATGTCCTTGCCAGCGTCGCCGTACAGATGATCGGTGCCAATACCGCCAGAAACCGTATCTTTCCCAGCGCCCGCATGGGCCTCGTTGTCATGGTTTTCGAATGTATCAAGAAACAAAATGTCGTTGTCGCCGTCGTCACCAACGACATCGGCACCTCCGCCAATTGATAGGTTTTCAATGTTAACAAATGTGTCAAAGACATTCCCGAAATATGTCCGTTCGCCCAGCGTCATGTCGAAGATCACATCGTCCGCCCAATCGAAGTTGGAGACAAGCGTATCGATCCCGCCCTTACCGTTGAAAGCGTCATCCCCAGTGCTCACGTCACTTAGTATGTCGTCGCTCGAAGTTCCGTTAATATTAGCCATTGTTATTCGCTCCTAAGTAAAATGTGCCGAAATATTCGGCGTGCAAAATATGTTCCAGCGATCAACATCAGTGTTGAATTCGCTAGGGTAAAAACTCGATAACTCGTTAATATCATTTCGTATTTTCGTACCTGCAGGCCGCAATTATGAAATGCCCTAAGCAAGGGCATGAAGGTTTCAATGTATTTTGAGAGGTGACTGCGAAAACGCCGCAATCATGAAATCTGGTAGGCACCCATATGCAGGGTGCCTAGTTTTGAGGTTTTAGCGCAGCCCCAATTCCATGCCCTTGGGCCAGCCCAGCGTATATTCAAAACGCACGCTAGCCTTTGCGCCTGCTTCCATCGCGAATTCCCAGCCATAAACACCGCGTCGGCCATCCACGTCGCGAATGGTTGGTTGTGGACGCGAGGTCACGGAGATTTCCAAATCCTCTTGCTCGGAATAGGGTGCGCGATCATACAAGATCACATCCCAGTCGTGGCCCGACAGGTTCTCGACCTTCAATTCATATTCCTCGCGCATGTCGTTGCTGGTGGTCAGGATACCGGCCTCGCCAGTTTCGCGAAATAGAACCACGCGTTCGGTTGTGATGCCGTCGATTGCGCCAAAAGCTAGATCAGCACTTGTGCCGGATGCCAGCATCTCGAAACTCGTGGTTCCGATGAATGCCCCATCGCGGTAAAAACTCGCGCGGCCCGGCAGATACGGCGCAGGTGAATCGTTGGTGACACTCGCATATAGATACGCATTGCTATCCAGCAGCGGAACCGCCCGTGCCGTCATTTCTACGTCGAAATCAGTGCTATCGATGTTGAACAGAGCCTCCGCCCCATCGCCGTCCAGACGCACCGGATCAGGCAAGTGATAAACAGCGGTCAAACCTTGGAAATCAAGGGTAACCGGCCGGAACTCTGCTTCCTCGACCATCATCATTTCGTCAGCCATCACCATCGGCGC
>CAZYMT010000018.1:11427-27656 GCA_964649035.1 uncultured Rhodobacterales bacterium
CTGTCGCCATCAACGAAGTATCGCGTTCCCGCTGTATCGCCCCCAACGGCGCGTTTTCATATAAAAACGCCAACTGCCCCCATAATTCACCGGGTGACAGTTGCAAATTTGGCCGCGCGGTGGAAACGGTCATCACCACATCTTCCCAACTTTCGCCCGTGTGCTGATACAGCACTGCTTGGCGATCAATTGTTATGTTTTCGTCCGCCTGATCCAACCGAACATCATAAACCGGCGTCCAGCCTGCGGCATTGGTCACATAACTAATCTGCAAAATACTATCGACCGCCGCCGCTGCCGATACATCCAGACTGACAATTACCCGATCCGTCAACGGCAGGGCGACAGCAGCCAGTTCTTCCTCCAGCTTGGTCAGGTCTTCCTGCAAATCTTCAATTCCACGATCAATATTTGCCATCTTCAAACGTGCCGCGTGGCTGTCTTGCAACGCCTTCAACGTCTGATCCCCGATCAAGGTAACCATCAACGCCAATTCCTCGGCAGATGGCGTTTCCTCCTCGTCCCGATCACTTAGCGCTTCCAGAAATTCGATCCGCGCCTTGGCAGCCGCAACTTCCAGACCGATGGCGGATTTAGCGTCAAACTGCGCCTGAATACGGTCGCGCTGGGCGTCAATACGATCCTGAATCTCGTCGCGCGCGGCGATCTGGCGCTCATCCGGTGGCAACCGATCATCGCGAAAACCAGTCGCGCCGATCACCAGCCCTTCGCCGCCCGTGATCCGCAAACTCGCCGGATCGAACCCTTGGGGTACATCGGTAATCAACAAACGATGCGAGCCCGCCGGAACGTTTACATTAATACTCCGCGTTACCGTCGCCCCTTGCGGATAGGCGGTTACATGGCTGACAGCACTGGTCAGATTGAAATTCTCGGCCATAGCTGCCGATGAAAAAGCGATCAGCGAACCGGTTAATAAAAGACCACGCATAGAAAACCCTCCTGAAATGAATTTAGGGGTAGTCTGGCGCGAATAAGTTTTTCGATCAATAGCGGTCATTTTTATCTCCGTTCAGTTGGGTTCTGAAAGGTTAGACGTGCACCGCTTGGTGATCCTTGGAAATTTCTGCAATTATTTTTAATGCACCATTTGACCCTTCGCCATACCGATGTGATGTTCGCGATGATGATCACCCGTCGCCATCAATCCGTAAAACCCCAAAGCCCGAATTTTTGCGGTGTCGTTGTCTGATGTCACCGTCCAGATTAGCGCCTCATCCCCAGTCTGCAAATCCACATTCCACCCAGTTTCCGCCGCCAGCACCGGACCATGCGCTGGTACCATTCGTGACGCCGCCAGCCCGCCAACCCCCGCCAAACTAACCGTCATTTCCAGCCCGCCCTCGACAGTTTTGGCTGTCACCTCGGTATGGGTTACCAGATTATCCATATCGACTAAATGATCCCGCAGCGCATCAATATCCACTGCGTCCCAATCCGTGTGCGGATCAGCCGAAAGTAGCGTAACAATCTCGGAAATCGCGGCAAACGCCCCTTGTCCGGGTTCGGTAGGCAAGGTTTCGACGACCTCCGCGCCGTGCATCCCAGGCGTATGCACCATCTGCGCCTCGGCACCCAAACTGGTGATCAAAAAGACGCCCAGCGCCGGTTTCCATAGGTTTTTCATGCGATTCCTTTCAAGGTTTGCCCAGTTCTGGACCATCGGCGTCAAATACAATATGATCAAAATCATAATGATACCTGAACCGTTCAATATGTTGTCCGAAAAGGACTTGATCTCGATCCAAGTGGATAAAGGCGGCGTGGTTTTCCATCAAAACGCGTCGGTACGTGGCCCACATCTAGTCTTGCAAGGTGATGTTGAACTGATCCGGCACAGCAAATCCGGCGATAAAATCATCCTGCACAAAGCCGCGATGGGCGACACCCTTGCCGAGGCCTCGTTATTTTCCGAAAACTACCACTGCGATTGTGTGGCCACCACGCCCAGCCAATTGGTCATTTTTCGCAAATCTGCGGTGCTAGCGCTATTCGCCAGTAACCCAAAATTCGCCCGCGACCTGTTGAAACAACAAGCCCGCCAAGTGCAAACCTACCGTCATAAAATCGAACTATTGGCCATAAAAAGCGCCGAGGAACGCGTCCTGACCGCCCTGACCGAGATTGGCCAGCGCGGATCAGTTATGTCCTTCGCGCGACAAATCGGCCTAACCCACGAGGCAACCTATCGTGCACTTTCAATTTTGGTTAAAAACGGTCAAATCACGCGGCTTTCCCGTGGGAAATACCGCGTAACTGATTAACCTTTTTTCAAAACCCGACGGCCCAGCAATTCTGCGATCTGTACGGCGTTCAACGCCGCACCTTTGCGTAGATTGTCCGATACACACCACAGGTTCAGGCCGTTTTCGACCGTGCCATCCTGACGGATGCGGCTGATGAACGTTGCGTAGTCACCGACGCATTCAATCGGGGTTACATAACCCCCATCTTCGCGTTTATCGACCACCAGAATGCCCGGTGCCTCGCGCAGAATTTCGCGCGCTTCGTCTTCATCAAGGAAATCTTCAAATTCAATGTTAATTGCCTCGGAATGACCAACAAAAACCGGAACGCGCACACAGGTCGCAGTCACTTTGATCTTTGGATCAACGATTTTTTTTGTTTCGGCGACCATTTTCCATTCTTCTTTGGTGGTCCCGTCTTCCATGAAGTCATCGATATGCGGAATGACGTTAAACGCGATCTGTTTGGTGAACACGTTTGGTGCGCGTTCCTGTCCTGGCACATACATGCCTTTGGTCTGGTCCCATAGCTCGTTCTCGGCGTCTTTTCCGCCGCCAGAAACCGACTGATATGTCGAAACCACAACCCGTTTGATTGTCGCGCGGTCATGCAGCGGTTTTAGCGCCACAACCATCTGCGCGGTCGAACAATTCGGGTTGGCGATGATGTTTTTATTGGAATATTTCACGATATCCTCGGGATTTACCTCGGGTACGATCAGCGGCACCATCGGATCATAACGGTATAGCGAGGAATTATCGATCACCACACAGCCAGCCTTGGCCGCCCGCGGCGCATATTGTTTGGTCGCATCAGACCCAATGGCAAACAACGCCATATCCCACCCGGTAAAATCGAAAGTATCGAGATCCTTGGTCTTCAGTATCTTGTCCCCGAACGTGCATTCCGTACCCAACGACTTGCGACTAGCAAGCACCGCGATTTCCTCAATCGGAAATTCACGTTCATCCAGAACAGCCAACATTTCACGGCCCACATTACCAGTGGCACCAACGACAACAATACGATAACCCACGATTTTTCTCCTATGATGGGATGTAACGGTTTGCACATAACCCTTAATGGGTCGATGTGAAATGGGTAATCGCGGTTTTTGTGCCCAAGGGGGGCCTGATTACGGATATTGCACCCGATGTTGGTCATGAACGCCAGTATTTGCGCGGGCCTCAATATCCGCTAAGGTCGGTATAGAGTTATCGTTTTGACGTTTTTGGGGGGAAAGATGTTTAAACTAATAAGCGGCGTTTCATTAGTTGCTGCAATATCATTCATATTCACCAGTGCGGCCCAAGCCGAGGCTTTTGAAATTGACTGCCCGTTACCGCGACCAGATACCCTAATTACGTCCAACCCGCCAGACGGGTGGCAAGAAACCCAGTACGCTGGCGACTTCGTTGCCATCAACATAGTGAATACCGGTGGAAAACAGATGTTTACCTGCGGATATCAGACAAACGGCGAGACCGGGTATATGCAGCGCACAGCCCCGAACGACGCAACCTGCACCACAACCGACTTTGGATTTTTCTGCACAACACCAGTGGTAGAAGCCCCGAAAACCTCGATAGCCGGATTGTTTAGCCTGACAGAAACGGCGTCTATCGACTTGGACAATGGATCATCAGGAGGCGACGGCGCGGATTTGGCGATCGAAGTTGTTACGGCAACCGAACGCTATATGAGCACACAAAATGGCGCAGAATTGACGATCATCGATAGCGGTGAAGTCGGTCTATCGGCATGCGAAAACCTGAATTACACCCGTGGCCGCACCCCGTTAGATAGTCTCACCGAAGGCACATATATCTGCGTCCTCACCAACGAGGCCCGCTATTCCCAGTTCCGCGTCGTAGGCGCGAATGCGGGTGGCATAGAAATCGACTATACAACTTGGGACTACTGATCCCAACCGAACGGGCGGTTATTTCGCCCGTTCGGCTGTAACTTCATAGTGATATGCAATTGCAGTTAAAATCTGCATACTAGCCCCAAATCAGGAGTCATTTTATGAAATTACCTCTAATCATCCTTCTTACGGCAATTCCCGCATTGGCCATCGCCGACACCCCCGAAATTGTTGCAGTCAAAGCTAGCGAAACCAACGGTGCATGGCGTTTCGATGTAACTGTGCGCCATGATGATGAAGGCTGGGAGCATTATGCAGATGGTTGGGGTGTTTACGACATGGATGGCCGTGAGTTAGGCTATCGCACCCTGCTACACCCACATGTGAACGAACAACCTTTCACCCGCAGCCTGAATGCAGTGGTTATTCCAACCAGTATCAAATCCGTAACGATCCGTCCCCATGACAGCATTCACGGCGACGGCGCTGATTTTACGGTAGAGTTGGACTAGGGTGCTAGAGACTAGCGTCCAACGCTGCCAAAATCGCATCGCCCATTTCAGACGTTGAAATCGGTGACCCGTCTTCTGGCCCCAACAGATCTGCTGTCCGTGCGCCGCTGGCCAGAACCGTTTCAATCGCGGCTTCCAGACGTTCGGCCTCGGCCCCTTGATCATAGGAATAGCGCAGCGCCATCGCAAAGCTAAGGACACAGGCGATCGGGTTGGCCTTGCCTTGTCCAGCAATATCAGGCGCAGAACCGTGTACTGGTTCATACATCGCGCGCGGACGCCCGTTATCCATCGGAACACCCAAGGATGCGGATGGCAACATGCCCAGCGAACCCGTCAACATCGCCGCCATATCCGACAGCAAATCGCCGAACAAATTGTCAGTCACGATGACATCAAACTGTTTTGGCCAACGGCAAAGCTGCATAGCGCCAGCGTCGGCGTACATGTGCGACAGTTCAACATCCGGATATTCCGCATCGTGAATTTCCGTAACAACCGTGCGCCACAGAATACCGGATTCCATAACATTGGCTTTTTCCATGGAACAAACTTTGTTCCCACGCTTGCGCGCCAACTCAAACGCTGAACGCGCCACCCGTGCGATCTCGCTTTCGGTGTAACGCTGGGTGTTGATCCCGACGCGCTCGTTACCTTCTTCAAAGATCCCGCGGGGTTCGCCGAAATAAATACCCGAGGTTAATTCGCGCACGATCACGATATCCAGACCCGAAACAACTTCCTTCTTCAACGAAGAAAAATCCGCCAAAGCGTCAAAACATTGCGCCGGGCGCAAATTCGAAAACAAATCCATTTCCTTGCGAAGCCGCAGCAACCCACGCTCAGGCTTCACGCTGAAATCAAGATCGTCATATTTTGGTCCACCAACAGCGCCCAGCAGAACCGCGTCCACCTCCATCGCTTTGGCCATAGTGTCGTCATGCAACGGCGTGCCGTGCTTGTCATAAGCGCAACCGCCAACCAGATCTTCGGACACATCAAGATGGAAATCGCGCTTTTCGCCGTACCAGGTAATAATCCGTTTAACCTCATCCATTACTTCAGGGCCAATACCGTCGCCGGCGAGGATCAATAGGGATGGGTTAGACATGTGGAAAACTCCTTAAATGACGTTGTGAATTGGGTAATTGCCAGCGTCCCTAAGGTCAAGGCGGTATTGGGGCGCACTTATCCAAGATTTGACCGTACCTGCCTATGATTATACAGTTACGCCATTGAAACTAAAATTTTCTTACCGCGACCGGAGGCCATCCATGTTAGACGAAAAAGACCCGACAATCAGTTTCACCGCAAAAGAGCTGCACGTTTTGCGTAGCCGATACATGCGGATCGGTATCCTTGCTGGTATATCGGTGAGCTTGATGTGTATCGCGGCGGCAATTGTTTTCTTTGTGGGCAGTGATACCACCATCTCTACTCGAGATATCCAGTTCTGGGGCGGTGGCATTGGCTTATTTGTCGGTAGCTTCTTGATATTGCTCTGGACGTGGGTATTGGCGCGTTCGGAAAAACGCCAGCGCAGCTATTTCAGCCGCTTTGCCATGAGCAATCCACCACCGGAAAAGGCAGCGCTGGAATATACCTGAGAGCAGAAAGGAACCCTCCCGCCCGTCAGGGTTGTCGCTTCGCTCGGATTTGTGCGTGTTGGCGTAACGCAAATCATATTCATAGGTTGTGCATACGCAAAACTGGCAGAAATCTAGGAAGGTTAACGCTTTACCGGGTTCTTCGTTAACCCTTCAAACTCAACGGCTAACAAGTCGAAAATTCGTCTGATCCGCGGATTTCCTCGAAGAACTTCGGGCGCAGTTAACCACACCGGCAATGACGGCAATTCGATGGGGAACAGTCGTTCAACCATTGGATCATTGTCCCCGATTACCCGTTGTGCGGCCCCAATCCCGCAGCCAGCCCGCACCAGTTCCCAGTAAAGAACCTGCGAGTCCGTCCGAAGTGGAAAAAATTCCCGATCGACGTCAATGCCCATATTTTGCATCTCCTTGATGATCATTTCAGAACGGTCAAATCCGATAAAGTCATGGGTCAACATTTCTTCAACCGTTTCTGGCTTTCCACGACGATTTATGTAGTCTTTTGAAGCGTATAACCCAGATTTCAGATCACAAACATGTTTGGTAATCACGTCCAGTTGCGTTGGACGATACATGCGAATTGCAATATCGGCCTCGCGAAATAGCAGGTTTTCGGATGTGTCGGACGGAACCAGTTCCAGTTGGATCTCCGGTTCCAATTGTCTGATTTTTGCAAGGATTGGCGGCAATGTGTAATGTGAAACCACCGTACTGGCCGTGATCCGAACCGTTCCACTTAGGGTTTCCGAATGCCCTTCAGCGGCCAACTGAAATTTCGCGGCCGCGGCTTGCATTTGCCGGGCTGGTCCCAGAAGGTCAGCACCGGTTTCTGTTAAATCCAACCCTCGATGGACACGGCGGAACAGTGTAACGTCAAGATTGTTCTCAATATTTTTAACCTGACGGCCGACAGAAGGTTGCGTGATCCCCAATCGGCGCGCCGCTGCCGACAATGACCCTTCCTCCGCTACGGCGATGAAGGTTTGGATCAAGGTCCAGTCGAGTGTGTGTAAATTTTTTGCCATGCGTATTTGTATATCACATCATTACATATAAGCAATTCATATGCGTACGGCGAATAGATATATCTTTGGTATCAACGAAGGGAAACGTTATGACTAAGACAGTATTAATCCTCGGCTCGACGGGCAAAATTGGAACGCATTCGGCGCAGGCATTTGCTGCCAATGGCTGGAATGTTCGCAAATATGATCGTGCAACAGATTTGACCCAAGCGGCGATGGGGGTTGATGTGATTGTCAACGGGCTGAACCCGCCTGCGTATAAGAACTGGGCGGAAAATATCCCGAAAATCACCCGCGACGTGATCAAAGCCGCCAAGGCAAGCGGGGCAACCGTGATCATCCCCGGAAATGTCTATAATTTCGGCGATAATGCCGGCGTTTGGGATGAAAACACACCACAAAAAACCCGTACAAAAAAGGGAAATATCCGAATAGAGATGGAGCGTACGTTCCGTGAATCCGGTGTTCCAACCATTGTCCTTAGGGCAGGTAATTTCATTGATCCCGAGAGAAATGATGATGTTATGTCGGTTGTGTTGATGCGGAATATTGCTAAGGGTAAGCTTACCATGATGGGGCGCGCTGGCGCGACGCAGGCTTATTGCTTTCTGCCGGATTGGGCGCGGGCGGCGGTTGCGCTGGCGAATAAACGCACCGAGCTGGCGAAGTTTGAGGATATTCCATTCCCCGGTCACAGTTTTACAATGGAGGAGCTAAAGGAAGGGCTTGAAGCCACCACTGGGCCGCTGAAATTCGAGGGGTTCCCTTGGTGGATGATGGCCGCCCTCGCACCGTTTTGGGAATTGGCGCGCGAGCTGCGCGAGATGCGATATCTATGGAATTTGGATCATCAATTGTCGGGCAAGAAATTTGCGAAGTTGCTGCCGGATTTCGACGTTACGCCGCTTGCAACGGTGATGATTGCGGGATTGCCTGACGACACCCCGCAAGGTCAAGCCCAACCCGCTTGATTTATGGTTGGAACGTCGAAGATTGCGGTTTCGGTTACTCGATTAAGACATCGACCCAAACCATATGATGATTAGACGCGCCTTCGCGCCCTTCCCCCAGAATTTCGGTGAAGGGCGCGTCGAAAACCGGCCAAAAAACGCCGCTATCTATCACCCTCAATCCTGTTGATGGCAACGCGTAATCGACACGCATATTGCCGATATCATCGTCCCATTCGACGGTGTCATAAATCGGCTGTCCAAGCTGGGTCATATTCGCGCCACCAGAATAACGGTCGAGTTCCGCAGCACCCAAGGAGGTTTGGTGGGGGTCGTTGATACGGGGGTGATTCAATAACGCATCGATTGGCTCGCGAAACCCTTCACCATCTTTTGGATCGACATTCAGGTCACCCAATAGCACAAAATTTTGCGTATCACCGACGGCGGTTTTGCCCGCGTCATCTGTATAAACCGTTCCATTCAAATAGGTTACCCAAAACCAAACCTCGGCAAAATTTCTAAGGCCGTTGATGTTTTCGGCGCCGTCAAACACTGGTGGTGTTGCGTGTGACGCCAATATATTCAACTGAGTTCCGTCAATATCAACGGGAATGTCCCAATGGGATTTGTGTGAAAACGGGATGACGGAACTGATCTCAGGCAGCAAATAATCGCTTCCATCCGTGTTCTTTGGAAACTGTGCGTCTGGAATTTCGCTCCACAGCAATTTTGTAAAACTGCGGGCGTTTTCTGTATCAATTGGATATCGCGAGAGCAGGGCCATGCCTTCGCTACCGGGGAATTTGCCGAAACCCAGCGCATCGGCCCATTCCCCCGCTTTTCCATCACCATCAAGGTCAAGAAACGAGGGCCGCCCTTCGTTTCCAGCAGGTGCGAAACTGTAGGTGTAGTCGATACCATTATCGCCATGTGCCAAAGCATCGCGAAAGGCAGTAAGCGCTAGGTTCTGATGATCATGGTCGAATTCATTCAACAACAATATATCCGGGCGTATATGTTGGATGATTGTAACAAGCGACGCGATTTGCGCATCTTCGCCGGACATTAAATCCTTAAGCAACAATCCCGGACCTTTTCGCCCCAAAGAAACGTTATAGGTAGCAACCCGCACGGTTTCAGCGGCGGACACACCTGTAATCAGCAGAAAAACGAGGGTTGTGATTAATGCGCGTAAGCGCGGGAAATTATGCGGGCGATTTTCCACATTGCTGCTGATCTTGCAAATAGTGTGCTTGGCACAAATACCCATAATGTTGTCGCCCATACCATCGCCTGATTACTGGCAAAAAGATCTGCCTCAAGCAGGTCAGTGGTATAGATAAGCGCATAGGGTAAAGCATATATTAACCCTATTGCCATTACGAAATTGACAAGCGCATCACGCTTCAAACGTTTGGGAACAGCCATCCCTTCGGAGGGTTGGAACATCGGCAAATTGGTCCAGAGATTGAAATTCGCCCGATCCGTTGGCCAGGTAAATATCCAAAGCAGCGTTGAAAATACTGCCGTTAGCCCGAAACCTACTGCGAAACTAACCGAAGCAGTATATATTAGCAGAACCGCCGATGTGTCAGTTAGGGTGGAGCGGTCGAGCAGCAAATCAATTGCCTCGGAAACTGGACTAAACCGGAAATCCAGCCAAACGGCGGATTGTTGGGCCCATTCAAGCACCGGCGCGTCGATAATGCTTAGCTCAACCGCGCGACATACCAGCGTGATCGCGGTAATTTGGATGGCGAGCGTAAAGGCACGGAAGCGATTATAAGGCGGCGCGAAACGGAAATCGACAAAACCCGGCGATTCCGATCCATATTCGAAAACGGTAAACAGCCCGACAATTGCGCCAATAATCAACGCAAATTCCAGCGCCCCTTGCGAAGAGGACGCCAGCAACAACGATGGGATGGTTACGATTGCAACCATCCACAGTGCCCTAAAAATCGCACCAAGTAGCTTCACTTATGCCCCACCTGTCATGTGTCGCCCTAAAGGCTGACTTTTATACCCAAGGCGTTGACGCCTTGTATTTTTCTTCAAATGTATCAATCTTGTCTACTTTTTGCATGGTTAGACCGATGTCGTCTAGACCATTTAGTAAACAATGCTTTTTGAATGCATCGACTTCGAACGCTATTTCGCCGCCATCTGGACCAGAAATCACCTGTTTTTCCAAGTCTACACTGATAATTGCGTTAGCACCACGGTTTGCATCTTCCATCAGCTTTTCCACATCTTCAGGTGGTAATACTATAGGTAAGATACCGTTTTTGAAGCAGTTATTGAAAAAGATGTCGGCAAAGCTGGTCGCGACCACCACACGAATCCCGAAATCGAGCAGCGCCCATGGGGCGTGTTCGCGTGATGATCCGCAGCCAAAATTGTCGCCAGCGACGATGATTTGGGCGTTCCGGTAGGCGGGTTTGTTCAGGATGAAATCAGGGATTTCATTACCCTCAAGATCAAACCGCATTTCGTCAAACAGGTTTTTACCAAGACCGGAACGTTTAATGGTTTTCAAAAACTGTTTCGGGATGATCATATCAGTGTCGATATTAACCAAAGGCATAGGAGCGGCAACGCCGGATATTTTATCAAATTTTTCCATGTTTCTAACTCCTTACAATTCGCGAATATCGGTCAAATGACCGGTTAAAGCAGCCGCAGCGGCCATGGCTGGGGACACGAGATGTGTACGCCCGCCGCGACCTTGGCGACCTTCAAAATTCCGGTTGGATGTTGCCGCGCAACGTTCCCCCGGTTTCAACTGGTCGGGGTTCATCGCCAGACACATGGAACAACCGGCCAAGCGCCACTCGAAACCTGCGTCGATCAGGATTTGGGCGACGCCCTCCTCCTCAGCCTGTGCGCGGACCAGTCCGGAGCCCGGCACAACCATTGCCCGCATACCTTCCTTGATCTTTTTGCCTTTGACGATCTTGGCAACCTCGCGGAAATCCTCGATCCGGCCATTGGTGCAGGAACCGATGAAAATCGTGTCGATTTTGATGTCGGTCAGCTTCATGCCGGGCGTCAGACCCATATAGTCCAATGCCCGCTCAACCGCTTGTACCTTGCCGCCTTCGAAATCGGAGGGGCTGGGAACGGTTGCGGTGATCGGCAACACATCTTCGGGCGAGGTGCCCCACGTAACGACAGGCGCGATGTCTTCACCCTTGATGGTCAGCACCTTGTCGAAATGCGCGTCTTCGTCGGTGAACATGGTTTTCCAATAGGCCAGCGCCATATCCCATTCATCGCCTTTTGGCGCATGTGGACGGCCTTTGACGTATTCATAGGTCTTCTCATCAGGGGCGATCAGGCCAGCGCGCGCACCGCCCTCGATTGCCATGTTACAGACGGTCATGCGACCTTCCATCGACAAATCACGGATCGCTTCACCGCAATATTCAATCACATAGCCAGTACCACCCGCCGTACCGGTTTGCCCGATAACAGTCATGGTGATGTCTTTGGCGGTCACACCTGGCATCAGTTTGCCAGTAATTTCGACCTTCATGTTTTTCGATTTCTTCTGGATCAGCGTTTGCGTGGCCAGAACATGTTCAACTTCGGATGTACCGATACCGTGGGCCAACGACCCAAACGCGCCGTGGGTGGCCGTATGGCTGTCGCCGCAAACCACGGTCATGCCGGGCAGGGTCCAACCTTGTTCAGGGCCAACGATATGCACAACACCTTGGCGAACATCGTCGACAGGATAGTAGTGCACGCCGAATTCCTTGGCGTTTTTATCGAGCGCTTCAACCTGAATGCGGGATTCCAAATTTTCGATGCCGTTGGCGCGATCAAGTGTGGTCGGCACGTTGTGATCCGGCACGGCAATGGTTTTATCCGGCGCGCGGACTTTGCGACCTGATTGCCGCAGGCCTTCAAAGGCTTGCGGGCTGGTGACTTCGTGCACCAAATGACGGTCGATGTATAAAAGGGAGGTACCGTCGGCATCTTCAGACACCAGATGGGCGTCCCATATTTTGTCGTACAGGGTTTGTGAATTGCTCATGAGTTTTCTCGCGATTTAGCTGGAAATAGGTCGGGTGACAGGGATTTCGGGCGTCTTTAGGCGCAAGCTGCGAGCATAAGGCACTCAGCGTGGAACCGCCAAGGCAGGCGGGTATGGTCATCCATGTCGAATATACGAGTCATAGGCGGGGTTTAGCGCGGTTTGCACAATTGGGCAAGCTGCGTGTGATTGGTGACTTTCCTCGGCGATTGAACCTTTTGGCCTCTCAGCGCGACCTACACCTAAGAAGTCGTTCAAAAGGGAGTTGCGTATCATGGGTTTTCAAGGGTCGGATGAAGTTTGTAATAGTTGCGGTGCGGTTACGGCAACACTGAATAGCGCGGGCGCGCGGGTTTGTCCGGATTGCTGTTCGGAATTGCTAAATGCTGATAATTTTAAGCAGCCCCTTGGGATGAAACGTCATGCTGGCGGAATTATGCGCGGCGGGATTGAGGTTCTGACATGCCGCGAGCGTATCCAGATTGTTCGCCCGCAAGGTCGTTGGCGCGGACAGTTGATTTCGCTACCTTTTGCTATTCTACTGTTGATTGGCTGGTGGTGGTTGGCACGTCTAATGGTGCCTGTCGGGCTGGATGCTGTATTGGATGCGATGCCGTGGATCATGACATTGATGCTGGCGATGTTGCTATCGTATATTATGGCAGTTCAGTTCCGAAATGATGACGATTCCTACGATATCTCGGCAACTTTTGACGATATTCAACAAGTTTTGCGGGTTAAAAAATCCGGCGAGGCAATTTTGGAAATGCCCTATTCCTCGATCAACTGCACCAAGATGCATAGCGGTACGGATACCGAGAATTACCGCGCCCATGACCTCCATATCCAGCATGAAGGCGGGGCGCTGTCATTGATCGAGCTTTGCAATCGCCGCGAGGGTCGCCGGGTTTTGGCGAAACTGCGGGCGGCGACTATGGTTCCGGTTATTATTGCGCCTCGGTAAGAATTTTTGGTTCTTTAAGCTGCAACAAATCCCACTGATTTCCGTATGGATCACTAAAGACCGCAACCTTGCCATATGGTTCATTACGCGGCTCCTCGGCGAATTTAACGCCTTTGGCCAGCATATCGGAATGCGCCGCATCAAAATCGTCGACATGCAGAAAGAAACCAACCCGCCCGCCGGTCTGGTTTCCGATGGCGGCTGTTTGTTCAGGATCTGAGGCTTGCGCGAGCACTAATTTGGTTTCGCTCGCCCCGTTCGGTGCAACCGTAACCCAGCGTTTATCGCCCATATCAATGTCTTCGATCAGGCGAAAACCCAGCTTGCCAACATAGAAATTAAGCGCATCGTCGTAGTCAGGCACGACAAGCGAAAAGGCGGAAAAATGTCCGGTCATTTGTTTGCCTTACAAGTCATACAAATCGCCAAACTTCCGCTCCAGATATTCCAGTAACGGTTTTTCGCTGGGCATGTGGCCAACCGCGTTGGCGATGGTTTGCTCCGGCGTTGATAGATGCGCCTTTTGATGAATATGTTTGCCCATCCAAGCCATGACTTTGGTGGTGTCTCCCTTGGCGGTATCTGCATCCAGTGACGGGGTATCGGCGCGAAAGCTGGCATAAAGTTCACCGGCATAGATATTACCCAAGCTGTAGGTCGGGAAATAGCCGAACAGGCCGACGGACCAGTGAACATCTTGCAGGACACCGTTCGCCGCATCGGGGACTTTAACGCCAAAATCGCGTTCAAAGGTTTCGTTCCAGACCGCTTCGAGGTCAGCAACTTGCAGATCATCACGGATCAGCGCGCGTTCCAGTTCAAACCGTAGCAGAACGTGCAGATTGTAATGGATTTCATCGGCCTCGGTGCGGATAAATCCGGTTTCGACGCGGTTGGCTGCGCGATACAATTCTTCGGGAGTTTTCAGTCCGAAATCACCCATTTCGTCAGTCATTACCCCGAACATCCAGCTGGTGAATTCGCGTGAACGGCCAATCTGGTTTTCAGCGAGACGGGATTGGCTTTCATGCACCCCCATTGAGGCATATTTACCTGCGGGCGTTCCCGCCAACGCCAAGGGCATGCCCTGTTCGTATTTGGAATGCCCAACCTCGTGGATCGTAGAATAGAAACAATCGAAAACATTGTTTTCAGCAACGCGCGTGGTGATCCGCGAGTCGTTATTGCTGCCGCTTGAAAACGGGTGAACGGACAGGTCCAGACGACCGGCCTCCCAATCATAATCAAATGCTTCGGCTAGACGATGGGCGACGGCCATTTGCTGATCGCCACCGTAAACTTTGGTGATTTGGGGCACATCGAGACCTTTTTCGGCGATCTTCCCGCGCAGTTCGGTCAATCCGGGACGCAGGCGGCCCAAAATCTCGGCCAGAGGTTCCGATTTCATCCCCGGCTCAAAATCATCGAGCAGCGCATCATACGGATCACCGTCGGATAAACACGCGGCCTCCTGCCGTTTCAGGTCCAGAACTTTTTTCAGCGTCGGCGCGAAGTCGGCGTATTTATTGGCGGCGCGGGCGTCAGCCCAAACTTGTTGTGCGCCGGACGTAACCCGTGCCAGTTCGGTGGCCAAAGACGCCGGAATTTTTGTGGCGCGGTCATAGGTGCGCTGGGCCTCGGTCACATTGACCTTAACCGCTTGGTCAGTGCCGCTGGGGTCTACTGCCGCGATCAAATCCGCAAACTGAGGATCGGTGCGGCGCGCGTGGATTGCGGCCTCCAACGCAGCGGTTTGTTCGGAACGCTGGGCGTTACCCTTGCGCGGCATCATGACCTCCTGATCCCAACCAAGAACGCCGCCGATTTCCTCCAACGCCGAGGTGGTTTTGATGTATTCGATCAGGTTTTCATAAGCAGAATTAGTCATGTTTGGCGTCCTTCAATAAGATTTGTTGCATCTGAACGTAATTCTTTCGGGGTTCCAAGTGGAAAACGTCACAGTGTTGCTATATGTGAAGGGAAACGAATAATCGGATCGGGCATATGACACAATCTTTGGAAAATTTGACGAGCGCATTATTAGCCGCCGCGAAAAAAGCCGGGGCCGACGGGGCCGATGCGATGGCGGTCCAAGGCGACAGCCAGTCGATCGAGGTTCTGAACGGTAAACTGGAACATGCCGAACGCGCTGAAGGCGTCGATCTGGGCCTGCGGGTGTTTGTCGGCAAACGGCAGGCTTGTGTTTCAACATCGGATTTACGGCCGGAAACAATGGCGATCATGGCCGAACGCGCTGTTGCTATGGCAGGTGAAGCGCCCGAGGACCCCTATTGTGGTCTGGCTGATCCAGATCAGTTGGCGAAGAATTGGCGTGATGATCTGGACCTTTGCGATCCGTCTGATGCGCCATCCTCGGCCGATTTACAGGCAGATGCGTTGGAGGCGGAGGCCGCCGCGTTGAACGTCAAAGATGTCAGCAAGGTTGATAGCGCCGGTGCCGGATATTCGCGGTCTGACGTTTGGATTGCCGCCAGTAACGGATTTAGCGGCGGCTATGGGCGCAGTTCACGCTCGACATTTTGTGTGGCGATCACAGGTGATGGCCTGATGATGGAACGCGATCATAATGGCGAAGGGCGGATTTACGGGTCTGACCTGCCTACTGCCGCCGAGATCGGGCGGATTGCGGGGGAACGCACAGTTGAACGCGCCAATCCGGGCCGCCCACCCACCGGCACGTTTCCGGTGTTGTTTGACGAACGTATTTCATCCACGCTGATCGGGCATTTGGTTGCGGCGATTAACGGCGCGGCGATTGCACGCGGTTCCAGTTGGCTAAAAGACGCGATGGGTCAGGCTATTTTGCCAGATGGCATGTCCTTGATCGAGAACCCGCACCGCGCCCGTATTTCCGGCTCGAAACCCTTTGACGCCGAAGGATTGGCGACTGCGCAGCGGGCGATTGTGGAAAACGGGGTGTTGCAAACATGGACCCTCGATCTGGCGACGGCGCGGAAACTTGGG
>CAZYMT010000019.1:0-27411 GCA_964649035.1 uncultured Rhodobacterales bacterium
GGCCGGTCTTTCGGTTTCACCAGACCTGCGGCGAATCTCGTCGAGTAATTCACGCGCGCGATCAATTGCAGATTCATTTTGCAACATCTCGTCGCCAGTTGTGACACCTCCGCCATCACCAAGGGGTCTGCCCAACGGATCAACCTCGGCGGTATCGCGTTGGCCGGCATTGTCACCAGTGCCACCATCCTCGCCCTGCTGCATTTCTTCGGCAAGTTCGCGGATACCTTCGCGCATGTTCTCGATGGCCTCGGCTTGCCTGTCCAGTGCACCTGCTGTGTCGCCCTCCTCAAGGCGATCACGGGCCTCGCCCATGTTGCGTTCGGCGTCCTCGACCCGTTCGCGCCCAGCAGCGCCTTCTTGCATTTCCTCGAGCAATTCGCGCAGCGCTTCTTGGCGATCCGCCAATTCCTGACTATCTCGAGGCTCGTTCTCTCCACTCAACGATTCTTGCAATTGCTGGAAAGTATCATCCGAGAGGCCTTGTTGTTCATCAAGCGCATCCTGCATTTCCTGCATTTGTTCGCCTGCTTCGCCCTGCCCCTGACCCTCCCCTTGTGCTTGTTGGTCAGTCATTTGCAGGTTTTCCAGTAGTTGTTGAAGTTCTTCTAACAATTCCTGTGCTTCAGCGGTCTGACTGTTATCCATAAGCTCCTGGATACGATCCATCATTTCCTGAATTTCATCTTGGGTGATCGTTGGGTTGTTTGAATCGGCCTGTTGCATATCGCCGTTTTGTTGGGCCTCATCGGACAATGCCTGCAAATAATCTTCGGTCGCTTCGCGAAGCTCCTCCATCAATTGATCCAACTCGGCTTGGTCGGCATTCTCCTCCAACGCTTTCGCGAGGCGCTCCTGAGCACGGCGTAGACGTTCACGCGCATCAGATAGATCACCCTCTTCGAGGCGGTTCGCAACTTCCCATAGAAGATCGGTAATCTCGGTACGCTCGCCCTCTGACAGGCCATCGACAAGCATGTATTCTAACCGGCGCATCACGGTACGAACCATAAGATAGCTAGACGCCGAGAGCTGCAAATCTTCGGGCATAAATGTAGCAGCTTTCAATATCGGCAGGACACCAAGATCGTTATCGGACGACCACAATAAGTCACGCCTTTGTTCGGCAAAAGCTGCGGCAATGGGCACGTAGAACCGTTTTGCGGGCAGGCTGTCCGTAGTGATTGTTGCATACCCTTCCTGCCCAGCGGCATCGACAATCGTCAATTCAATTGTTGCGGGTAAATTCGCCCATAAATGTTCGCTTAGATCCTCAATTAACGTTTCGACGACAATATCTGTCTTGCCAGAAAACGGCATTGGTAATTCAAGAGTGATCGGTTCAATCTCCACCGGATCGGGCAAAAGCCCATAACGGCGATCTACGTTTGGCAAATCAAGCGTGATCACTGCGGTGCCGGAAACGACGCCATAATCGTCACTTGCTTCAAAGGGCATTTGCATCGCCCCGCTACCATTTCGGCTAGGATCTTCGGTTAGTATTATCGATGGAGGGTGATCAGGCTCAATTGAAATTTGCCACGAAGCAAGTTCATCTTCCCCGTCCATAAGCCGCACAATTCCGGCTTGTTCAATGTTGAAATTGACGGATTTCAATCCTTCTTGTTCGCCGGATAACCCAATAGATTCGCCGGAAACCGTTTCTTCTAGTTGCGTCTCGTCAACTAGGCCATATACGCGAATAACAAGTTCCGTGCCTTCGGGCAAAAGCAACTTTTCGTCGCTCGCAACCTCCAACATATAGACGGCAGGTTTGCCGGTATATGCGGGCGGATTAGCCCAAGCCTCGTAACTGATACTTATCTCGGCAGCTTCGATTGACGGTGTCAGAACATTTTGTAATGTTTGAACCGCGTCACGTGGCGCGAACGTAATCGCCGCAAAACCAAGCACTAACGCCATCAGGCGCAACCCAAATTTATCGCGCGATGCCAAGCGTAAATCAGGAAGCGACGGTTGGACCGAAACCGCCTGATCGACCATGCGTTGTTGATGCCTATCCCAAAGCATCTGTGTTAGATCGTCATTTTCTCCGGTCGCTGACTGATCGCGAAGGGTTGCAATAGGGTGCCCATCCATCCCCTCGTCAAGACGATCAAGCGCCATCCCCTGGCTGGGGATTTGAAACTGTCGCAGTGCAAAAACCGCCAGAACCAACGCAAGGACAGTTATCGCCGCGATCAGGATCGTACCATTTTTTGCTGAAAGTAGCGTGAACCCGCCAAAGGCGGTGAACGCGTAAGCGAACAGGCCAAGCGTAAGAACAGGCCAGAATCGACGTGACAATACCTCCAACCACAACGCTATTTTCGATAGCGTGATTTTCCCGCGAATGCGACTTAACGCACTGATATAGCGAGTATTAGTTGGTTGTTTCATTCATCCTCACATCGACCGAACGACGTGAGCTACGCCATCCATTCCGGTATTGTATCGCGATTTATCATCTCTTCATAGGTCGGACGGGCTCTAACCACGGCAAATTGATCACCATTCACCAGAACCTCGGGAATCATAGGGCGCGTGTTGTATTCGCTGGACATAACAGCACCGTAAGCACCCGCCGAACGAAAGGCGATCAGATCCCCCGATTGAAGCGCGGGCATGTCACGTTGTTTGGCAAATGTATCGCCGGATTCACATATAGGCCCGACAATATCGAATGGTTGTGGCTCAACACCTGCAGCGGTTTCAATCACCGGAATAATATCGTGATGCGCTTCATACATTGCGGGGCGAATTAAATCGTTCATGGCGGCGTCAACGATCAGGAAATTGCGCCCATCGCCTTCTTTTGGATAAATCACGCTGGTAACGAGCAACCCTGCGTTTCCGGCAATCAAACGACCGGGTTCAATTTCGATTTCACATCCCAAATGGCCTACCGTCCGGCGAATAACATCACCATATTCCATCGGCAAAGGCGGCGCTTGGTTAGAACGCTCATAAGGGATGCCCAGTCCACCGCCAAGATCAAGGCGCTTAATAGTATGGCCATCTGCACGTAAAACTTCGGTCAGCTCTGCAACTTTTTGAAAGGCGTTTTCGTAAGGTTCAAGGTCGGTTAGCTGGCTGCCGATATGAACATCAATGCCGACGATATCGATGCCCGCCATAGCGGCCGCTTCGGCGTAAACCGCACGAGCCTTGGCGATTGGAATACCAAATTTATTCTCAGCCTTGCCAGTTGCGATTTTTGCATGCGTTTTAGCATCAACATCAGGGTTCACACGTACGGTAATCGGCGCAACTTTCCCCAAGGAAATCGCCACTTCGTTAAGCGTCCGTAATTCAGGTTCACTTTCTACGTTGAATTGGCGGATCCCCCCATTCAGCGCAAGCACCATTTCCTCACGTGTTTTTCCAACACCGGAAAACACTATCTTGTCGGTAGAAACACCGGCAGCAACTGCGCGCGCGTATTCCCCGCCTGACACCACGTCCATCCCGGCGCCCATTTCCGCCATCACACGCAAAACGGCCATGTTAGAATTTGCCTTCATAGCATAGCAAATCAGATGATCCATTCCCTGCAACGCATCATCAAACACCTGATAATGTCGCTGCAAAGTTGCGGTAGAATAAACATAAAACGGGGTTCCGACAGACGCAGCGATTTCAGAAATCGCTACGTCTTCAGCAAATAATGCGCCATCGCGGTAAATAAAGTGGTCCATCAGACATATCCATCACAAAGAAACTTGTGGATCGATATAGATGTAAGCGCGCACCTTAGCCAAGAGGAAATGCGCCCTATTCAACATGAATATGATAAATTGAGTAAACCCACCAATCATCGTTCATGTCAGTCAGGTCTGCACGATCTAAGCGTGGAAACACCAATTGTGTTGGACCAAAATCGCCAATACCAAATGGTATGCCATCAAGTTTCAGAGCGAGAACGGCACCGTTGTCGATCAAATCCTGCATGGGAACTTCGATCGCGTACCCGTCCAATGCACGGAATGTTACTGTCGTACCAGTTGCACGTGCCGAGCGCAGCACATCCGACACCAATGGTCCTGTGTATTCGCCAACATGGCCATCCTTAGGAAAATCGGCATCAATCGTTACTTGCGGCAACGTCGCAAGTGCTGCTGCATCAAATTGCGTTGCCTTGTCGAATGTCAGATCATTATAGGAGAAGAACTTGTCTATATCTTCGTTGCTCGCGCCACGCGTAGGTAATGCAACATTGCCAGTGATAGTTAGGATAACAGCTCCACGGAACTCTCCAGCGCGCCATTTATCATGCGCACTCGCCGTGGACGCCAACAACATCATAGCCATAGCGATAATTAATTTACGGAACATACTTCCCCCTTTGTTGCTCTATATAAGAACAAACTTAAGCGGTTATCCGATCCCCGTCGAAGAACTCGGCGTTAACGGATCCCCTTTTATCCCACAAGATGCGAGAGAACCCATTATGGTTATTCCGACTATGATCAGAATAAGTCTCATCCTTCATTCCTCCAGCGTTCAATCTGTTGGCGAACCTGAGATGGCGACGTTCCGCCGTAAGATGCACGACTCAACGTGGAGTTGTCTACACCTAATACATTGAATACCTGTGCATTAATGTCGCTATGCACGGACTGCATCATTTCCAGCGTCAGTTCTGGCAAATCACATGCGTTATCCTCGGCCATTTTCACCAGCGATCCGGTGATGTGATGGGCATCTCTGAAGGGTAGTCCAAGTTCACGAACCAGCCAATCCGCCAAATCTGTAGCTGTCGAAAACCCCGTGGCTGCGGCTATCCGCAAGTTATCGGCATTCGGCGTCATATCCCCGACCATTCCGGTCATTGCAGCCAGCGCCAACATCAGACTGTCAGCCGCATCAAACACCTGTTCTTTGTCTTCTTGCATGTCTTTGGAATAGGCCAAAGGCAGGCCCTTCATCACCGTAAGCAACCCGATCAACGCGCCATTGATCCGCCCGACTTTTGCACGAACCAATTCCGCCGCATCAGGATTTCTCTTCTGTGGCATGATCGAAGATCCCGTAGAAAACCGATCTGAAAGAGTCACAAATCGAAACTGCGCCGAGGACCAAATCACAAGTTCTTCGGCAAATCGTGAAAGATGAGTTGCACAAATCGAAGAACAGGACAAAAATTCCAACGCGAAGTCACGATCAGCAACCGCATCCAGTGAATTCGCTGCGGGCCGATCAAAACCAAGCGCCTTTGCCGTCATATCCCGATCAATCGGGAATGAAGTACCTGCCAATGCCGCCGCCCCTAACGGAGACTCGTTCATCCTTAAACGAGCGTCCTGAAACCGTGAACGATCCCGTCCCAACATCTCCACATAGGCCATCATGTGATGACCCCAAGTCACGGGTTGGGCGACCTGCAAATGTGTGAAACCGGGCATAACCATATCGGCACCAGCCTCGGCCTGATCCAGCAACGCCCCAATCAACGCCGTTATCCCGTCAATCACAGCATCCATCTGATCCCGCGTCCACAGTTTGAAATCTGTTGCCACCTGATCATTGCGCGAGCGCGCCGTATGAAGACGCCCCGCAGGTTCCCCGATCAAATCCTTCAAACGCGCCTCGACATTCATATGAATATCCTCAAGCGCTGCGGAATATTCAAACGTCCCGTTCTCTATCTCTGACAATATCGTGAGCAGGCCTTCCCTGATCGCGCTTGCATCGTTATTAGTAATTATACCCTGGGCAGCCAACATCGCTGCGTGGGCGCGGGAACCTTCTATGTCCTGACGAGCCATGCGTTTATCAAAACTTATCGAGGCATTGATCGCCTCCATAATCGCGTCTGGCCCCGAGGCAAACCTTCCGCCCCACATTGCATTCGATGTCTTTTTGTCCGACATATTAGTTACCTGTCATATATGAGGCCGCCAATGAAACTGCCCCTTCTTGCCCTGCTATACGCCGCCCTGTCTTTGGGTGCAAATCCCGTAATGGCTACCATGGCCGATGCGGTTGAATTGCAGGCTATTATTGATATGCGCGAAGGCGATATGCGCAAATTGAAAGTCCACGGAACACCAATTGCGCCCGTATTGCTTGCCTTCACAGATGTGAATGGCGTCGAGATGACCTTGGCCGAATCCAACGGCAAATTTCGACTAGTTAATTTTTGGGCAACATGGTGCGCACCCTGTCGCGAGGAAATGCCGGAATTAGACGCGCTGAACCAAGAAATCGGGGGCGAAACGTTTGCGGTAATGACCATCGCAACCGGCAGAAACCGCTTGTCAGGAATCAACGAATTCTACGCCGAAACCGAAATTTCAAGCCTGCCGATCCTGTTGGACCCAAAAGGGCAACTGGCCCGCAGCATGGGTGTTCTTGGCCTGCCTGTCACCGTGTTACTGGACCCCGAAGGGAACGAAGTCGCACGTCTAACTGGCGGCGCGGACTGGAACAGCGAGAATGCAAAAGCCGTAATCGCTGCGATTATGGCAGCATATTAACGCGCCATTGCGGCAACTTCGGCGTGGCGAGGGCAGGTTATTTCATGGTCATTGACCATACCAACCGCCTCCATAAAGGCATAGACAATCGTTGGGCCGCAAAATTTAAAACCCTCGTTTTTTAAATCTTTTGAAATTCGTGCAGACAGGGGCGTTTGCGTCGGAATCTCGGCCAAGGTTTCATATGTATTCTGCGTCGGGGACCTGTCCATGTAGTTCCACAGATAGGTGTCAAACCCTTCGCGTTCCTCTATCCGCAACCATGCCTGTGCGTTACCAATCGTTGCCTCGATCTTACCGCGATGCCTGATGATTCCGGCGTTTAATAGTAATCTCTGTACATCAGTTTCCGTATATTCTGCTATCAACGCCGGCTGAAACCCATCGAATGCCGAGCGAAAATTATCCCGTTTTTTCAATATTGTAAGCCAACTTAGCCCTGCTTGAAACCCGTCCAGAACCAGCTTTTCGAACAGTGCACGACTATCATATTCCGGAACGCCCCATTCGGTGTCGTGATAGTCGGTATATATCTGCTCTGAACCACACCATTCACATCTATTTCCCATCGACATCTCCATTTCATTTAAAATTTTCCGAACATTAAAGGAACATTTGGTGAAAATTCACGAACTATTAAGAGTCCACGAGCGATATTTCCTGTCATAGTCAAGAACGAAAGGAGAGCACAATGATTCCATCGCATGAGCATATTGCCGAAGAAGCGATCGTGTCCAGCAAACTGGCAAGACAGGAAATCAAACGTGTCTCCGAAGCGTTACGAGATGGGCGGATAGAGTTATTTTATCAACCCATTGTGCGTTCCGGCGCTGACGGGTTTATTGCATTTTTCGAGGGTCTGGCAAGGATCAGAATGCCCGATGATTCTGTGGTTGCTGCGGGGCAATTTATCCCATTCGTCGAAAACACCCCCCTCGGACGGTTGGTAGATTGTAAAACTCTGGACCTCGCATTTGATTGCTTGCATGAGAATCCCGACATTCGTCTTTCGATCAATCTATCGATGCACTCAATGGGCGATGAACGCTGGAACAAAATATTTGAGGCGCGTGCAACGGGCCTCGGCGAACGCCTAATCCTTGAAATAACCGAGGGGGCGGCGATGTCAGATATAGAAAAAACTGCCGCCTTCCTTGAACATGCACGCAGTTTTGGCTGCAGTATCGCGCTGGACGATTTCGGTACCGGCTCGACAGCGTTTAGGTATTTCAGGGACTTCAAATTCGACATTGTTAAAATCGACGGCTTGTTCATTCGGGACCTCCCACATAACAAAGACAACCGCGTTCTCGTTGAAGCACTGGTGAAAATCAGCGAACATTTTGACATGTTTACAGTTGCCGAATTTGTCGAAACCGAAGGTGAAGCATCGGCTGCGGCAGAACTTGGCGTTGATTGTTTGCAAGGGTACCTGATAGGCAAACCAACTGCCCTTCCAGAACTGCCATTTTGGAATTTCAGTACCACGCACAAAAGCGTCGGTTGAGGGCTGGTTGTTTAATTATCCTGTGATACACATGTGAAAACCGAAAGGAATTCATATGACAAATGTCGTAATCGCCTCAGCCGCACGTACCGCTGTCGGCAGTTTCATGGGCGCGTTTACCAACACACCCGCACATGATTTAGGCGCAACTGTTATCAAGGCGGTTCTGGAACGTGCCAATGTCGATGCCGCCGATGTTTCCGAAACAATTCTGGGCCAAGTTCTTACCGCTGGTCAAGGCCAAAACCCCGCACGCCAAGCACATATCAACGCAGGCTTGCCAGCGGCAAGTTCGGCATGGGGCATTAATCAGGTTTGCGGCTCCGGACTTCGCGCTGTTGCAATTGGGGCGCAACATATAATGCTTGGTGACGCAGATATTATCATCGCTGGCGGGCAAGAAAATATGTCAATGTCACCCCATGTTGCGAACCTGCGTTCCGGTAAGAAAATGGGCGACATGAATTTTGTCGATTCGATGGTTCGCGATGGATTATGGGATGCGTTCAACGATTACCACATGGGTCAAACGGCTGAAAATATTGCCCAGAAATGGAACATTAGCCGCGATTTGCAAGATGCATTTGCAGTCGCCTCACAAAATAAAGCGGAAGCCGCGCAAAAATCTGGCAAATTCGAGGACGAAATTGTTCCGTTTACCATCAAAACCCGCAAGGGTAATATTGTGATCGATAGCGACGAATATATCCGCCACGGCGCAACCCTTGAAGCCATGCAAAAATTGCGGCCTGCGTTCGCGAAAGACGGATCCGTCACCGCAGCCAATGCGTCGGGGTTAAACGACGGCGCGGCCGCCACACTGTTGATGAGCGTAGAAAATGCTGCGAAGCGCGGGATCATCCCCCTAGCCCGCATTGTATCCTATGTAACAGCTGGCCTAGACCCGTCGATTATGGGCGCGGGCCCAATCTACGCTAGCCGCAAAGCTTTGGACAAAGCAGGTTGGAGCGTCAGTGACCTTGATTTGGTTGAAGCAAACGAGGCTTTCGCCGCCCAGGCCTGCGCCGTTAATAAAGACATGGGCTGGGATCCAGCGATCGTAAACGTCAACGGCGGAGCCATCGCCATCGGCCACCCGATCGGCGCATCTGGTGCGCGCGCGTTGAACACATTGTTGTTCGAAATGCGCCGCCGTGACGCAAAAAAGGGCTTGGTTACATTATGTATCGGTGGTGGCATGGGGGTCGCAATGTGCGTGGAAAGGTCATGAAAATAGGTATCCTAGAAACCGGTGAAGTTCACGAAGCGTTAGTTGAAAAATACGGCGATTATCCCTCGATGTTTGTGAAATTATTACACGAGAAAAGTCCTGAAACTACGTTCTTTATCATTCGCGTATGTGCCAATGAGCCGCTCGGAAATCCTGACGCGGCTGACGGATGGATTGTCACGGGTTCGCGCCACGGCGTGTATGACGACCTGCCTTGGATCGAACCACTTAAAGATTTTTTACGCCAAAGCATTGCCAAAAAAATTCCGGTTGCCGGGATTTGTTTTGGACATCAAATTTTGGCGGAAGCCATGGGCGGTAAGGCTGAAAAATCGTCCAAAGGCTGGGGATTAGGCATCCAGAAGTACCAAACCGAAGACGCCCCCAATTGGATGAGTGGCATGAGCGACGGATTTTCGGGACACGCACTTCATCAAGATCAGGTCACACAACTCCCCCCGAATACAACGGTAATTGCCAAGTCGGATTTTTGTGAATTTGCGGCCCTTGCATATGGCGATCCCGAAAACCCAGATGCCATAAGCGTTCAACCTCATCCAGAATTTTCATCAGATTTCGTCAATGATTTGATTGACGTAAGACTATCTGGAATAATTCCTGAAGATGTCGAAAAACAAGCCCGGAATTCACTTGGCCAACAAGTTCACAATAAAGAATGGGGCGGTTGGATCAACCAATTCTTGGCAATGGCGGCACGGAAATAACCGTGCCGCGCCTGAAACTAGACTTGCGCCGCAACACGCTCAATTTCTTGTTTCAACTGTAGTTTTTCTTTTTTAAGTTCTGAAATATTCAGGTTGTCCGACCCCGGACTTCGCTGTTCTATTTCTATTTTCTCGGAAAGGGTTTCATGTTTCTTACGAAGCTCGGTCAAATGGGAACTCATGCTCATTCGTCTCTCCTTCTAAGTTTTCGACAGTAGAAATATTTCACCACAGATTTGTTGCTTTGTCATCAGTCCTTTACAAAAAACTTTCGGATAATGGTGTCTTCCTACAATTACTCACATCTCTATACAGGACATATGGCGCAATATATTCCTCGCACGATCTGAATAATTATCGCCGTCACCCGTATGTTCGCTACCCTCATGAAGAATCAGCGGAGCAAGTAGTCTCGTCGCCCCTTTTGCACCTTTGCGCGCACGGATAATTACACGGGCGGCATCCCGGTTTTTACGCGATGCAAGCGGCAGGACACGGATATCCCCCGCCTTAGGGTTCAAAATTTCCAGAATATCGGCCAGTCGCTCCGAGCGATGAATAATTGTAAAATGTCCAAGCGGTTTAGTACGCCTAATTGCCGTATTAATCCAATCGCTTAGCACCGCAGCCCCTTCAATATGAGCAATATTTTTAGCTAAAATACCCGGAGCGGATACGGCTGCACGCTCAAAGAAAGGGGGGTTTAGAAACACTTCGTCAAAATTCATTTGGCGTATGGGCTCGGGGGGGGACAACACGTCGCCGACATGAACCGAAAGCTCCAGACTATTTTCGGCCGAATTTCGCCGTGCAAGAAGCGCATATTCTTCTTGTATTTCAAGGCCATACGCAGAAATCTTAGGTAAACGTCGGCACAGGCACGCAATGGCCGTACCCACACCACATCCCAATTCCAACACCGTATTTCCGGGTTTGGCGGCAATCGCGGCGGCCAACAACACCGGGTCAGTTGCCGCGCGGTATCCCTGTTTTGGCTGCCAGATTTTTATTTTCCCGTTGAGAAAGTTATCATGTGTCAGCTCGGTGATCATTTTAGCTCAGGCAACTCAATTTCGTTATCAGAAAGGATTGCGCGAGCACGGAACAGATGCTCATTGGCAACCATAACGCGGCGCGGAAACAGGCCGATGCCACCTTCCAAAACACTCATATTTACGTCAAGGACAAAGGGCTCTATATCTTCGCCACGAAGGAGTGCGCTGGCGAAGGCTACGACGGTCGGATCAGTGGTACGAATAAGTTCTTTCATAGTCTCAAGATAGAGGCTGAATTGTGTAACGTCGAGGGGGTTTACATGTCGAAAAATCACGGGCCGTTTGAGCGGCTTCAAGATGTGTTATCGGATGATATGTCGGCGGTGAATACGCTGATCTCTACGCGGATGAGTAGCGAAAATGCCCCACGAATTCCAGAGGTTACGGCACATCTGGTTGAAGCGGGAGGCAAACGCCTGCGCCCGATGTTGACCTTGGCCGCAGCACGAATGTGCGGATATGACGGCGACGATCACGTTAAATTGGCTGCAACGGTTGAGTTCATTCACACAGCCACCCTGCTTCATGATGACGTGGTTGACGAAAGCGGACAGCGGCGCGGGCGGCCAACGGCAAATTTGTTGTGGGACAATAAATCATCGGTTCTGGTTGGCGATTTCCTGTTTGCGCGGTCTTTTCAGTTGATGATTGAAACGGGAAGTTTGCGGGTTTTGGACATCCTTGCCAATGCTTCAGCAGTGATTGCGGAGGGGGAGGTCTTACAGCTAACCGCCGCGCAAAACATTGAAACTACAGAAGAAATTTACCTTCAGGTGGTCCGCGGGAAAACAGCGGCGTTATTTGCAGCAGCGTGCGAGGTTGGAGGTGTTATTGCTGGGGCACCCGAAGATCAGGTTGATGCCTTGCGCGGATATGGTGATGCGCTAGGGGTAAGTTTCCAGATTGTCGATGATCTATTGGATTACGGTGGCGCTAGCAGCGCGCTGGGGAAAAATACGGGTGATGACTTTCGCGAGGGAAAATTGACCCTTCCGGTTATTATGGCTATTTCTCAAGGGGATAGCAACGAACGCACGTTCTGGGCACGTACCATCGGCAAACGCCAACAGCAGGATGGCGACTTGGAACATGCACTGGAATTAATGGCAAAACACCGCACATTGGAGGCCACGAAAGTACGAGCGTTAAGTTGGGCAAATGTGGCCCGAAAATCACTTGCGCCTCTACCGGACAGCCCGTTGAAAACACATCTGGACGAGTTGGCCGAATTTGTGGTTTCGCGGATCACTTGACGCGTTAACCTTTTCGCCAAAATCCCTGTTTTTCGTATGCACAACCTATGCACAATGCATGCACAACCTATGCATATGATTTGTGTTAACGAAGTGCATTAATCCGAGCGCAGCGAGGCCCGGCCCAACGGGAGATGTTGGATAAAATCCAACTTCGACGGGCGGGAGGATTTCCTTCTGATTTACACTTTCGCAGACACCGCCCACCATTCGGGATGGTCAGCTTGGATCTGTGTCGCAGCGGTGGTCGCCGCCGCTTCGGTTTCATAAAGGCCAAAACAGGTGCCACCAGAACCACTCATTCTTACGAAAGCGCAATCTTGCGTACTTTCGATTGCGGCTAATACCTCGGTTATTATTGGGCAAGTAGCAATCGCCGCAGATTGCATGTCATTTCTTTGTCGCGAAAGGAACGTGATAAAGCTCTCAAAATTCAAAAAACCAGCGGGGATCGTCATCGGAGGATGATCGCGTTTCGTCATTTTCCTAAAAACTTGTCCGGTATTAACCTCTTGCCCGGCATTGACCAAAACGATCCAGAAGGTCGGTAGGGCTGGCAATGGCGACAATGTTTCACCGATCCCTTGCATTCGGGTCGGTTTTTGCAAAAGGCAAACAGGGATGTCGGCGCTTAATGCGCTTAATTCGTGTAAGGACGGTCGAGGGCTCGCGGTTAATTCCGACAATAACCGAATACTGGCCGCCCCGTCTGCGGATCCGCCGCCAATCCCGGACGCGATTGGAAGGTTTTTAGTCAGGTGAAGTTTTGCTGTAACCCCCATCAGGCGGGCAGCTTGTAGTATAAGATTGTCGCCAACCAGTCCCGCGCCAAAAGGCCCGCTGACCACAAGTGAAAGTTCTTCGGAGATTTCAGCCGTTAATAGGTCGCCAATTTCCGGGAAAACCACAACGCTATCAAGCAAATGCATACCATCATCACGTTGCCCCGTAATGTGCAGACACAAATTCACTTTAGCGTACGCGATATCATGTAACATCAAATGTCGGATTCTTCTTCCAGAACTAAATCCAGCCCAACATCCAACTTACGCCGAATACGGGTTTCGTCGATCTCGGCTGGATCAAATGACAGTGCGCGGCGCCACTGAAAACGCGCCTCCACCTTGCGACCAACCATCCAGAGCACATCACCAAGGTGATCATTGATAACAGGATCCACGGGCATTTGGCGTGCGGCCCGCTCCATATGGGGGACGGCTTCTTCGAATTTTCCTAAACGGTACAGAACCCATGCCAGCGAGTCAGTGATCGCGCCATTTTCCGGCGCATTTGCAGATGCCGTTTCAATCATCTGTTGGGCTTCTTCCATATTAATTTCCATTTCAATGAAAGAATATCCAAGATAGTTCAGTACAGCGGGCTCGTTTGGCGATAATTCCAGCGCACGGCGAAAATCTGCTTCGGCCTCGTCCCATTCGCCAAGGCGTTCATTGCTGATACCACGTGTATAAAACAGCACCCAATATGCTTGGGGCGGATTTTGCAGATTGTCGATTGCACGCGAATAAGCGATGTCCGCATCCGCAAAGTTTTCGACGCCGCGATATATATCGCCAAGTGCGTTTAAGACATTCACATCACTGGGATAGGTATCCGCCAGTTCAATCAGTGTTTGCGTTGCACCGTCAACATCCCCGCCACGTCGCTGAACCTCGGCTTGGCCAATTGCGGCAGATTTATACTGGGGCGCGTCATTTGGAACCATCGCGAACGCAGCACTTGCGAGGTCATATTGTTCTTCGCCTTCCAATATATCGGCCGCTGTGATCATGGCTTCGACATAATTGGGGTCGAGATGCTGCGCTAAACGCGCATAAAATAGTGCCAAACGATTGGGTTCATCGCGGCTAAGGGCCGCCGCCATTGTTGCCAGCGCTTGCGCCATACCTTGCGCAGGTGTGCCGATATGCGTGAACGTGATTTCTTCGTCCGCTTCCAGACGGTCACGCAATGCTTTCAACGGGTCGCCTTTACTAACATTGGAGAGGAGGGCCAATGCCGCCTCCTTTTGGCCAAGCTCGGAGAGGATTTGCACATGCGCCTCGATGCTACCAAGATCGAGATGCAGCGGCCCATCATCGCCATTCAGGATTTCAGCAGCGCCCGCAAAATCATCGAGATAGGCCAACGCCAAGCTTTTGTGATATTGACCATAAAGGGCAACAGTGTCGTTCTGATCCATTGCATCAAACCCTGCCAATGCGGTTTCGGCATCGCCAGTTCCAACACTTATCCACGCATCTAGAAGGCCCGCTAGCAGCGCCGATACTTGGCGGCTATCAGCGGGAAAGCTATTCCGCGCAGAGGTGAATTCACCGAAGGTCGCATGATTAGCCATCAGAACCATATCAACATAAAGGTTTTGGTTTGCGCCAACGCGTTCAGCTATTTCCAGTGCCTGTGCAAATTCGCCAGCGGCAACAAACGACACCAGCGCGTTCTGTTCGATGAACTTATTCGTCGGGTCGGCTTGCATGGCGCGGGCATAATATTCGGCCGCGTCGGCAAAGCTGCCGTCGTAATTTGCGCTACTGGCAGCAAGATATGGTCCAGCGAGTCCTTGGGCAAAAGTTACCGAAGGACAGCATAAAATTGCCGCCAGAATTACAGATTTAAAATGTCGCACAAACGGCTCCCTTAAGTGGTTTAGGGGAATCTATGTCGCAAAGCGTTACGATTCAATCTATTCGTGCACAAAAACGTTCACATATTCGGGTAATTAGGCCCCTCAGCGCCTTGTGGAGTCATCCAAGTGATGTTTTTCGCGGGATCTTTGATGTCACAGGTTTTGCAATGCACACAGTTTTGCGCGTTGATCTGGAAACGCGGGTTATCGCCGTTTTCGTCACGGATGATTTCGTACACACCGGCGGGGCAATAGCGTTGCGCGGGTTCAGCGAAATCAGGCAGATTGCTGGAAATCGGGATGTTTGGATCAGCGAGTTGTAGGTGGCAAGGCGCATCCTCGGCGTGATTGGTGGCGGAAAAGCTGACATTGGTTAGGCGGTCAAAACTTAAGGTGCCATCAGGTTTCGGATAACTGATCACCGGATGTTTATCGGCTTTTTCAGTGGCTTCGGCATCGGATTTACCATGTTTCATGGTGCCAAACGGGTTGAGTTTGGTGATGGTTGCAACCCACATATCAATGCCGCCGAAGATCATGCCGCCAAGTGGGCCAAATCTGGCGTTTAGGGGGGCGATATTGCGGACGGGTTTCAGGTCTTTGCCAATTGGGCCGTTACGCAATTCGGTGTCGTAATCGGTCAGGGTATCGCTGGCGCGGCCTGCTTTAAACGCAGCGAAGGCAGCCTCGGCGGCAGCTTTGCCGGATAGCATGGCGTTGTGGTTGCCTTTGATGCGCGGCAGGTTAACCAGTCCAGCAGAGCAGCCCAGCAATGCGCCGCCCGGGAAGGCCGATTTCGGGATGGACTGGAAGCCACCTTTGGTGACAACGCGTGCACCGTAAGCAACGCGTTTGCCGCCTTCAAGAACCTTGGCTATATCGGGATGGTGCTTCCAGCGCTGGAATTCCATGTAAGGGTATAAATGCGGGTTTTTGTAGTTCAGATCGACGATATATCCGACGTAAACCTGATTGTTTTCAAGGTGGTACATGAAAGATCCACCGCCAGTTTTCCAACCCAAAGGCCAACCCATCGTGTGGGTAACTTGGCCGAGTTTGTGATTTTCGGGCTTAATGTCCCAGATCTCTTTCATGCCGAGGCCAAACTTTGGCACGTCGCTATTGGCTGCTAGATCGAAGTTTTCGATGACTTGTTGGGACAGTGACCCACGCGCCCCTTCGGACAGGAACACGTATTTGCCGTGCAGTTCCATTCCCGGTTCGTAATTCGGACCCTCGGAACCATCCGGTGCACGACCGAATTCGCCTGCAACCACGCCTTTTAGGGCGCCGTCATCAGCGTAGATCAGTTCGGAACAGGCCATGCCGGGGAAGATTTCTACACCCAGTTCTTCGGCTTGTTCGGCCATCCAGCGACAAACATTGCCCATTGAGACGATGTAGGCACCGTGGTTGCTCATCAGGGGTGGCAAGATGAAATTCGGTAGGCGGATTGAACCGCCCTGCCCCAACATCAATAACTTGTCGGAAGTTACCTGCGTGGCGATCGGCGCGCCTTTGGCTTTCCAATCTGGGATCAGGGCATCAAGGCCACATGTATCAAGAACCGCGCCGGACAGGATATGTGCCCCGACCTCGGAGCCTTTTTCCAAGACAACAACGTTCAAATCCGCATCAAGTTGTTTCAGACGAATCGCGGCCGATAGGCCCGCCGGGCCTGCGCCGACGATGACAACGTCATATTCCATGGACTCGCGTTCGATTGTAGACATGGGGGTCTCCTTTTGCTTTGAGAACTGCCTAGCGCAAATGCCGCGAAGGGGTCAATCACGACGCTGCGAAAACTTATTCAAACAGGCCGAATTTATACCCGGTTTTTCGCTGCCGCAGCCAAAGGGTGGCGACCACAAGAAGGGTTAACAGAACTTCGGAGATCGGTTGAGCAACCCAAATACCGACCTCGCCAAGTTTATAGGGCAGCAACAAAACCAGGGGAATCGCAAAGAAAATAGTTCGGGACATGCCGAGGATGGCGGCGCGGGCCGCGTCTCCGATAGCTTGAAAATAGGAGGAAAACATCAGGTTCACCCCGAACATAAACATCAGCATGGTGGTAATGGGCAAGATATGCCCGATCTCAGCGGCAATGGCAGCGTCATCGACAAAGACAAAACCGATTTTGTCTTTAAAGACAAAATAGAGCACCTGAAAGCAGGCATTATAAACCAGCGCCGTGCCGAGACCTATTTTTAGGGCGGTGTTGGACCGCCAATACAGTTTTGCCCCGTAATTATTACCGACAATTGTTTGCATACCGATGCTAATGCCCAAAAGCGGCAGGAAGGCGAAGGTGTTCAAGCGAGTGATAATGCCATAAGCGCCAGCGGTGACCTCGTAATTGGCGCTCCATTTTTGCAGGCTGTAGATAGTGATTGTGGAGATCAGGGAAATGCCGAGATTGGCGAGGCTGGCTGTCGCCCCCAGCGCCAGAAATTCGCGCCAGTGACGACGGGCAATTTTGAACCCATGCCAGCGTATCTGGAAATTCGCCCCGCGCAGGCGACGGTAAATGATGATGGCGACAAGGGCCGCGAACTGGGCGCAGAGAGTGCCAATGGCGGAACCAGCGACACCAAAATCGAGCTTGACGATAAGCAGATAGTTAAACGCCATATTAAGGAAGGACGAGGCGAGGGTGATGGCAGCAAGGGCAGGCATACGCCCCTCACATCTTAAGGCATCGAAGTTAATCGACAGGATGAACATGATCGGCGATCCGAAAATCAGGATCGACATATAGGTGTAACCCATCGCCGCCAAATCATCAGAACCATTGGCGATCCAGCCAATCATGGCGCGGCCAAAAATCGCGAATATGATGATGACGATAGCGCTGACAATTAGGGCAAGAAGCGTAGCACCCGCGTATGTCTCCCCTGCTTCATCCAGTTGCTTAGCCCCGAGAAGTCGCGCGAAGACACTGGAAAACCCGCTGGAAACCCATGTCGAAAACCCGATAAGCATCATGAAAATCGGGAACATAAGGGTCACAGCGGTTAGGGCATCAGCCCCGACAAACGCCCCTAGAAAATAGGCATCAACCAGTGTGTGAATACCGTTAACCAACATAACCAGAATAATCGGCGCGGCGGTGATCAGATAAAGTTTGGGCAATCCGCCGGACAGGTAAATATTTTCTTTGGTCATAATGTTCCATTTCAGGCGGGTTTCCGCCTTGCTTGCGTAGCCACACGGGTAAAAACTGTCAAAGACTATATTGTAATCCACACATACGCACTTGTGGATAGTGGCGTTGAAAACTAAGATCGCGCGCAAGTTTGTAAAGACCGGAGAACATTATGGAAAAGATCCCGTTGACCGCCGCTGGCTTTAAAAAGTTGGACGTCGAGTTGAAAGTGCTGAAATCTGAACGTCGCCCTGCTGTGATCAAGGCGATTGCCGAGGCACGTGAGCATGGCGATCTGTCGGAAAACGCCGAGTATCACGCCGCGCGCGAGGAACAATCCCATATTGAGGGCCGTGTTAAAGAACTGGAAGGTATCATCAGTCTGGCGGACGTGATCGATGTTGCCAAATTGTCTGGAACTATCAAGTTCGGCGCGACGGTTCAATTGGTTGACGAAGACACTGACAAAGAAAAAACCTATCAGATTGTTGGCGAACCCGAAGCGGATATCGAAGCAGGGCTTTTGAACCTGAAATCACCTTTGGCACGGTCCCTGATCGGCAAAGAAGAAGGTGACAGCATTGAGGTGCGCACGCCTGGCGGCGGCAAATCCTACGAAATTCTGTCGGTGAAATTTATCTAGAGGAACGACGGTGGGGCCATTTGACAAACTGATACCTCGCTCGTTTTTCGACGGGCGCGAAATAACGATAGCTGTGATCCTGACATCGGTTTGGGTCGTGCTGTTGATTGGTTATGGCTTGGGGTATTTTGGATTTCTGGGGGATTTGGCGGAACCACGCGATGCGGCGTTTCTGGAAGTTGTGTTCTTCTTGATGGTGCTAGTGCTGCCCATCGCAATGGTATGGTTAATGACGGCAATGATGCGGCGCAGTTTCCAGATCCAAGATGAGGCAAGACGTTTAGAACGGCAAGTCCGCGACTTGCAGGCTGGCGGTGGCGGCGGCGGTGCAGTTTCGCAACCTCGGATCAAAGATAATCGTGTCGAATCAATGCAACAAAAAGTTGCAGCGCTGACGGCACAGGTTAAGCAGATGGAGACAACAGTCAGTTCTGTTGCCCAAATGCAGGCGGCTATGCAGGTGCAGGTTGGTTCTGGTGAACAAACGAATTTCAAATTTGAGGATGTCGAGGAAGTCTCGGAGGAGGCGCTAAGTTGGGCCGATCTGATCCGCGCACTCGATTTCCCTCGCGACGAACAGGACGCTGACGGTTTTCGCGCTTTGCGGCATGCAAAACGGGATGAAAATGCTGGGCAATTGCTGCGCGCGGCCGAGGACATTCTGAACCTTCTGGCGCAAGAGGGCATTTATATGGACGATTTGCGTCCGGTGATTTCACCCGCGCGCGACTGGCGGGTATTTGCGGAAGGTACGCGCGGGGTTGCTGTGGCTGGCGTTGGCGGAATTGACGCCCCCGAAGCTGCCGAACGGATCGCAGCTCGCAATCACAAAGACCAGATTTTCCGTGATACATCGCTATATTTTCTACGCCGCTTTGACATCATGCTACGCGTTTTGGTGGAATCGGCGACAGACGCGCAAGTGCAGGCCTTGGCCGATACACGGACCGGGCGCGCATTTATGTTGCTGGCGCGTTCGGCAGGGATGTTTGGATAACGTTCTTAGCGGTAACCACCTGTAAAACTTCTGTGATATCGTGCAATCAAGGCTGGTTAAGTTCACCTTATTTTTGCAACCTTCCCCCTCTAAATCAACGTAAATGCATTGGCGGGGCTGGAACCACATTGCACAAAAGCATCGACCCAAAGGCATTTAAAGGATATCCGGGGGATATCTATCGGGCTTGGCAAAGCCCTAATTTTCTGGAACGCGCGAAGGCTGAAGCGATCTGGTTTGACGAACATCTGGCACTTGGCCTTGATCCACACCAAAGTTTCATCAAGGGCAAAGTTTCGCGGCTGTGCGAGCGCGCGGTGCGAAAAGGCCTCCCCAAAACAGGAATTAATTTTGGTTCACAAGACTATTTATCGCTGTCCACGCACCCTTTGCTTGCCGAAGCCGCCCAAATCGCTATTGCTGATTACGGCGTCCATTCCGCGGGCTCGGCGGCTTTGGCCGGAATTAGTGATGCATCTCTGGCGCTTGAGGCCGAATTGGCCGCCTTCACCGGCTATGCGGATGCAACGGTATTCCCAATCGGTTGGGCGGCTGGATACGGGGTGATCACGAGTCTGATCAGACCAGATGATCATGTGATCCTCGATCTGTTGGCGCATAATTGCCTGCAAGAAGGGGCACGGGCGGCCACGCTTAATGTGCACCGTGCCCGCCATTTATCGGTGCGTTCAGTTGAACAAAAATTGCAAAAAATCCGCAATGCGGACCTCAATGCGGGAATATTGGTTGTCACCGAAACCCTGTTTTCAATGGATAGCGACACACCGGATATTGGCGCACTACAGGATATTTGCCATTCATACGGCGCAACTTTATTTGTCGACATAGCCCATGATCTTGGCGCGCTTGGCCCCAGCGGAAGGGGTGTTTTGGAAATACAGGGGATGGTCGGCAAGGTAGATATTATAATGGGCGCATTTTCCAAGTGTTTTGCATCCATCGGCGGATTTGTCGCCAGCAACGAACCTGCCTTAAAAATTCGCCTGCGAACCGGCAGCGGACCATCCGCCTTCACCAACGCAATGACGCCGATTCAAGTCGGGATTATACGGAAATCTCTTGAAATCATCCAATCTGCCGAAGGAGATACCCGCCGTGCCCGTTTGAGGAAAAACATCCAGTTAATGCGCAAACGGCTTACCGAAGAGGGTTTCGAGGTTCTCGGACAGCCAAGCCCAATCATTCCGGTGATCCTCGGTGGTTCACAAATATCACGGCTTATGACCAAGTTTTCAAACGAAAATGGTGGCTTTGTTAATCTCGTGGAATATCCGGCCGTGCCTCGAACGGCGGGGCGTTGGCGCATTCAAATGATGGCCGATCACACTAGCGATGATATCGAGGCGTTTATTAGCATCGCGGTAAATGCCCGTGTGCAGGCAAAGATGACGGCTGCCGATAACGATGATAGGGCGAAGCATGAACAATCTTGTCCTTGATCACTTTACAGTTCTCGCACCAAGTTTAGACGCGGGCGTTGCTTATGCCCAAGAAGCCTTGGGTGTGAAAATTCCTGTAGGCGGAGCACATCCGGTTATGGGCACACATAATCATCTTTTGCGTCTTGGTGACGCCCTGTTTTTTGAGGTGATTGCAATTGATCCTGATGCAGCCGCACCGTCCCATCCGCGTTGGTTCAACCTCGATAATCTTGGGGATGAGCCGCGATTGGGTGCGTGGGTGTTGGGGACAGATGACATAATAGCGGCATTGGCAACAGCCCCCGAATCGGCGAGGAAAGCCCGCCAAATCACGCGTGGTTCATTAACATGGCAAATCTCGATTGCCGATGACGGGACCATGCTTTTTGACGGGGCGTTTCCATCTTTTATTCAATGGCCAAAGGGGCCGCATCCTGCGTCGGGCATGACAGATACAGGTTGCCGTTTGAAATCGCTGGTTATCGAGCATCCCGAAGCCGATGAAATTAACGAACTGCTACGCGGCAAGTTTTCCGACCCGAAAGTAAAAATTGTCGAGGCTGCGGTTTTGGGCATGACAGCCGAGATTGAAACACCAAACGGTGTTCGATATTTGCGCTAAGGTCGCGACTTATATTCCGAACTCGGAAAACGGGTAATAGCGAACGGGATCGCCTTCGTTGATCACCCGTCCCTCATCCGCCAGCTCTACCAACCCATCTGCCCAGCTTAGACCAGATATCCGCCCGCTGCCTTCGGACTTGAACACTTCAGCGTGGCCGTCGCTATTTATACGTGCTCGCAGATATTCGCGCCGCCCCGGTTTTTTGTTTTTGCTGAATGCGGCTGGCAAGGTAAGGGCGCGCGGTGTGTGCCAACCTGCCCCACTCATTTCCAGCAACGCGGGGCGTGCAAAAATCAGGGTGCAAACAAACGCAGCTACCGGATTTCCAGGCAAGCCAAAAACCGGGGTGCCATTCCATAGACCAAGCGCCAACGGGCGGCCAGGTTTGATGGCGATACGCCAGAGGTTCAACGCGCCAGCGGCACGCAAAGCCGCCGAAATGTGGTCCTCGTCACCAGCCGACGCGCCGCCAGTGGTCAGGATGACATCGGTGGTTTCAGCACTTTTATTCAGGGCCTCACTCACCTTTTCGGCGTCGTCATTAATATGGCCCAGATCAACTGCCGTCATGCCCCAATGGCGGATCAGATCCAGCAACATCGGGCGGTTGGCGTCGTAAATCTGATGCGGCTCAATCGGATCACCGATCTGGCGCAACTCGTCCCCCGTTGACAAAATACCAACGCGCAGCGGCTTGTGAACAGACACGATATCAACCCCCGTTGCCGAAAGTAGCGCGAGGTCTTGCGGGCGCAATTTATGGCCGGCAGTGAATATTTCGCCTCCCATTTCAACGTCCTCGCCAACAGGGCGGGCATTGGCGCCTTTCTTCAGGCCGGACTGAAAACTAACAGTGCCATCGCCGAGGGAAACGTCCTCCTCCAACACAATAGTATCAACGCCCGAAGGGATCATCGCACCTGTCAATATTCGGATCGCAGCCCCGGCAGGAACCACGCCCCGATACGGTCCACCGGCGGCGGAACGCCCATCAACCAATGGCAGCGTTTGTGCGCCATCTCCTAGCGAGGCATGCGCAAACCCGTACCCATCCACCGCGGAATTTGCATAAGGCGGATTTGATCGATTCGCGTGGATCGCTGCGGCCAACACGCGGCCACCGGCCGTGACGGTTGGGACGGGCTCGATGCCCGTGACGACCGTAAGCCCCTCGCGAAGGCGTTCCAAAGTTTCATCAACGGGTGTCCAATGAACACCGGGTGGCAAAGCGAAACAATCATTGGCGAGCTTTGGGGGGTTACTCAAGACCAACCTCCCGCAGAATAAACGAGGCAATCGTAGATACGTCATCCAGATCAAATTGTGGAACCGTAAGGCCTTCAACGATGTAATTCGCGGCGACGGCTTTCACCGTCTCGTCCTCGCTCGCCAGCAATCCTTGTTTGGTTTCCGCACGGTGCGCTTCAACCTTGGGATGCTTGTCGCGCTTATATCCTTCGATCAAAACCAGATCGACGGGTGCCAGTTTTTTCAGGAATTCGGACAATGGCATTTCCGGTTCGCCGCGATTTTCATGCATCAAGGCCCAACGATTGCGACTGGCGAGCAAAACTTCGCGCGCGCCAGCTGAGCGATGGCGATGACTGTCCTTGCCCTCATGATCAACATCAAAGGTATGATGCGCGTGTTTGACGGTAGAAACCGCAAAACCCCGCCCCGTGATTTCAATCACCAAGCGTTCCACAAGCGTGGTTTTTCCAGAGTTTTTCCAGCCAACAATACCATAAATATTCATCTTGATCCCTTTAGCATTTTTTCGGCTTTAATCATGTCATCCGGTGTGTTGACATTAAAAAAAGCATTAATTTCATTGAACATAACCTTGGCGCACCCGTGGGGTTCCGTCCATTGAATGACTTTTCGAATATCGTTTTGAAGGGCCGTCCGTAGGTCCTCGCGCAAAATCACAGGCCACAGGCCAAAGGTTGGGTGGCGGGCAAATTTGCGATCCGGATCGGGGGTCATGGCCATGGCAAGCGGAGTATCCGGCGTTAGTTTGGTCTGCATGGTCGCCACCAGATTTTCCGGGAAAAACGGGGTGTCAGCAGCGGCGGTTGCAATGTAATCGGCACCTTTGCCAGCCGCCCAATCCAACCCCGCCAATACACCCGCGAGGGGGCCTGCGAAGCCGTCGATACTGTCGGCGACAACTGGCAGCGCGAACATGTCAAAACGGGTTGGGTCGCCATTGGCATTTATCGCCAAACTTTCAACTTGCGGGGAAAGACGTTCAATAACATGGGCCAGCAACGGCTTGTCGCCAAGGTCCAGCAGTGACTTGTCGCCACCACCCATGCGGGTGGATTGCCCGCCCGCCAAAATCACCCCGACAATTTTCATTTTGTCTGCCCTTTGCGACCAGACTTTCGGGGCTCGTCAGCGATGGCGGCCACATCGGCGTCCCATTCAAGACGTTCCTCGCCAGACAGACAAATGAAACGTTTGCCGCGCATGCGTCCGATCAAGGTCAGGCCAACCTCGCGAGCAATTTCCACGCCCCAAGCGGTAAAACCGGATCGAGAGGCCAGTGTTGGAATACCCATCATCGCCGTTTTGATTACCATTTCCGAGGTCAAACGCCCCGTCGTATACATGATTTTGTCCTCTGCGCTTTCGCCGTTCAACATCATCCATCCGGCGATTTTATCAACTGCATTATGGCGCCCGACATCCTCCATATAGACCAGCGGAATATCTTCGCGGCACAGAACCGAACCGTGGATCGCGCCGGCCTCAAGATAGAGGCTGGGCATGGTGTTAATTTGGTGGGCCAGCGCATAAAGCCAGCTGGTTTTGAGCGGTGTCGCGGGCAGCGTCACACCGTCCAGCCCCTCCATCATATCGCCAAAAACTGTGCCGACGGCGCAGCCCGAGGTTCGCGTTTTCTTCTTCAGCTTTTCCTCGTAATTGGTTTTGCGTTCGGTGCGTACCACAACCGTTTCGATTTCCTCGTCAAAATCAACGCTGGTCACCACATCATCGGCTAGCAACATCATCTGATTTCGCAAATACCCGACCGCCAGATATTCTGGATAATCGCCGATGGTCATCGCCGTTACGATCTCTTGTGAATTCAAGTAAATAGTTAACGGACGTTCCTCAACCACACGAATTTCCTGTGCCTTACCCTCATGGTCAATGCCGGAAACCGCGCGGGTCAGGCGTGGGTTGGATGGGTTCGGTTCTATCAATAATTTTGTCATGACGGTTCAGGACTCTTCATTGGTCAAAAGATGAATTCCACGGTATATCCGCTAAGAATTTGCAGCAAGGAGGGGTGGATGTCTAGCACTAGAACAGCATATTGGCGCGGCGTTTGGGCCGGCGCCCCGTTTTTGTTGATGGCAGCACCTTTTGGACTGCTTTTCGGGGTTGTCGCCTCCGAGGCCGGACTTGATACTTTCCAAACCGTGGCGATGTCGGTGATTGTGGTTGCGGGAGCCTCGCAGTTTTCTGCGGTGCAGGTTTTGGCGGACGGCGCGCCGTTTTATGTGGCCGTTCTGACGGGAATCGCGGTGAATATGCGGATGGCAATGTATTCGGCGTCGCTGGCACCCCATATAGGCAAGGCGTTGAAATGGCACCGGATTATTGCTGCGTATCTTATGATCGACCAAACTTACGGCGTGGCCATTCTGGAATTTGATAAGAAACCTCATATGCCAGTTAACGAAAAACTGACATATTTCTTTGGCTCGGCAACGTTGATTTTTCCACTTTGGTATGGGTCAACATTACTGGGAATTCTGGTTGGCTCGACCATCCCGCCTGAATATGCGCTGGATTTTGCGGTCCCCATTATGTTCATCGCACTGGTTGCCCCAAGTCTGCGCAGTATCCCACATTTGGCCGCCGCCATCGTGTCGGTTGTTGTGTCCTTAGCGCTGGTCTGGATGCCGTATAATTTATGGTTAATGGTTGCGGCATTGGCGGCGATGATCACCGGAGCCGAAGTTGAACGGCAGATGGAAGCACGCAAATGAGCGATCAATCAATCTGGCTGACAATTATTTTCCTAGGCGTGGGCACTTATCTTATCCGGTTCTCGTTCATCGGATTTTTCGGCGATAAAGACCTGCCGGATTGGTTAACGCGCCATCTACGCTATGTGCCTGTGGCGGTGATGCCCGGACTGATCGCACCCCTGACGGTGTGGCCCGAAGCAACGGGCGGCGTGACCGATCCGGCGCGTCTTATCGCAGCGGCAGCGGCCTTATTCATCGGGGCGATGTTTCGTAGCGTTTTAGGGGCGATTTTTGGTGGCATGGCGGCGCTATATGCGCTGCAATATTTCCTAGGTTAACGGCAAGGCGGTTGTCTTGAAAACGGTGCGCAGAGCAAAACTCGAATGCATCTGCGCCACCCCCGGTAAACGGGCAAGATGTTGGCGGTGCACACGAGCGAAATCATCGGTGTCGGCGACCACAACCTTTAGCAAATAATCCGCTGTTCCCGCCATTAAATGACATTCCAAAACATCTGGAATCAAGGCGACTCCACGTTCAAACGCGTCCAGTAATTCGTCGGCTTGGCCGGACAGGGTGATCTCGACAAACACCGTCGAGGGGAGGCCAACAGCGCGCGGATTTAGCAGGGCTACATAGTCGCGGATATACCCGTCCTTCTCCAACCGCTGAACGCGGCGATGGCAGGCCGAGGCCGACAGGTTAACCTTTTCGGACAGCTCGGCATTTGGCATTCGCCCTTTGCGTTGCAGATTTTCGAGAATCTTAACATCAAGCGCGTCTAGGTTATTCATAGCAAGAATCTCCGGTTAATTATCAACATATTGAAGTATTATTCGAATATTAACCCCACCGGCAATAGATATTCGCAATACAATTGCGTGCGCATTTCGTCATATGTGATGGAACACTCCTTAACCTAACGAGGTCATAATGCTTATCGGTTGCCCAACAGAGATCAAAAATCAGGAATATCGCGTCGGGATCACCCCCGCAGCCGCGCAAGAAGCCGTGGCAAATGGCCATGACGTTATCATCCAGAAAAATGCTGGTGTTGGCGCTGGTTTTCCAGATGCCGAGTATATCGCAGCCGGTGCGCGGATCGTTGATACAGCCGAGGAGATTTTTGCCGAAGCCGAGATGGTCGTGAAGGTTAAGGAACCACAACCTGTTGAGCGCAAACAGCTGCGCGAAGGGCAAATCCTGTTTACGTATTTGCACTTGGCACCGGACGCGGCGCAAACGCGCGACCTGTTGGAAAGCGGCGTGACAGCGATTGCTTATGAAACCGTAACTGACCGCATGGGCGCCCTGCCCTTGCTTGCCCCAATGTCCGAAGTTGCGGGTCGTTTGGCCCCTCAAGTCGGCAGCTGGACCTTGCAAAAGGCCAATGGCGGGCGCGGTGTTTTGATGGGCGGTGTTCCAGGTGTTGGTCCGGCTAAGGTCGCCGTAATTGGCGGCGGCGTGGTTGGTACACAGGCGGCAAAAATCGCAGCTGGCATGGGCGCGGATGTTACCGTTCTGGATATGTCATTGCCACGGATGCGTTATCTTGATGATGTTTTTGGCGGTGTTTTCCAAACGCGCTATGCCTCGAAAGGTAATACGGCTGAACTGGTCGCCGAGGCGGACATGGTTATTGGCGCGGTTCTGATACCGGGGGCGGCTGCTCC
>CAZYMT010000020.1:0-27260 GCA_964649035.1 uncultured Rhodobacterales bacterium
AAATTCGCCTATTTGGAAAAAATCAAACTATGCTCAATAACTTGACGATACCCATCCTGTCAATGTTAAAACCTGGCGATATAGTGCTGGATTGCGGTGCCAATGTCGGCGATATCACCGCCGTTCTGGCGGAAACTGGCGCGACGGTGCATGCGTTTGAACCTGATCCATATTGTTTTGATGAATTGACCAAGCGTTTCGATGCTATCAACAATGTTACGCTATATAATGCGGCTGTCGGAACATCCGAAGGGGTTGTTCGACTGATGCGCGCCACAAATTTTGAAGAAAATCCGCGTGGAGCGTCAGTAAAAAGTACGATTATATCAGGCGGACGCAAGATCAATGAAGATGATCTAATTGAGGTAAAGCTCATGAACTTGCTGGCATTTATCGATGATGTGACCAAGGATGGCACCAACATCGCGTTTCTGAAGATGGACATTGAAGGTGCCGAGCTTGATCTATTGGAACATATGCAGGCGAAAAAAACATTTGATGTAATTCGTTTAACCGTTGCCGAAACGCACGAACATAAATTTAAGGAATTGCGACCTAGATTTTCCAAATTACGCGCAGACATTGCGGATCAGTATCCGGTTACTAAGGTGAATCTAGACTGGATTTGAAGCGTTAATGACGGTTGCAACCCGTCCGGTTCAGTGGCCGAAAGGCGATTAACATAGACAAACATTGACAACGTGATTAGGGCATATGACCATATCGCGAAAGTTCTCATCTGATAGAAGGTACCTATGTCTCGACGTGCAATTCCAGACACTACTAAGGTTCCAGCCGCTGCCGTCACTATGGCGTATAAGGACTATCATTTGTTGGAAAACTGGGTGGATTATTACGGCAAGCAATTTGGCCGTGAACATCTATATGTGCTTAGCCACGGCGGCGATCCAGAACATAAAAAAATCGCAGATGGATGTAATGTTATTTATCTGCCGCGCGATGAAACGATGACTAAATGGGATCGTTTGCGCTGGTCGTTCCTATCCGATTTCACTAGTGGATTATTGCGATATTATAACTGGGTAATATGTGGCGATGTCGACGAAATCGTGGTTGTTGACCCCGAACAAGCCGATAACCTGATCGAATACCTGTATCGGCACACAACGCACGCAGCGCCAAAATCATTGTCGCCATTTGGAATCGAAATTATCCATAATCCCGAATGGGAAGAGCGCTCGATTGCTGCCGCTGGGACGTTATTGGAGAAACGTCGGGTATTTCGAATAAATGCGAATTATGCAAAACCCTGTGTCATTCGGCATGATGTTGGTTTCACGACTGGTGGGCATGCGAATAACCATCAACCCCGCTATCTAGATCCCCACTTGTATCTAATACATTTGCGTTACTACGATTACGATTTGGCCATTGAACGCCTGAAATCCCGTGCGGATATGCGAAAAATTATCAGCGCCGATTCTGGCGACGAGGCAAAGCAACCCTGGGCTAGCGGTGTGGAAAACTACAAAAAAATGATTTCTTCCAATGCGCCCGTTTCCGTAACGATGGAGTTTCCCGAATTTCGGAAAACAATGATCGACAAGGCAAAAGATTTACACGATGGCCGTGTCACATTTTTTGGTGGTGGGCGGAGCAAAGAATTGTACCGCCTACCAGATAGGTTCGTAAGCCTGTTTTGAATAATATAACACGATCACTTACGTAGAATTTTAAATTACGGGTTCCTAATGTCATCGGTATTCGTAAACTTTAGCTGGGTACTTACGCCAGTTACCTCAACTTCAATATGAACTTCATCATAACCGTCACCAAAAACAACCATCATTTCACTCGTTGATCTTCGGAAAGTTTTTTGGAGTGGAAGCTTCGTTGTCCTCGATATCGTATTACTGCCGCCGTAGCCGGCCGGTATAAATACGGTGGTAAATTCTGTATGTTCTACTTTAACCGTAACATTTGGTGTTTCTCCATTTGCTAATGCGGGTGTTTTCACGATGAAGCTATTGGTACCCTTTTTACCTACGATGATTTCCGGGAACCAAAATAGCTCCAACAACCTGTCCATTTCCTTTGTGAAATATGTCAAGACATCACCGTTTGCGTTGGGGATCTCGTCCACATCAGTTACGAAATCGTACCAAGCAGAATCAACGGGAATAGAGACGGTTCTATCGAAAGCTGTTTTGCCCACGATTTTTCGGCTCATTTCAATTTGTTTATCAAGTGTCATTCGGATATTGGATCCCCAAAATGGAGGGCTTGATCCCCAAAAACTAGTTCGAACTACGTCTTCAATTTGGTTGTAGCTATAGGTGGAAACGAACCAACCAATGGCGACTAGAATACCGCCAATTACCAGCGCAATTAAGTTAAGACCCGGGAGGAACATCAAACCGCCAATGAGCATTGCAATATTACCGACGATTTCGGCACGATCATGTCGTTCTATGCCGCGTTGAACCGCAGCTGCCGCAACGATTGTTCCTAATCCAACGGAAGCATAGCCTAGGCCTGTTGAAATCATTCTACCGGTCGCGGCTCGCAGGCTTTGGCCGTAACCAATTTTAATATCTGCGAAAACAGCTCCGTTTTTCCATACGCCGTTAGCAGTCAGGTTTTTAATGGCTTTTTTGAAAATTAGCTCTAACCCTTTTCGCCCGATAACTGCGGAACTGGTTGGTAGGAACTTGTGCGCAACAACCAATCCAAACGCTGCATCCAATGCCCACGCACTGGCGGCTACGATTTGAAAATCTCTACCTTGAATGAAACTGGTGTAGCCTTGTTTCTGGAATAGTGGGTCGGGTGCTGCTTGTTTGGCGGTAATAGCATTTACCACTGCCCATACCGCCAACATGGTTCCAAGCGAGGCATACGCTTTTTCGTACATTCGTATCTTGTGATGCGCGGTTAAATCCTGTGGCCTAGTTGAGATTTTGTACTCACGAAGCACATATGGAACGTCAGTAGTGGTACCCGTCATAAGATGGTGGATTTGCTGATGCGATGTCACAGTTTTTTTCGCACGTATTTTCTTGCCGCTTTTGTCCCCAGGTGAATTTGGGTCGTATTTCAGTTTTTTGCCGTTAGCGCCAAATGCTTGAACAGTTCCATCCAGAAATATTGTTTTTTGCCCTTTGGGATATTCCGATATGAGTGCATCGACTTCTTTCAAAGTCATCTTCACTTTTTCGAATTTAAGCCTACCATCTCGGCTATATCCCGCTGAAATCGCCTCCTGCCAGTTGGCGATTTTTGCATCCCCGGAACTCATGTTATTGCCCAGCGAAACGGCTATTTCCCTAAATGTTACGTCAAACGCATATGCTCGGTTGCGAAGGGTTGTATAGAAAAATTGGCGGTTTCCGCTCCAAACCTTACGAAAAGTATTGATCGCTTTATGTAAAAGGGCCCCGCCATTGTCAGTAAATGCTGTGCTTAAAGTGTCTTTAACACCGATATCAATAAGTGACATTCCATAAGGTGTGAACGAAAATGCCTGAAGGGTCCGGCCAAACATGACCGAGTAATATTCATGGTCCCAAATGTCATCGGTACATTTTTCGGCCTCAATACCGGCAAGTTCAAGATGTGTACCAACCGCACCATCAGAAGCATCAGCAATGAGCTCAATGATAGCATCATTAACGTCCTTGATATCTTCCTTCATGCAGTTTTGCTTATCAATAATGGCGTCGTATTTCCCCTCCCATTCCTCGTTAAGGGCCTGCTTGTTCATCCATGCACTAACACCTGTCCGCTCAATTGAATCCATCAGCCCCTTGCTGATTTGTCCTGTTGAAATTGGGTAAATGTGCGTGGCAGCATGTGTTCGTTGGACGAAGTCCTGAAGCGCTAATCTGTGATGCAGTTCCTTAATATCGCCCATTGGATCAAATAGCGCGACGAGGTCCACACATTCTTTTGTTGACGGTAATACAGGCGGATTTCTTTTAGGTTCGAAGACTGTTTGGGATAATTTGCATTCCTCCAGAACTTCTTCTGGCTGTATGCCTGCTGGTTTGTATTCTTCAACTATATTGCTGATTTCGCTAATATACGCCGCCCAATCCCCACCACCGCGCAGGACAACTTTTTGCATGATTTTTTTGCGGAAACCTTCGTCATGTGCGTTTTCGAAAAATGACGGGGGCCAGCGATATTCGGAATAGGCCATCCAGATCGTGCTGGCGGATTTCGGAACCCAAACAAAACTTTCGGTCTCGCCCGTATATTCCCAACCACCGCGCCCATAATGGCCTTTCCAAGAATATTTGGAAAATGAGTAAGAGCCTTTATCATCGATTTCGGTATCGGCCGGGACCATGTCTGAATTGATGTCACCCGCTTGTGTAGAATATCTGAACACATGCCACACACCGTCTTCGCTGGTTGACCCGTCGTCGTCTTCGGGGGCTTCGACAAAGATGTATACGAACCCTCTTCTTAGTCGGCGAACTAGATAGCTTCCGGTTGAATCGATGCTCGTTGGTTTAACAATCGGATCAATTTTGCTTGGCTGCAATGCGAACCTGACTGGCAATATTGGAAGGACGTTCTGTTTGCATTTTGTTGCATCTTTTTCAGGGTCGTCAGTAGCGGAAAAAGCTTCGTCGCTCATCTTTTATACTCCAGTATTTCTAGTGTTGTATTCAATATTGCGCCTGCGCGGGCGGGGTCGCTCAGGGTTAAATAATCTTTGAGAGCCGGGTGCTTAAGAATTTTTTCTTCGCTAATTTTGTCACGCCGCCACAGAAATAGTGTTTCCATTTGTTTGGCCAGACCGCGTTCCGTGCTGTACCCGCGATCACGCGCCTGACGATAGAGCAGATATAGGTGTGGTTCGGATAGCTGCACGTCATGTATTCCGGCCAAATGATCACGAACACGCGCGACAAATTTTATCCGCTGGGTGCGCCTGAAATAGCTGCGAAACTCGGGCAGGAAACTATTCCATATGAACGTATCATCGACATTTTCTTTGCGCGCCACGCTCCAATGATCGTCGGCAAGACGACAGATCACCGCGTTAATGTGATCAAAGAAACCGCGTGGGAAAGGTCCTTGCGGGTGATCAACAATATAGTTTCGGAAAGACTGGTCCCAGAAACGCAAATAATGCCATTTATCGTCCTCGTTCCGGATCTTGGTGAACTTTCGTAAATGTGCCCAAAGGGCATCGAAACCGGAATCCGAATGCAGGAATATGCACGGGTCTTTTGCATAGTAATGACTATTATTGGGCGCATCCATTTTTGTGAATAGGTCACGGGTCAAATTTTCATCCGAGGGCAATTCAACAAGATAAGGCGCAACGTCGGCCAGATCCTCGGCGGCATCATTCTTGAAAAGACACCGATGGGTCAGTTCCTCGTTTTGTAACCGTGTGACCAAATCCGGCATCAATGCCGCGTCCATAATGGCATAGGTTACATCGCCGTTCTCCGAAAATAGTACGTCTTCCAGTCCGTCAGGCATCATTTTTACCGGAAACGCACCAAACTGATCGCCTAATGGTGCAAAAACACCCAGTGCAGTGATGTCCAATTTGGGCGCGTCAGCCTGTGCATCCGGAACCCACAATTGTAGCTGTTGGTCATCGCCATCGACAAAATATCCAAAAACAATTGGTTTTTGTTCCTCAAGATTTAGCGCGAGATCGAAGGCGGGGCTATCGGTTCCGTGTTTTCCGGCCCATTGCTCAATCGTATAAGGGCCATCCGTCCATCGAAGGGATTTAGGCATTCCTTGCGCTGCCGCAGATTGCGCGATTACGTCGGCTTTCCCGTGACCAAGGCAGGCAACAACGAAACGCATTGCTGGCATTTCGCTGGACATTTGTCCGATCCAAGTTGTCTGCGATCCTAGTGGCATGAATTACCTAGATTATTTGTTAAAATAAGATGTCGGTAATAATATGACTTGTTACGAAAACGGGTCCGAGATGCGCGGTTTACGACAGCATAAGATGCGATCGCTAACTCGTCTATAGGGTTAATACTGCAGGCTGTTAAACAATTTACAATTGTGTTTGCGTGCGATGCAATATGGCCAATATTGACCTTGCCGCAATTAAGCATTTTGTGATTTTCATGTTGATTTTCCATATGATCGAAATACCTAACCGTTTTCTTTCAGGAATTCGGCGTAAAGCTCCGCGTCCCATTTTTGCAAAACTTCGTCAGCCATCTGGTCCACTAGTTCTCCAACCATCATTTTGGATTGCTCTTTTAATCCGCTCTCACCGACAACCCGTGCCATTTGAAATTTAATAAGCGCGCAGGATCGTGGGGATATAGCTTTGGATAGTTCAGCGTTCAACGCTTGCAGTTGAGGTAATAATTCGTCGACGGATTGTTGAGGTTGGTTATCTTGTTCTGCTGGCTTGGTCGCGACAATAGGCACAACCGCTGCCCCCAAAATCCAGCTCTGGATTTCCTCGGATAAAATGGGACGTTTGGTTTGGTATTTTAGATGTTCAAGTTCAGGATGTGTTGCCAGCCGATCTTTCACCCTTTGAACGATGGCCTTAGCTATCGTTGACCGACCCATTGCCCGTGCCATATCATGCGCGATTTTGTGCCCCTCCAACCAGTCAGGAGTCATATAAAGCCGATCCTCCAGTTTGGCCAAAGTTGACGCGCTTGGTGTTTTCAGGTTTTTGCGATGCTCTTCAACAACAAATTCCGGCATTTCCTGTTGTTTGGTTACACCAGCTTTATTCGCGTCGGGTATGGATTGAAAATCCAGCCAGGCCGCATAGCTACGAAGTGTGTAGGCAATACCTGCGGTTGGGTCGTTACGCTCTATCCTATCGGTGATCGAGCGGATATCACGACGTAAATCAGCACGGCCTTTGGCGTCCAATTGGTCACTTTGGGAGCTTGCCGGTAAGGTGCTTTGGTTCAATATTTTCGTTTTGTTTGCAGCAACTCCGTCCCGAAGTGATTTTGCCAATAATGCCGTGTCTTGCTCGGCCTTTTTACACGCTTCTACACACCGTAACCCCTCTTTTTGGCAGGGGGGGGGGAGGCTCCCGTTTTGGTGGATGACTTGTGTCACACCTGCATCCAGCGCGGCGATAATATCGGTTGCCCAAGCCTTGCGCCGTCGCGCTTGTTTTGTGCCTTGTGGATGAAGGTCAGGCCAGTGGGTTTTGAACAAAGCTGTTGTCAACTGGAACGCCGAAACCAGCGCTTCGCTTTGGTTTGACATCGTCAAAACGATCACCGATCCACGAATTGCCATCAGATGCGTGCATTCTTTCAGAACGGCGTTACAGCTGTCTTCGACGCGGATTAGATCGAACGTATCCGCAGTCAGCGTTCCACGTTTCATCAACTCGCCAGCAATAATATCGAGATGTTCTAGCACCTCGTCGCTGATCTTTCCAAAATCATTTTTGGATGTTTTCATGCCCTTGATAAGCTTTTGTGTCTGTGCCGCTGTAATCATCTGACCCTCGCAGCTATCGGTTGCGATGGATCGATTTTCATGCGGATAACACGACCGTCTGCTAGTGCAACCAATGCCCACTCACCGCTATCAGAAACGGCAACGCTTGCGATGGGTGTCGAGAGTTGTAGGACAGTTGCGCTAATTTCTTTTTCCGCCAGATCATAATATTGTAACAAATTATCGGAGGTTACCACGACAACCATATTTTGTGGTCGAGCGATTGCAAAATCAGTGATCTGATCCCCGAATTGGACCGGAATAATACCTGTCGGAGCTGGCAGCTCGACGTCCCATGTTATTATTTCGCGGGCGCCTTGCTGGGATACAGCGTACCCATTTCCGACAAATTGAAAATCGGTTGTGGCACCGCCGGGATGGGCGGGCAAATTTCTAATCGCCATAGTGTCTAGGTCGATAAGGCGCGGTGCGCCATTTGCGGGGACCACCATTACGTATTTTTCATGGGGTGAAATTTTCAGGTCATACACTGCCCGCGAAAACGTGGCTTCTGCGACAATTGTGCCGTGATACCGATTGAAAACCTTTACGGTTCCGTCCTTTGAGGCGGAAATAATCAACCCGTGGCGTGGCAAGAGTTGGACATTTAGAACCGGACCGGAATGCGAATACAGCAACCGCGTGTTCCCCGACCCGTTCCACACCCGCACTTCGCCTGCATCGGTGCCAAAGACGACGCCACCACGTGGACTGCCCGGTGCGATGGAGCGTGGCTGAATACCGTTTAGACTGTTGGCTCTGACCAAATTTCCGGAAATGAGGCTCCAAAGTTCCAGTTGTCCACCTTCGGCGGCAGTTGCCAAGTAGGCCCCCTCAATGGGTTCTGCGTCAAAAACCTGCCGCTGTGAAAAGGTGGTGTCTTGCGGTCGCAACACCAATTGCTGCGTAAGGTTTGCTGTGTTCCAAGCGGCGTTGGTCCCGCGAGGATTCAAGCCAATGATACGGCGGCGTGATGGGCCGGCGACGATTACCCGATCAATACGCGGGGTTAGATTATCGAGGACAACCATCTGGCCCGAGTTGGTTAAATGCGCCGCAGTCCCATCGCGGTAAACCGCATAACCATCCGTTCGCCCGGGGAAGAACCCGACATCGACCAACGCCCCTTCGGGTGCTGGATCATGAACCGTCAGGCTAAGAGATTTAAAAAGTTCTTGTTGTTCATGCTTGTCCAACAAACGCTGTGTCGTCTGGTCGACGAAACCATTGGAACGTGCAGCCAATTCGGCCGTTGTTGGGGCGCGTGAAAATGTTAGATCAGCTTGCGGGATTGGGCCATTACAGGCCGACAAGAACAGACCAAAAGCCAGTAAGGAAATCCTATTTTTACTTCGTAAGAGGGACATTAGTTAATGTTGCTCCGTAGATGGCTTGGCAGATTGAATTCACTTAAGGGACTATTGAAGAACGGATTGACGCGCGCTTGTGGCTGAATGCGATAAGACGTGCTTTGCCCATTCGCGTTGCCAAAGATGATGTCGACCGAGTTGTTGGTCAGGTTCGATTTTTCCGCACCATCATATAGACGCAGCCACGACCACGGCCCTTCAAAACTTTGCGATATGGTGCGACCCGTTCCGGCCAGCGGCGACATATCAATGCGCGATGCTTTCGGACCATCGATGATATTTGGCCAGACAATGGTGATCGGCTGTGCCGGTCCATGACTATTGATCACAACCTGCCCTTCGAAATTCAAAACCGAGCGGCTGAGGTTCGGGCTCATCTTGCCAGTAGAAACAGTGAATTCGACCGATAGCTCCCCCGAGGCATCAAAGAAGCTGTTTGTGATATCAATTGCCTGGCGCAGATTGGCCGCGAAATCAGCATCAACCGCCAAGGATTGCCCATCGATGATACGAGGTTCACCCGTGGCTTCTTCAACGAAGATCAACAATTCTTGTTCATAGAAACGTTCAAGAATACCACCGGGGCGGAAGAATTCCTCGAAGTCTTCAATGGGCAAATCCAGTTCCGACGAGCGACGGAACGGATAGCGGCCCGCGATTAGGCGTTGGTAATCCCCATAAATTTCGTCATGCCATTTTCGGTTCAGCTCTTCGGTTGCACCAACCATGATCACGCGCCAGGATTCGTCCGCAATGTGACGCAGGTGGTTGCCAAACGGTGCAGGTGTTCGTTCCGCAATCCGGTTCAGAACATAGATCGGGTCTTCGCCCGCAAGCTCGGCCCGCTGAATGGCCAGCTCCAACGCTTTTGCATTGGGTTTGGTCGCATCGCGCACGGATTTCATGTAATCATAAAGCGAAATTAGTGCTTCTTCGATTTGGTCCATATTGTTCTGGCCACCCTCCTGGGCAACCTCGGTCATCCGACGTATTTCGCCAAATGATTCATATATTTCCAGTGCGGCTGCCTTATCTGGATCAATCGGAAGCTTGCTACTGCTCGCCTCCGTGCCATTCAGAATATCGGGGATAGGTTCGTAAATTTCGGTGTTCTCTCCGACCAGTATCGCTATCCGGCGAATGGGATCGCTGGGCCCGGAAAGGGCGCGCAGAACCTCGGTAGCATCACGGATATCCGCGAAATCACGAGGTTCCAAAGCGTTCAAAGACTGACGCCAAGTGCGGATATAATCGTCGGCATAAATTTCGCGGACGTTTTCCTGAATCTTGGCGAAATCTTCTTCGCTGTAATTGGTGGTTTCGAGCAGACCAAGAACCCAAAGGTCGTCCGCCGAAACCCTTGCGACCTGTGCATTCTGAGGAACGAAAAACCCATGGAATTCGTCGGTGGTGAAAAATCGCGGAATTTGGAAGGGGCTATGATTAAAGACCGCCTCGGTAATCTCGCCGCAAACCGGTTTAGCGACGGCACCTTCGCCAGCATTTTCAGCGTCGCCTTGCGCTATCTCGATATCTTTGTAGACGATACCAAAGCTTGCCCCGATGGAGGTTTCAAACTCGATTGGATTAGGTAGTTGTCGTTCAGCCAACGAGCGTAACGAGCTGTAAACCCGGCGATATGGTGTTAGCCGACTTAGGTTGCTTTGCGTGCTTAGGACTAGATTTTCGTCGATTTCATACCCTTCAGGAACAGTTTCCAGCATATAATCCAGATGACCATTAAGTTGGTTTTGGATATCTCCGCTAGCTTCAAAGCTGGCCTGCCAAAGGTCGCCGAAATATTTATCTATAACGCGGTCATCACGACCCTCAAGATCACCCAGCATCCGATAGACGCGCAGATATTCAAGCTCTTCGTCGCTGCCTTTCGGGCAGACATTGCGCAGACGTTCTTCGACGCCTTTGGTAAGGATGGTGGCAAATTGTTCGTTCAGAATGGTGCGATATGCCGCATCCGCTATCGGGCCAATGCGCCGCCCCTGATACAGGGTCAACTGCGCTTCGGTCGGTGAGATTTCACGGAAGTTTTCGAATTCGAATGTTGCTTCTTGAATCGCGTTCAAAGGTTCCAGCAATTGTTGACCCGTTGGATCTTGACGCGCCTCCTGATTTAGGCCCGAGAAAACCCGCGTCCGCTCCAACACATTTTCAGCCAAATGCAAGTTTTTATTATACTGGTTGGCCCAATACATTCCGCCGCCGATACAAAGCGCTATACTGGCCGCAAGTACGCTAAGCGCACGGTTTCTATATTGTTGTTCTGCCTTGATATTCTTGCCGGCTAAACCGGCTTCGGGGAAGACCGCGTTTTTGAAGAAACGGGTAATAAAGTAGGGATAGGATGCTCCTTGCGACGTGCCATATAGCGGCTCTGGCAGGTGATAGCGCTGGCCAATAGCCTCAAGAAATACGCTGCGCGGCGCATTCTCTTGACGGTTGGAGGCAAAATATATTCCGCGAACTAACGGCGGAGTAGAAAATTTGTCTGGCGATAATGCACCCCCCAAAAACGCTTTAAGCGGAGCCTCCAATCCAAGGAAGGTACGATAAAACGTAAACGCCTCGCGGCGCATCTTTTTACCTTTTAGGTCCAGCATACGCTTGACTGTTTGGCGGTGAAGGCGTGCAAGAAATTCACCATACTGTGTTTCAAACTGGTCCAGCCAATCGGGGGTATGGCGACCTTCGTAGAGGAAATGAAATCCGAACAAATCCTCGCGCTCAAGCCCATTCATAGATTCAAAGAAATCGGAAAATCCGGCAACCTGATCAAGCTTGGTAAATGCGATATGTACCGTAAGACGTGTTCCCAGCCGCTCGACCAAATCATTTACTGTGCGGCGAACAAGTGTTGAATATTCTTCGCGCTCGGCCATCGTGAAATGCGAAAATTCCATTAGATCGATGTCAACAACGATGCCGTTTAATGGACGACGTGGGCGTGCTTTTTGAAGATTGCCAAGGAAGCGATCCCATAGAACTTGTTGCACAAGTGTGCGATCTTCGTGAGCCACAAAATGTGCGCCGTCGAGGTCCAGTAACACGGCCTCGTTTCCGGCAACGCGCCAGGTTACAAAATCTTGGGCATGCAGCCCTTCAAGCTCCGCCAATTCAGCGCTAATCTCGTGGTCGATTGGAAAGCGCATATCGCCATTTTCAATGATGGAGGTTTTACCCGCATCATTTCGCCCAATAACCATAAACCAAGGCACACCGTAAATGCTGCGCCCCGCGCGCGACCAACGGCTGCGGATAACAGCGATCGCTTTGGCAAAGGCAAGGTCCATGCCTTCCCCTTCAAGCTCGGCGGCGGTTGGTTCCCGCTTTTCCGTCTTCTTTCGACTGCGGATTTTGCGAACAATCGCGCGGATGACGATAAAAGAAAGCAAGCTTAGCCCCAGGATCAATAGGCCGAGCGCGGTCCATTGCCGCGTCGCTTCCGCTTGAAACGGTGCAAACCCTTTTAGTTTAACTTTCTCGCCAAAATAGTAGATGACAGGCGCAAAAATCAGGCTAAGCACGGTTATCAGTGCCAAAGGCCGGAAGAGTTTTTTCAGAGTGTTAACGATACGCATCATGTTGTTCACCTAAGGCTTGAAATTTTGATCATGACTGGCTCCACGAACAATGTCGTGCCGTCATGGGAAGGGCTGTGGGCAGGGCGTCGGTATCAAAAAAGGCCGAGCGGACGTCGGCCCCAGCCCCTACGGATATTTGGATTCGTTGGGTTTTCGACATTTCTTGAACCAATCGGATTGAATCTAAGCCGCGCGCATTTTCAAGAATGAAACCGTTGCCGCGAACCCGAAAACGACGATCCTCGTTGCTGTCCCCATCAGATAATGAGGTGTCATAATAGAAACGCACGTCTTCTGCACGCCCCTCAAAACGTTCAAACCAATAGACTTGAAGATGGGTGATGTTGTTTTGGCAACTGACAACCAGTGCGGCTTGCTCGCCGATTTCCGTAACGCTTGGCAAAACAAGAAACAGGTCAGTTTCCAACCGCATTGCTTCGAATTCTTCTGTTGCTTGCTGTTGGGGCGATGCGTTCAGAATCCCGTCATCCCCCAGTGCTGCGAGCGTACCGCCTGTTTCGCGATCCGTTAGCGTCACAAAAACACCGTCATCGGTCGCATAGGGTGAATTCAGCAATTTCGTAACTTCGACAACTGCCGGTTCAATGGTATTTTCGATTGTTTCCGCAGCTAGGGTCGGGGCGGTGTCCGTAATCTCTGGCCGCAGCAAAACCTGATCATAACATGCTAACCGCGCAAGCCGTTCTTCCATCTCGAAACATGGTTGAACGTCCGTGCGCGGAATGAAATCCTGCGCCGAAGCTGCGCTGCAAATACATGCAGCTGAAAGTGTTATCAAAGTCCGTATCGTATACATTTATCCGCCAATGTTCGTTTGGGTATCCCCAGCTCTTTTGCGGCTAGGGATCTGTTGTTTTCATTTATTTCGAGTGATTTACGTATGATCATCGCCTCAAAGTTCTCCACTGAATGCTTGAGACCTTGCGCGTTAATTTTTGAACCATTGCTTGCTTCGTCATCTTGAAATGACTGAATTTGTAATAGTCCATCTTGCGGCAGTTTGTGACAGGCGCGCCGCACCATTGCCTCCAGTTCGCGCGTGTTCCCACCTAGATGCAGGCCCATCAAATAATTGAGCGTTTCACGCTGGAACCCGATCCGAACTTTGCGGGCTTGCGTTTCAATTTCGGCAGCCTGTTTTGCGATATCAGGAATGTCTTCGCGCCTTTCACGAAGGGGCGTTATTGCCAGCTTCGCCTGTGCGATTTTATGGTAAAGTGACGAAAGGAAGTCGCCCCGCTCAGCAAGTTCGCACAAATTTGAAGATGCCGAAAAAATCACCCGCTGGCTCATCGGAATTTCGCGTTCGCTACCAAGTGGACGATACCGTTTGGTGTCCAGCAGCCGGGCCAATAAGCCCTGAACTTCCGGGCCAAGCGTATCAACGCGATCAAAATAGACGACACCTTCACCCGCTTCGCGAAGCAGCCCTTTGCGCCCCCCAGAAACGCCTTGGATCGCGCCGCGTTTATGCCCGAAAAGTTCAGGAGAAAAAGTATCAGGCGTTAAGCTATAGCAATTTACATAGATGAATGGCGTGTTGGATTTCGCGGAGATCTTATGCAGTTCCCGGGCGACTTGTTCCTTGCCCAACCCATCTTCGCCCTCGATCAATATAGGGTCTTGGAAATTGGCAAGTGATACTAGCCGTTCCCGCAATTTCTGCATTTGAATGGATGAACCGGGCAGCCGCGCGGCAAGGTCATTTTGCACACGTGATCGCAGCGCTCCACGATCTTTGTCGGCGCGCGACAAAGATTGTTCCAGCGTTGCACGATGTTGCGCCTCTAGCTTTTCGTTGCGTCGCAATTCGATCATTGCCCCGACAGCACGAAGCGCCAATTGCAAATCTGGTGTCCCCAATTTAGTTGCAATGCCTTCACCGTCAGCGACAACAAAAATCCCGATCAGCTCGCCAACTGGGTTATGTAGCGGCAAGAAACAGATCTTTGTGCCAATGGCAATTTCTGTAAACAAAACTTGCAGATGTTGCAGACGATATCCGCCTTCACCGTAAACTTGGCAGATCGTTTGCCCCGTTAGGGCAACCTGTCGCAATGGGCATTGCCCCGCGTTTCTATCCGCAAGAGGAACGGAAAATACCGGGGGGGCCCAGTTTGTGTTACCGACCAAAAGACCTGCACCCGTCACAAAGTTCTGCCCGGTCCGATCCAGCAGAAACAATACCGACAAACGGGCCTGCAAAGCCTCGGATATCAGCGCGCAGGACTGGGACACAACTGCCTCGTATCGAGGTTGTGTAACCAGATTGCATAGTGCCAACATCTGTTCGCGTATGTAGGTAAGGTCTTGCATTTAGGCGATTTTTTTCACTTTCTCGATTTCGGTTATGGGTAGAAATTCCAGCTCAAATCCACCATCCCGTGCACTGACATTCACTGTCACAAACGGGTCTTGGCGGGTTATGCGTTGCAATGCTTCCTCGGCAATTGGGGGCAGCAACCAGCGATCAATTACCTGTTCGACCATCCGCGCACCATTGTCGGAATGGGCGCAAAGGGTGGCAATTTGTTCAAGCGTTGCATCGTCCCATTTTAACGTCAGCCCACGGGTTTCAAGCAGGCGAGTGGCTTGCGTCGCCAATTTTTGGCTGATGATTTGTTGGATAACCTCGTCCTCAAGCGGCTTGAAGCAAAGAATACGCATTCGCGCCAACAATGCCGGTTTGAAATGGGTTTCCAGATGTGGCCGCAGTGCCTTTTCAAGCACTTCCATTGAGGCTGTTTTGATCGTCTCTCGGTTCTCCATCAAGGATTCAGAACCCAGGTTGGATGTCATGAAGAAAACGATGTTTTTGCAATCAATCTCGCGGCCTTCACCGTCATTGATCACACCTTTATCGAAGGCCTGATAAAAGATATTCATGACGTCTGGATGGGCTTTTTCCACCTCATCAAGCAGCACCACCGAATAAGGTTTGCGCCGTATTGCCTCAGTCAGAACGCCGCCCTCGCCGTAGCCGACATAACCCGGAGGGGAGCCGAGCAAGCGTGAAACCGTGTGCTTTTCCTGATATTCAGACATGTTGATTGTGGTCAGGAATTGTTTGCCGCCAAACAAATTTGTCGCCACCTGTTCCGCCGTTTCGGTCTTGCCAACCCCCGACGGGCCGACCAATAAAAACACCCCGCGCGGGGTGGTTTCGCGGATGAAATCCAACCGCGCGGCTTTCATACGGTCATGGATCACGTCGATGGCCAAATCTTGGCCACGCACGGCGGTTTTCAGGCGATCCCCAAGTTCCAGAACCGTGCTTGCGTCGTCGTCGGACATGGCCGCAGCTGGTACACCCGTCCAATCGGCGATAACATCGGCAACAGCGGTCGCGCCGACTTCGAAATCAACCAGCGATGCTTCGTTCCGGCGGGCTTCGCGTAGTTCGGCGAGGATGTCCGCAACCTCTTTTTGCCAATCTTCAAGGGAACCTTCGGGCGGTTCTTCGCCCTCGTCCTCAGCGTCATTTTTGGCAATTTGCGCGCGCAATGCGATCACCTGCGCGACTTTAACCTTCTCCGCTTCCCAGCGGACTTTTAGGGTTTCCGCCTCGGCTCCAAGGCGCGCGATTTCGGCTTCGATCTTCTGCGTATCCTCGACAGCCCCTTCGGCCCCCATCAGCGCATCGCGTTTTTGATCGGCAAAGGCGACCTCCAACATTTGTGCGCGTTTCCCGAGGATTTCGAGGGCTTTAGGCCTCGCCGACTGGCCCGCCGCCACCCGCACACAAGCCGTGTCCAACACATCCAGCGCCTTGTCCGGCAATTGTCGACCCGTCAGATACCGCGCTGATAATGCCGCGGCTGCGTGTAACGCGGCATCCGAAATATAAACGTTATGGGTTTCTTCATAGGCAAAACGTAGCCCGCGCAGGATTGTAACGGCCTGATCCGGTGTCGGCTCATCAAGCTTGATAAGCTGAAAGCGCCGCGTCAGCGCCGGGTCTTTTTCGAAGTATTTCTTATATTCCGACCACGTTGTCGCCGCTATCGCGCGAAGCTGTCCGCGCGCAAGTGCCGGTTTCAAAAGGTTGGCGGCATCTGAACCACCAGCCTGTCCGCCGCCACCAATCAACGTATGCGCCTCGTCGATGAAAAGGATGATTTTTTGTGGGGAATTCAGCACCTCGTCTAAGACACCTTTTAGGCGTCGTTCAAATTCACCTTTAACGGATGCGCCAGCTTGCAAGGCACCCAGATCGAGTTCCCAAAGGGCGGTGCCCTTCATGGCTTCTGGCACGTCATCTTCGGTAATTTTCAGGGCCAGACCTTCGGCCAGCGCCGTCTTCCCGACGCCGGGTTCACCAACCAGAATAGGGTTGTTTTTACGACGACGGCACAGCACGTCGGTCATCAACGAGATTTCGTTTTCACGACAAAATACCGGATCAATCTCGCCAGCGCGGGCTTGGGCGGTGATGTCGCGACCGAATTTTTGCAACGCGGTTTCACTTTCGGGCAGGGAGGATGTGCCACCTTGGCCAGCCTCGTCCGAAGGACCTTCCATCGAGCCGCGTGTCAGTTCGCTAAATCCGGCTCTCAGCGCGTCGGCGTCCATGCGCTCGAATTCGGTTTGCAGATAGAAATGGCAGTAGCGATCAGCGTTTTTCACAATCGCTAACCAAATAGCCCCAGTACGAATTTCGTTTTCGCCCAGCTCACCAGTGGTGATCAGCAACCCATCCTCGAGCAGCTCCCAAAGCAGCGGCGAGAATTGGGGTAATTCGACCGATCCACGCTTGGATTTCTCCAGTGATTTCCGCGCCAATGCCGTCAATCTTTCGCTGGATAAATTCATGTTGGTCAGGATTTTGCTAACATCGCTGGCGGGCTGATCCAGCAGCGCCAAAACATAGTGCCCAACCGTAATTTCATAGCCGCTTTGTTCAATGCACAGCTCCATCGCGCCTTTCAAAGCATCGCGGGCATAGGCGTTTAGGCGTTCCTTGATCCGTTCGGTGGAGATCTGTTGCATTGTTTATTCCTCCAACCCATCGGCGCGTAGTGACGCACCGATATCCGTCGCGATTCCGCTGATTTCTTCGGTCAGGCGGGTATCGTAATAAAGGTGGATCGTTACCAATGCGCCGATGCCAACAAGTAGAATGCTCCAAATCGGTACGCGCCAGTTCATGCGCTGCTTTTGGCCGTAAATATTGGGTTCGGGATCAACCAGTTTGGCAGGGGCCTCGCCGTGATGTTTTTCAACAACGCGGTACACGGCCTCCATCAAATGGTCGAGCTTGGCTTGGCCGTTATGCATCACATGATACTTGCCTTCGAACCCCAGAACGATACAGAAATAGATGAATTCCAGTAGGTCGGGGAAACGATGGGCCTCGTCGATAACACGGTCAAGAATGCCAAAAACCTTCTCTCCGCCCCATGTTTCATTGTGGAAAACCGACAGCATGGGATGTTCTGGCCACAGACTCTCGGCGCCCCATGTTTGTGATAGAACCGATTCATCCAGCATGGCGCAGATCATGTAACGGGCGGCCAAAATGGTGGCGTCGTCATAACCCAGCGCCTCTGCCTCTTGCTGAAAATTCTGGATTTCGTTGGTGACGCGGCTGTGCAACGCCTCGACCTCGGCATAATTTGGCATGTCGCGGATACGAACGGCGAGGCCGAGCAGCGACATCGCCATTTCCAGCAGCTTGTTTTCACCATGTCCACGAACCTGAAAATCAAGCGTTGTGCGCGGTGAAATTAGCGATGTGGATCGCGGCTGGACGGTCGCGGGAAGGCTTGGTGTGGTTTCCGGCTGGTCTTCCTGGAAATCTGAAAAGGCAACTTCATTCATGACATTCACTCCCTAATGGCCCAGAACTGCAACTCCAGTTCGGGGAACTCTCCGGCGATGTGGAAGGCGAAACCTTCGGCTTTATCCATTTGCGCCCAAGCTGGCGACGATTTGTCGAGCGCGAAATACGAATACCCCGCGTGATACGGCAATTGACGCGGTGCCACTGACATCAAGCGCAGCGGAATACCGGGCAGCTGTTTACCAACCAGTTCGCGGATATTTTCGATGGAACTGACTTTGGACTGCGCCGGAAATTCGCGGTGCAGGCGTTCTTGGGGAACGTTGGCTTTTACGGCCAACACAAATTCGGAATTCCGGATCATTTGACGTTCCGGAACCGGCGCAATCACGTATCCATGTAATTTACGTTCATGCGGGATCGGCACGGCGTTGGCGACTAGCGTGGCTGTTACCAGTTGGCGCAGGTTTTGTGTCACTGCGGGCCAACAATTCGCGGGTAAGTCATGATCGTAATACGGAAGGTCGGGCACCAGTTTGCTTTCGTTCAAGAACGTCGACAGTTCGCCAATAATCTGGATCAGTAGTTCGTAAACAGTGCAGGGATGCAGCACTGTAAGACGTGTGTAGTGGCGGATCAGCGGGCCGACGCGGTTTAACGCCTGAAGCAAAAGAAAGTCGGAAACGTCAGCGACACCGTTTTGATCCGGCTGTCCGATACGACCGGCAATGGTCACCGCGCGCTGTTCTATACCGTCGCTTAGTTCGCCCAGAAAGCGGCGCAAAGCTGGCGCTGCAGAGATCGACAGCATTGTTGGATAGAAATTTTGATCCATCACGATGGCGCCATCATTACGTTTTTCGACAATCCGCCCGATGGCCAGTTTCGAAAATGCCGATAGATCGTTTTTCCCCAACATCAAAACCGGATTGGCTTTGGCCACTTTTACCGCAACCAGTTCGCCAGCTTGTTCGGTGTTGTCGCGCACGGCGGCCTCGTCCATTGCGAAACGCGCACTGACGGAGGCGTCGGTGCTGCGCGGCTGCACTTCGACCCCGCCTTCAATACTTAAAGGCAAGCACAGATAGACGGTTTCGTTGGCTGTAAAACCTTCGGAAATATCCAAAATTGCTGGCTGGTTATCCTCGCCCGGGATGTCAAAGGGTGTCCCGTCCGGCATGATGCCGCTGGCAGAAACCACGGATAACTTTCCCATCGTAAGCAGTTCGTCGTTCAGAATAAGTGACGAGAACCCATAATTGAACGGGTTACTGCCCGCCGCAAGTTTCGCCGCTAGCCGTTCTTGAAAACGGGCCTGTTGCTGGAAATGGTGCGGCTTTACAAAAAGCCCGTCAGACCAGATTACTTTGTTAAAGGATGACATGGGCGTACCTATTCATTTTGACTAATTAGACGTGCTTCTTCTTCTAAAAGAAGAAGCAATAGACGGTCGTTCGATCCGATATCGGCGACCTTGTAAGACGTGCGCCAAACGGAGCTTTCCAGATCCAGATATTCCGCAATCACGGCAATCTGGCGCGTGCCTTTTGGCATTTCATAAGGGCCGAGGATTTTATACGTATCCGGCTCCAACATGTTTTCATCGATGTTTTCCAACAGCGTGACACCCAGCGTTTCCTCCGGTTCCTCGGTTAAGGAAAAGAAATCAAAGCTGTAAAAACGGTGATCGCTGGATAGGGCGTAAACCTTGACGATGATCGGCGAGGGTTCGTCGTCGAAATTACGGTTCACTTCGGCCGCGGCGTAAGCGTGAATGGCAATCCTGCTGGGCTGCACGACGTCTTCGCCGACCTGAATGTCAGGGTCTTTGATAACCTCGACAATCTTGCTGGCGGTTTCACAACCGGCAAGCATCAGCAGCATGGCCAAACATGCTGTAATATTTACAAATATAGGCCTCATTCGGCATCACCATTTGGGCTGATATGCAGGTCATGCGCCCGCATAATGCCTTGATATTCGTGTTGAAAAATTTCCCAGAACAGCATTTGTAAACCTTGCTGCCGCTGTGATTTCAGTTCGGAAAAATAGGCTTTATACATCCCCCAGCACCACGCGTCCCGCTCCATTCCGTCAGCGGGCTTTTCGTCCGGCGCGTATGAGCGAAAACGTCTTTCCAAGGCTTGTGGTTGCAAGGATGCGAGAACGGAATCAAGTGCCTTATCAATGGCTTCTTCCGACGCGGACTGATGGGCATCAAGATGGTCTACCACCTCAGCCATCGCTGAAGGTGCTGACATATGTACCGCACCGCGCTTGGCAAAAAGCGCATGCAAAGCTTCATCGGTTTTCTTGGCAAAACGTAGCGGATTGTCTTCGACCGCGTGTAAGTGCATCGTCGCGAGCGGGAACCGTTCATTGCCGCTTTTACGCGATGCATAAATTTTGTTTAAACCCCCTACGGCCGCACGCAATGCACCGCCGATTTCGGCGAGGGTCCGGTTGGCGTCAACCGCGCTCATGTCACCCAACGGCAGACCTAAGGCACGTGTCAACGGCAGTAATGCAACGTGGTCAACGGGATGATCCAGATCGATTTCGGCGCGGCCAACTTGATTGCTTTCCCAGGAATTTTCATTGGCTTCTTCTTCAAATCCGTACCGGTCGCGTTGCACTTGGCGCTGTAAATGTGACGCATGCGCAGAATTCGAATGATCTGGAATTGTGTTTACATATTCATCGCGCAACGTGTCTGCGACATCATCCTTCAACAAACTTTCCTCAGCGCTATCCAGACGCGTTTTGCTGTCATCAAGGGCAGCAAGTGGGTCAATTCCCTTGTGGCGATTTGCACCGCGATCAAGCATTTCCAAGGGATCAATGTCACTTACATGTGGTGAACCAGCCGTAGCTTCTGAGGCTTCGCTAAATTCACCGTCAATTAGCAGCGCATCCTCGGTGTCATTTGCGGCCATCGCAAAGGCGGACATGCTTTTGACCTCGGTTTGGGACATGGTTTCAGCACCAACGCTGATCAGGCATTCCAAATCCCCGATTTTAAGAAAATCCTTATCGGCAAGGATTACCGGGCGCGCGGCGGTAATTGGGGCGCTGGCACCGTTAATGAAAATCGGCATTCCGGAAAGCGCTTCGATGGTAAAGTATCCGTCGATTACCATGACCCGCGCTGCGGTGTCGGCGATGTTTCCAGACGCGTCCTGAATGCGCCATGTCGCATCCTCGGCGGCACCGATAATCCCGCCCATTTGCGAGAAAACACAGGACAAGGGCAAGGCAGGCACCATGTCCAAAACGTTTTTAACTTGTAGCTTTGCTTTCATAATATTCCCCGTTCAGGCACGTACTTGCAGCACGACCGGTTCCAGCCCACCTTGTCGAGTTTCCCCGACAAAAGTGGTCCATCCCAGATCAGCACGCTTGTCTCGCCCGAGTACAAATTCAGGCGTTTGTTTATGTTTGAAGTGAAGTTCCAGATCATAGGCGAGCTGGTCCTTGAGCAGAAATTCAACCAATTCCTTCATTCTTGGATATTCGCGACCACTAGGCAGAAAATCGCGAAATCTATCGAAACTTAAGTCCTCGAGAACAATTGTAAATTTACCGGCGACGTCCCTCACAGAGCGTCCAATCGTCATGTCTGTTCCAAGCGTCATATTTGCCAAACCCATGCAGGCCCGCTGATTTTCCGGTATATCGACGATCCGGTTTTCGAGTTGGCGAATGGTTACTTTAGGCAGTGCGAACGCATGGGCAATTACACCTGAAATCATTTCGGCCGATCGTGTGCGCGCCGAAATAACACCAAGATAAGTCAGCAATTTTGCCCACGGAATATCGGTTGAACTACGGGCATCACGCCCACCAAAACCAATGAGCGAGAACATCCAATCCGAAAACTGATCCTGCGCGTCAGGTTGGTAACGGATATAGTACCGGTACTTGCGCCAAGTCAGATAAAATAACCATATCAACCGGTTAGAGAAGAAATCGTTGAAGGCTTGTTGGATGCCTTCTTCATTGCGACTCCAAGCGGCGGCTTCCAGCATATGCGACGGAAGGGGTGATGATGTTCCATGTAAGCCGAGGAAGTTCACGGTCAGAACGGTTGCTTCGCTGCCATCCTCGGCTTCGATTCTGGACACATCCGCAATGTCGCCGGACGGAAAACCAAGTCCGGGATCAACGCGAAACAGAATGTTCTCCGCCTCCTGCGTATAGAGGGCGCGTTCTTCGATATCGTTGCCGCTATCTTGCAGCAACAATTCCACGGCCTGGAAGAAAGAAAATTCCGGGCCATCCATTTCCAAGGTTGAAATCAGATCAGAGGCTGGTTGCCGATGCGTGCCGTCCAACGATATTCCTCCCCTGCTTCGCGTCCTCGAACGACAAGTTCGTGGAATGAGTTTATGGTTGCGTAGAGGGCGAAAAACTCCGCCAATACGGTCGAAAACAAGAACATCTCACCTTCGCTTGCAAAACGACTTTCGCGCATGTCGATGGTGGAGCGCATGCCGCGAACCGGAAGCCCCTTGAACAGCTGATCAACGGTTTCCGATTTGATCTCCTCGATTCCTTCAAGACGTCGATGCGCCTCGCGTTCGCGCTGACGATTGACGCGGGCGCCAAAATCAAAGGTGTGCAGGATGGAGCGTAAAGCGTCAGGGCTTTGCAAGGATTGATAGTTCAGCGATAGCGCCGAAATCAGTTGCCATTGCAGCGTTCCATCAACCACAGGATAACTTGGCGCGGTCGGGCGGATTACATTGGTTGGGCGCACAAAGGACGGCAAAGAATGGGTCGGGATCGAAATATCATCTACGGCGAGTTCCTTGGGCGCGGCCCCATTCGTGCACAGCATTCGAATTGAAATGGTTTCGCCTTCGTTAATCTGGCTGACCTCATCCTCGCGAATGAACGAAAGCAGGCGATCTAGACGGTCACCGGAAATGGACTGCTGCACGCGCTCGCGGAAATAGACCGCCGAGCGCCCCTCGACCCGTTCGATTTCATGAACGAAGCTTTCAAACCGGGAATATTCGCGGGAAATTCCGCCGGAACGCCCCGTGTCCGTCGGTTGCCAGCCGGTAACATTTTCAATCGAGAACACTTCGATGTCGTTGCTTTCGCGCCGTGCCGGGATCACTTGATATTCGTTCCGCCGACCCGTCAACAATATCGGTTCGGCATCATGCTCAAATAAATTGATCGCAGGAACACAGTGTAACTGAAACGAGTTTTTTGCGATCCGAACATCGGGCGGAAGCGGGCGTGAAAATTCCAGAACCAATTCAAAACCGGTTTCATCTGAATTCAAATGGGCCAGTGAAATGTCCGATAGTTCCACGAAATAATATTTCTGAGGAAGCGCATAAAATTCCTGCAACAAACGGTAGCCGCTAAAGGCATTGTCAGGGTAGGGCAGCACGTCTTCGTCGTTTTCAAGCCCGACCTGTCGCAATTGCTCTAGCCCGACCGACATTTCTTCGCCGTTAGACAATCGCTTAATCGCAATGCGTTTCAGATATCGATGTAACCACAGGTTTAGCGTCAATGCGGAATAATCGCTGCCGCCTAAATAGAACCGTAAATTTTGCAGGTTAATGGTCCGAATATCTTCGCCGATAAGGGTGTCGATTTTCACGGCAATCGCTGACGCTTCTTTGGACACATTATGCCGTACAGAACCGATTTTTATCGGCTGTATATCGACATCATGCGCTGTCCTGAAGCGGCACATGGTGCCGTCAACCGGTATGCTTTCAACCTCGGCACCCTTTTTGATCACTTGTTTCTCGCTGATCGCACCTTCAACCGGATTGAACTGCATAATGGTCATCGATGGCACAGGACGCAGGAAATTGGGCCATAAAAGCATCAACAAGGATTGCGTCACTTCGGGCAACTGATCGTCGATTTTTTCGCGAAGGCGCCCTGTCAGGAACGCAAAACCTTCCAGCAAACGTTCGACATCCGGATCGGTACTGCGCGAAGACAGGTAGTCAGTAAGCTTGGGGAAATACTTCGAAAACTCGTCACCCGAGTTTCGAAGGTAATCCAGCTCATCCTGAAAATATCGAGCAGTCGACATAGTTGCAGCACCTATCTAAGGGCGAAGCTGCGCCCTTCTTTCAACACGAAATCAATTAGTACCTGTTCGTTCTGATCCCCGATCAGAGTTTGAACAGACACTTTGAAAAACAACTCCAAACCACCTTTGTTTTCGTGGTCAAAAGCTACGGTTACGTGCGAAACTCTTGGTTCGTATTTGGCAATGACGGTGCGGATATCCCTGGAGATAACCCGCAACATGTCCGATGAACCCACCGACGCGTCATTGAAATCCGAAAGACCATATTCTGGCGAGCTATCAGATCCCCCCCGGCGGCTGTTAAGCACCCGCACAAGGTTGGATTTGATAGAGGTCACCCGTGCCGTCACCGGATCACGGATAATAGGCATTTCCTCCAAATCATCTGAACGCAATCTCTCGAATAAAGATCGAGAACGCTCGGATGACCTAGCTCTGCGGTCAATCATTTGAACCATCGTCTCGACTTAATCCTTGTCTAGACGACCTACTAGGGACAACTCAAAGCTGGCACCCATGTATTTGAAATGTGGGCGCACAGACATCGAGACACGGTACCAACCCGGATCACCAGCAACATCGGAAACTTCGATCTTGGCTGCGCGAAGGGGGCGACGGGAACGGACTTCGGATGGTGGATTTTCCTGATCAGCGACATATTGCATGATCCACTTGTTCAGCTCACGCTCAAGATCAGCGCGTTCTTTCCACGAACCAATTTGCTCGCGTTGCAGAACTTTGATGTAATGCGCCAAACGGTTGATGATGAACATATACGGAAGCTGCGTGCCGAGTTTGTAATTGGTTTCAGCCTCTTTGCCTTCTTTGGTGTTCGGGAAACGCTTTGGTTTCTGGATGGAATTGCCGCTAAAGAACGCTGCATTATCCGACCCTTTACGCATAGTCAGCGAGATGAAGCCTTCTTCAGCCAATTCAAACTCGCGACGATCAGTGATCAGAACTTCGGTCGGGATTTTCTGTTCAAGCTGTCCGAATGATTCAAACAGATGCACAGGCAAATTCTCGACGGCACCGCCCGATTGTGGACCGATGATATTTGGACACCAACGATATTTGGCAAAGCTGTCATTGATCCGTTCGGCCATCAATACGGCAGTGTTGCCCCAAAGATATGCATTATGATCATGTTCAACTTTCTCGCGGTATTGGAAAGTCTTGATTGGGTTTTCCAGCGGATCATACGGGTTCCGCAGCAAGAAACGTGGTGCAGTTAGACCGATATAGCGTGAATCTTCAGATTCCCGCAGGCTGCGCCATTTAGTGTATTTAGGGCCTTCAAAGATCGAAGACATTTCTTTGATATTTGGCAGATCGGTGTAGTCATCAATGCCAAAGAACTGCGGTGCCACAGACGAAATGAACGGTGCGTGGGCCATTGCGCCAACGGATGCGCAATATTGCAGCAGCTTCATATCCGGTGTCGATGCCGAGAATTCATACATCCCGATCATCACGCCAACCGGCTCGCCGCCGAATTGGCCATAGCCAGCCGAATAAACGTGCTTGTATAGGCCGGATTGTGGAACTTCAGGCGACAGTTCGAAATCTTCGAGCAGATCGTCCTTGCTGATCGACAGCAATTCAATTTTGATGTTTTCGCGGAAATTTGTCCGGTCAACCAACAGTTTTAGGCCACGCCAAGTGGATTCCATGCGCTGAAAACTTGGATCATGCAGGATTTCATCCATCTGGCCGGAGATTTTACGGTCAACTTCGGTGATCATCCGATCAACGCGTTGTTTGTTGATAGGCTCGTCGGAGGCGTCGTTCTCCAAAAGCTCGGCAATAAAAGCGCCAACACCTTTGCGTGCGACGTCATACCCTTCGTCGCGCGGTGCTAGGTTGCTTTTCGCCATAATTTGATCGAGCAGTGAATCCGATGAGGCTTCTGATGCCTCGGCGGTTTGAGCAGCTTGAGTATTCATGATGATAGTCTCAATTTTGATAGTTATTCTGGGAATCTAGCCCCATGAAATGGGACAAGTTTGGCTTTCAGTCTTTTAGGCAAAGACCGATTAGTTGTCCTCGTCGCCCCCGTCGATTTCAGCTAATAGCGCCGCGCGTTTGTCTGAATCCGCGACAAGTTCCCCCAATGCTTTGCGAAACGCAGGCATGTTCCCCAGAGGTCCTTTTAAGGCCGTTAAAGCCTCACGCAGATCGGCCAGCTTTTTCAGCTCAGGCACTTGTTGTACGATCGCATCAGGCGCAAAATCCTGCATGCTTTCGAAGTTCAGTTTTACGTTAAGCGTCGCATCTGGATCATCGTCACGAAGTGTGTCTTTGACTTCCAGATCTTGCTCAAGTCCCATCTCTTTCAGGACATCTGCAAAGCTGTTTTTATCAATTTCAACACCACGGCGTTCTTCCATTGGTGTGTCGTCTGCCCGACCGGTAAAATCGCCTAAAACGACCGTTTTTAGCGGTAATTCGACTTCTTCTTGTTGGTCGCCAGTGGCAGGAACAAACTTGATATTAATTCGTTCTTTCGGGGCTACAGAGAGCTCTTTCATCCGAATACCTTTCATATAATTGTATCAAACAGTAAATTTTTTACATGAAAAATAGTTAATGTACTCAATTTTTACATGTAAGATTGGAACAGATTCTGCAAGAAAAAATATTCAAATTTTGGTAACAATATTCCATCGGGTGGTTCCGTTAGGAGTGGATCGGTTCCATTTCCCCCAAGTTTCTATACAATAAAAGCGCTTTTAGTTATATTTTTCAATCTCATAACAAAATTACACTTTCAGTGACCTTTTTGGTAGATTCTGACACATACTTGGCCGTTGCCCTCTTGGATCACGAAGCCGCAATACCTTATGATTCTACTCAACATATATATCAATACAACCTAAAGGTGAATAATAGCTTAAATCGCACATCACCTGATTGCCGTATTATCGGTATCGTCAAGTTATTGAGCATAGTTTGATTTTTTCCAAATAGGCGAATTT
>CAZYMT010000021.1:0-25531 GCA_964649035.1 uncultured Rhodobacterales bacterium
CTGTGAGCCGGATTTTGTTCCGGGGTTTGCACCCCTTCGAGGACCATTCGTCTGGGCTTGGCGTTACCAACGTGCTCTTGCAGCCAACCCGGATCGCTCGGTTGAAGGCCTGTCTTGCGACGCGCGATCCCTATTTGGCCTTGCTCCTGGCGGGGCTTGCCGTGCCAGCCTTGTTACCAAGGCCGCGGTGGGCTCTTACTCCACCGTTTCACCCTTACCCAAGCTGTTGCGAGGCAACAGCCAAGGCGGTCTGTTTTCTGTGGCGCTATCCCTCAGGTTACCCTGGCCGGCCGTTAACCGGCGCCAATTCTCCATGGAGTCCGGACTTTCCTCACCCCGAGGGGTGCAGCCATCCAGCCATCCGCATGTGGGGGATGTAGGGGGTTTGGCGGGGCGCGTCAATCATTGGAGGAAGCGCCGAGGATGGCGGCGTTTAAGCTGCCGCCGCCAAACAGCATTTCGTCGAGGGCGGCGTCGATGTCGGGGCTGGTAACGGTGGTGGTTTGCGGGTCGCGTTCATGGACATATTGGGCGATGCGGCGCATGAGTTCCTTAATGAAGGCGGCGCTTACGCCTTCGGTACGGGTGACGGTTTTGGTGAATATTTCAGGAGGAAGGGAGAGGGTTCCAGCGTAGAGTTTGATCAGTTTCTGGCGGCCCGTTTCGTCGGGAAGCGGGAATTCTATGGCTTGATCAATGCGGCCCGGGCGCGACGCGAGGGCGGCCTCAAGATGTTCGGGGCGGTTGGTGGTGAGGATGAAGAAAATGTCGGCGTCGGGGCGCAGGCCGTCCATTTCATTCAGGAGCTTGTTTAGAAGGGCCTCTTCGCCCGGAGAGCCCATGGCTTCGCGGTCGCGGGCGATCAGATCGGCGTCCTCGATCACGAGGATGGCGGGTTGCAGCAGGCGGGCAAGGCCGAAATATTCGGAAAGGTGGGTGACTTGTCCGGCGGTCACCAGCAATGTGGTGTGGTTCGGTAATGCGCCAGCAAGGTACTGTATTGTATGGGTTTTTCCGGTGCCGGGTGGGCCGTAAAATAGCAGGCCTTTCTTTGTGGCTTGTCCCATGTCGCGCAGGTTGTCGCGGAGTTTGGCGAACTCGATGACGTTGCGGGTAAGCAGGGTTTTGGTGGTTTCGGGTAGGATAACGTCGTCTTCCGAAACGGTTGGTAGGCGATGCACCATGATTGCGCCGGACACTTCTTGCCAGACTTGGGTGTCCTCAAGCGACAGGACCTTGCCGCGGTAGGATTGGGCGTTGTTGACGATGGCGTCGATTTTGCGAAAATACTGGGCGGAGAGGTCGGAACCCGCGGTGCCTTCTGGGGTGGCGATTTCGATGCGGATTGTTTTGTCGCCGCGCACACCTTCGTTTTGGGAAACCAGTACGGCGTGTTTTATGTTGTTCGTTTCTAGAAGCCATAGTACCGTGCCAATGCAGCGGCGCGGATGGTCGTCGCCGATATCAATATCGGTATATTGGATGGGGACTATTGATTTTGCGTTGCGGTCCGTTTCCCATAGATCGGAGAACTCGGAACTTTGATAGCTATACCCAGCTTTAACGCCGATCATTTTCACTGTTGGCCCGTCGAAGACCTCGTCCAATGCCAATTGTAAATCAGGCCGCGTTCGAATTGGAAAGTTACGTACCGAGGTCACGATCCTGTCGCGTCCGATATCAACAAAATGCCATTTCAGAATTTCATGTGCGTGGGTAAACGTGGTGTCGCGCAGGCTGCCAGACATTTTGGCCACACCGCGCACCAGACATTCGTCACAAATTTGCGCGCCCTGCCCCTGATATAGCAGTTTCACTTGCTTGGCGGGTTTGCCACAAAATCCGCAGTTTTCCTGCCCGACAATATCGCGTCCCTTCTGGGTTATCCGTGCAAAGGATAGCGGATGTCCGGCAGCAGCGATCCGGCTCTCGGCCTCGACCGACATGGCATTAGCAATCTTGGTGGGCCAGACGCCGCAATCCGCTTCGCCGTAATAGCGCACCGCAGCGGCGATCATTTTGGCAGCTACGGGCGGATGCCCGAACACGTCTTGCAACAAGGTTTCAACAAAACTCTGCGGGGTTTCGTCATCATTCAATAGTTTTAGTTGCGTAAATTCATCCATTGAAACGGGCTTTCCGATTTAAAAATTAGCCCAAGTATTGCGCAGATATTGGCAAAAGACAAACACTCCTAGAAACTAGGATTCCAGTGTTATTTTTGCCGTTCTTCCAGACTTTTTTTGATATAATCCGCAGTTTCTGAACGGCCAACTATACGCGCCTCCTCCTCGGGCGTTGCGTATTCGTCTATCTCTGTTCGAATAGTCGGGTCTGCGCCTGCTGCAAGCAATATATCAATGGCTTTATGATCATTGCGTCGAGCCGCCCAATGTAGCGGGGTACAGGTTTCCGCTCCCCTAATATTTACATCAGCACCCGCAGAAATCAGAATTTTCAAGATGTCGTGCCGGTCCTCACGATCGCGATCAATACTCGACATACAAACAGTCCAACCTTCATCATCCTTAAAATCCAGATTGACGTGTTGATCGACCATCCACTGCACCGATGCAAGTGAACCACTACCTATTGCGTTCGTAATCCAATGCCTTTCAGTGAACGAGTCTTGGCCATTCGGGAAATTGTCAACTTTGGTTTTTAAGGCATCAAGGGCATCGATATCATCGGTCACCAGCACATCAAGAACATCATAAAACTTGTTGCAATTTTCCTGCATTCTGTCGTCAAAGTCCGAACCCATCGTCTCGTCCCTCCCTCAGATGCAGGTGGTTTGGTGCGCGATGATGAACACGCACCAATTATTTATACGTCGCTGCGAATATGCTGGCGAATTTCGGATTTGTATATTTCGGCCAATGCCTTATGCGTATCTGCCGATAGCGATGGCAGGTCCGATACGCGGGCGTTTTGGGCGACCTGTTCGGGGGTTGAACATCCAGCAATAACCGTTGTTACAGCCTTATGATCAAGGATCCAGCGCAGGGCAAAATCGGCCAATGTCATGCCCTCGGGGACATGGGGCTTGATGAGATCGAGGAGTTCGACACCTTTGGACATTTTGATGCCGGAGAAGGTCTCGCCGACCGAGAATGCGTTGCCGTCAGCGTTGTAGTTCCGGTGATCGCTTTCATCGAATTTGGTGTCAGCGGTGAATTTGCCGGTGAGCAGGCCGGACGCCAGTGGCAAGCGAACGATGATGCCGACATTGGCGGCCTCGGCCAATGGGAACAGGTCAGTTACGGCATCTTGGCGGAACAGGTTAAAGATGATTTGCAAGGACGCACAACCAGATTGTTTCAGGCAAAGCTGACCCTCGGCAATGGTCTCGACCGAGGCACCCCAATTTGCACAAAGCCCTTCGTCTTTTAGGCGGTCCATGGTGGTGAAAATATCACCTTTTTCTAGGATCGCAGGTGGAATGCAGTGAAGCTGGATCAGATCGAGGGCTTTAACGCCCAAGCGTGCACAGCTTTCTTGCAAATGCCGTTTGACGGTTTCATATTCAAAATCCGTTGGGAATAGATCGTCGGAGCGGCCAACTTTGGTGACAACCGAAATGCCGGATTTGCCGTTGGTGAATGCGCCTACCCGTTCTTCGGACAAGCCACCGCCATACACGTCGGCAGTGTCGAAAAATGTGATGCCTGCATCTTGGGCGGCTTGCAATGTTGCGGTTGCACGCGCCTGATCAATGGGGCCAAAATCGCCACCAAGCTGCCAACAGCCAAGACCGATTTCAGATGCTTCGATGCCGGATTTTCCAAGTGTTCTGGTTTTCATGAATATTCTCCCTAAATGATTTGTTGGCAGAATTAGGCAAAGTCGCGCGGGGAGTAAAGGGTTATCGTTAATATTTACTTGGAATGCGCCCTCCCCGTTTGCGGGGAGGTTGGGAGGCAATAAGAATGTGCGTCAGCACTCCTTAAAATTACCGAGCCGTAGGCGAGGCTACGCCCAACGGGATGAGTTGGATTTTCAATCCAATTCTGACGGGCGGGAGCCCCTTTTCGAATGCACCCCCTAACGATCTGCGGGGCAATCCTCTTGATGCGTTCAACATGGGCGACAATGTCTTCGCTGGTGAATTCCGTATGCCTACGCGCTGACGAGGCCGGATGATTTTGCAGCCCCAACTTCAGCTCAACCCGCCACGATTTTTGCGGACGAAAGGGGCGTTTTTGAAACCCGCCGCCGCAGGTCGGGCAGGCATTCTGCAACACGGTTTCCACACAATTGGCGCAGTAGGTGCACTCATATGTGCAGATCATAGCTTGATCGGAATGTGGCGGCAGGTCGCAATCACATAATTCACAATTTGGACGAAGCTCTAACATTTTATACCTCTCATACGATCAGCAATCCCATTCACATAACAACTCAGGAATGCCGCGAAAAGCCCAGCCGACGGGTTTAGCGGTGACGTCGGAAATTCGCAGGTTTTTCAGGCGTTCAAACACCATTGGCAAAGCAATTTTAGCAATCAATGCACGTGCAGCCCATGCACCCGCGCAGAAATGCGGGCCAGCGCCAAATGCTATCGAGGGGCCGGTGTCATGGGCCAGATCAAACCTCTCCCCTGTCTTGAAAAAATCTTCGTCTCGGTTGGCAGAGCTGAACATGAAGAAGACTTTGTCTTCGGGTTCCAGCGATATTTCGCCAATGTCGAAACGTCGTGTAATACGGCGCGGTGACATGCCAATCGGGGAATTCCAGCGGGTGTATTCTTCGAACACCTGCAACCACGTCGCTGGGCCATTTTCAACCCGCTCTCGTTGTTCAGGATGGGTCAGCAATGCCCAGATTGCCCCTGCAATCACGTCGCGTGGTTCGTTTTGCCCACCAGAAATAACCAGTTTGATATTGGCGCGGTACTGGGCCTCGGAAAGGCCGGATTGCAGCTGAGAACTCAGCAGAGAATAGTCAGGGTTGGCGCGCAAGATCGGCAGCATTTCGTTGATATGGCGATCGACAGAAGCGGTGCAGTCATGGCAATTCGCGGTCACTTTCGAATTCCCTGAAAAATTCGAGCATCCATCAATCATACCTTGGCTAACACGGTCCATTTCCGTGCGCGCCATATTGGTCAGGCCAGTCATTGCCCGCAAAGCATCCGCCGAAAGAGGCATGGCAAAATCCCGCACAAGGTCACCATGCCCCTTGCCCGTAATGCTGTCCAGAATTTCTGTGGCGGACGCTGCAAATTGTTCCAGCCAGACATTTTTCACAGTTTTTGGGGAAACCGTCGGGAATATTGCGCGACGCTCCGCCATGTGATCCTCACCATCCTTGCGCATCATATTCTGCCCCATCAGTTTGACCATCAAGCCATCCGGCTGAACAGACGAAAAAACATCCGTCATCTTTTCGAATTTGAAAATATCGGCGCGTTTGCTCATCAAGATTGCGTCGAGTTGGGGGACATAGGCGATCGGATTGGTGGCTCGCATTTCCTTCAGTGTCGGGTAGGGATCCGCGTGGAATGCCGCGAGGTCGATGTTGAAAACGGGCCCGTTGGACATGGGATGTTCGCGTTGTTGATCATGGGTATCGCCACGCTAGCACAATTGCCGATACATTCCCTAGTGGCAAATCAGCGGATCATGTTGCGCGGCGGGAATAGATCAGGATGCGCGGATCGGATGACATCCAAAGTCATGATAAACGGGATGCTGGTCAGGAAAATTACACCAATGGCCAGTGGAAAATGGAAGGGTTTGAGGGGCTTTCTTGACTTATCCTCAACCGTGAAAATTGTGGGTAAGAAAATAATGCCATAGGTCCAGAAAGTTAGTGGGATCAGGGTGAAGGCGGCGATGGCCTCGGCTGGATTGAAGAGGCGGGAAAGGAGTTGTTCGCTGATTTGGCCGTAGACCCCCATGACGCAAAACATCTGGAGGCGGGTGAATTGGGTGCGCGCGAAAATCAGGTAGCCGCCCCATGCCATATCCATTCGGCGCGGATTAGATAGCCGCTTAGCAAGGTCGCACCTAGGATCGCCCAGCCGATAAGAATAATAAATGCTGCAGTGGCAAGGCGGTTTTTGAGCATTATGAATAGGTTCCCGTGACAAGGCGCGAGGTCATGATTTCGGGCGCGCTCCACGGATAGTCACGGATGGTGTTGTGGCAAAGGGCGATGCCGATTAGGCCGCTAATCAGGACATCGGTTTTGGATTTTGGGTTGGTGTTTGCTGGTAATACATCCTGAACAAGATTGTTGAAGGAATTAAAATATTCAAGCGTTTGGCCGTCTTGTATAAATGTATCTACGTCGCTTCGCATGACGTCGTTTGACATGAAAATCAGCCGAAAATGTTCGGGGTTTTGCACCCAATAGCTTACGAATGTTTGTGCGGCAATTTCGAGGCGCTCACCGGCGGTTTTCACCCTCACAAGTTTAATCTGAATTTCAGTGAACAGCGCATTCAGCACATCCCCCCAAAGATGCCGCAAGATGGCGGTTTTATTGTCAAAATGCGCGTAGATGGTCATGGGGGCACAGCCGACTTCTTTTGCAAGACGACGAATGGAGACGGCATCGAACCCTTCCTCGCGGAAAAGATCACGCGCAACATTGGCAATTTTAGTACGCATTGCCTGAATATCGACTTGACTGCGCGCGGGTCGACCTGATTTCTTTGTCATTTCAGTTCCTTAAATTATTTATAACGCGTTACAAATAGTTCTTGCCGTGTCAAGATAATATTATTATATACGCGTTCTATTTTAATGAAAATCGCAAAAGGAACCACACTATGAAACCTATAAATGCTGTTATGGTCTTGATTGGATCGGCCATTATTTTCTTGGGGCTGAATGTCGGCTTGGGCGGAATACGCACGCTGGGCTGGCAGAGCACCGAGGATTTCATCATCGTCACCAACGCCGCCACATTTGCGGTGCAAGATAACCACATCCGCTTCATCGCAGGCGTCTGGTTTGGCGTCGGCGCAATGTTCGTTCTGGGGGGATTTTGGTTGGATAAATTGCGCGTAACCCTGATCGCATTGTCAGGCATGATCGCGGTCGCCGGATTGTTCCGGCTTAGCGCAATGGACGGCGTGATCCTAAGCAGCGCAATTGCGCCGTCGATGATTTTTGAACTGGTCGGTTTTCCGCTATTGGCGGTTTGGTTGACGCGGTCCGAAAACCGCGATCAACCTGCTTAAGACGGTTACTTCTTACTACCGCGTTTTGAGCCGCGCATCGAAATGCCCGGGCTGCCGGAACCAGGACGAATCTGACGAACGCGTGGACCTCTGGGTTGGGTTTTGGCAGCTTCACGAACTATCTCGGCGTCGCGCTTGATGCCGAGCTGGTCACGCAAAACTTTTGCACGGATTTCTTCGACAGCGCCAAGCTTCAATTCGCCGATTTGGAAGGGGCCGTAGGAAATCCGGATCAGGCGGTTCACAACAAGGTTCACAGTTTCCAGTGCACGGCGGATCTCGCGATTTTTGCCTTCACGGATGCCAATGGTTAGCCAAACATTGGCGCCTTGCTGGCGATCGAGGACAACCTCCATCGGTTGGAAACGTTCCCCCTCAACGGTGATACCTTTGCGTAGTGGTGCAAGGCTTTCTTCGGTCGGGCGGCCGTTCGCGCGGACGCGGTATTTGCGCATCCAGCCGGTCGATGGCAATTCAAGCTTGCGTTTCAGCTCGCCGTCATTGGTCAGCAGCAGCAACCCCTCGGAATTCAGATCGAGGCGGCCGATGGTCATGACGCGCGGCAAGTCGGTTGGCATGCGATCAAAAATCGTCTCGCGGCCCTTCTCGTCGGAATTCGTCGAGACCAGACCTTTGGGCTTGTGATACATCCACATGCGGGCGGGTTCGGCGGCGGCTACGGGTTTGTTGTCTACTAGGATTCTGTCGGATGCCACGACGTTTAGGGCGGGGCTTTCCAGCACCTTGCCGTTGACGCTGATACGGCCTGCCGTAATCATACGTTCAATTTCACGGCGCGAGGCAACGCCAGCGCGCGATAGACGCTTGGCGATCCGCTCGCCTTCATGTTTTGATTTTTCCATAGCCCGCCCATACACCCGCCTTCCCCTATTGCACAAGGGGGGATGACGCGGTTAGGTGGGGATATGGAATTTATTTCACATATGGATTTGGCGCTGGAACAGGCGCGATTAGCAGCGGCGCGGGGCGAGGTTCCGGTGGGGGCTGTGCTGGTCAGTTCTGACGGTAAACTGTTGGCAAGTAACGGTAATCGTACGCGGGAGTTGTCGGACCCAACGGCCCATGCAGAGGTTCTGGTGATACGGGAGGCTTGTGCAAAACTGGGGTCTGAGCGCCTGATTGGCTGCGATTTATATGTGACGCTGGAACCTTGTGTTTTTTGTGCCGGGGTAATTTCGGCGGCGCGGGTGGCGCGGGTTTACTATGGGGCTTCGGACCCAAAATCTGGCGGCGTCGAGCAAGGAGCGCGGGTGTTTTCGCATAGCCAATGCCACCACAAACCGGAGGTTTACGGGGGGATCGGGGAGCAGGCTGCGCGGGAAATTCTGACGGGGTTCTTTGAGCGGAAACGGTGAATCTGCCTGTATATAACGCATATATAATGCGTATATAACCTGTATAGCATCTGTATATAATGCGTATATAACGCGTATATACAATTTTTGGGCGGCGATATTGCGTCGAAAACCCTAAAACACGGCGGCAGAAATAGCATGAATGATGAGCCTCAAAAACCGAAGACCCCCGTCACCCTTTGGTGGGCGCTGTGGGGGTTGGCGGCGGCGGTGGGGATGTTTGTGCTGGGCGCGATTTTGGGCGGTGCCGGCCACGGGCCCTTTGTTGAATTCGCCCTTGGCCTTTGGCAATTGTCGGGGATTGTGGCGGTTGGCGCTATCGTGACGTTGATTGTGTCTCTGGTGATTTTGATCCGGCGGCGGGTTGCGGGAAACTGAGGTTTTTTTCGCGTAAACGTTTCGACTAAATCGCCAATGGCGCGTGCGTAGCACGGGCCGCGCCCGATCCTCCCCACGGGAGGGCGCTTTGCACCCTCCCAGGATCGAACGCTGTGTTTGTTGTTCTGAGTTGCGCCACAACTAGGGACAACAACACTAAAATAAATTCTTCAACCGTTCGAGAAATTCGTCAAACGTAATAGGATCAGTTTTGGTTCCTTCTCGGAGCGACAGATTTTTATAAGTTTCCGTTTCGAATACGTGTCTGCTCATCTCAGCAGCGTCAAAGTATAAAATCTTCCCATCGAGCCAAGCCTCCCCAGTTTCGACCTCTTCCTGAACAACCGAAGAAAGGATAAAACCATTAGAATACCGGCTTACCAATATATATGATGTATCCTCAATTATTGTTTGTTGAAAAGAGTCTTTTCTATTCGCCGAATAACTTCCAAATATCGGACCTAAAAGCATCGGAATAAAAACCAAAAATACCACATAGATCATTACTATTGGTGTTCTTGAAATATTATACCCAGCCGACTCTCCGTAGAGATTTTTCTCAATTTCTCTTTCGAGCACAATATTATTTCCCAATAACTCGCGATAACAAACACCGTCTTTTTTACTTTTCCAAAGCGTATGAGTTAAAAATAATGCCCGTATCACCAAAAGAAAAAATAGGCCAACTGCAATCCAAGAGTATCCGGAGTAACTATAAAAAGCCCAAAGCATCAGAGCCAAAATTATCTCGATAGAATGGAAAAAGAAGAACTCTATCAAAAAAGAGATTCTTGATATGGTTATGTAATTAAGTACACTCCAAACAATAGTAAAAAAGGCCAGTACCGCAGAAGCAGAGATCAAAACTGTAGTAATATCGATCTCAACAAACACCGAATTGACACTAAAATGACGTAAAAATGCTTCCTGAAATTTATAGGCGAACAAGTACAACCCCGCCGACGCGCCTGCAAAAATAGACGCGTCCTTCAGCAGAATGCTCATCAATCGATTTTTATCACTTGCTTCTACTTCATCACTCAATGTTCACCTCGATAATAATTTCTAGCTTCAAAAATAAACACCTCAACCACTATCCCTCTATAACCCCCATCAGCTCCCGCCATTCTCTCGCACTCATGCCGGAACTCTCTTGATCGACCTTCTCGCCTTTTAGCATCCGCCGCAACACTTCCAGTCCGGGGCCGGAGAGTTGGGTGCCGCCTAGGCGGTAGTCCTCGAAGGCTTTATAGGCGTAGGGGACCCAGTCTTTGACGATTTCGCAGATGGCGTCGGCGTAGACTCGGATTTCGTATTGGGCGTGGGGGTCGGCGCGCAGGCGCAGGAAGTGGAACAGGTTGTGCAAATCGACCTTCCAATACCACTGCGTATAGATATTGGCGGGCAGGTTCATGCGGGCGAGTTCGCGGGCTAGGCCTTGTTGGCCCTCGTCGGACATCATGGATTCGTAATTGTCATAGGCGCGGGTTGAATCGTCGCGCAGGATGTCGAGGACGCGTTGTGCCTCCTCGCCTTCTAACACCTCGCCCCTGCCCTGATTGTTGATCACGGATTGCGCGTTCAGGTTTTCGGGTGCGGGGATGTAGAATTCACGGTCTAGGATCGAGTAGCGCGCGGAGTATTCGTTCACATTCGCGGTGCGGTGGCGGATCCATTGGCGGGCGACAAATACGGGCAGTTTGACGTGGAGTTTGATCTCGCACATCTCGAACGGGGTGGAGTGCCAGTGGCGCATGAGGTAGCGGATCAGCCCCTCGTCATTGGTCACGGCTTTGGTGCCTTTGCCGTAAGAAACGCGGGCGGCTTGGGTGATTGCGCTATCGTCGCCCATATAATCGATGACACGGATCAGGCCGTGATCGAGGACTTCATGGGCCGTATACAGGTGTTTTTCCATGCCGGGCGCCGTGGCGCGAAGGGTCGGTTGGGTGGTGGCGCGACTGGCGTCAATTTCGGCTTGTTGATCCGGGGTAACTGGCATGGTTTATCCTAACAGGTGATTCACGCGCTACCATATATAGATGTGGGGCGCGTGGGAAACACTATATGTTTGAAATTGTGGTTGGGGGCTAAAATTGGTTGTGTGTTGTGATTATTGCGGCTCGGCTGCATATTGCGCCTGATAATTAGGACTGGATTGGAGAGATAATGCATATCGGTTTGATTGGCGGGACTGGCCCTGCGGCGACGATTTCCTATTACATGCGCTTGATTTCCGCATTTAAGGACGCCGAAATTGCGCTGGAACTAACCATTGTACATGCGGATGTTTCAACCTTGGTGGAAAATGCTGCAAATGATCGGCGCCAAGCCCAAGCCGAGATATTTGCACGCCATATTCGGCAACTGAAAGGCGCTGGTTGTGACGTGGCGGTCATTACGGCGCTGACCGGGCATTTTTGTATTGAAGAGGTGGAGGAATTGTCGGAACTGCCGTTGGTCAGTCCGATAGGTTTGATTGATCAATATTGCCTTGAACACGGGGTTAAAACGCTTGGGTTACTGGGCGGCCCGTCGGTTCTTTCGTCGCGGCTTTTTGGGTTATTGCAAGGCCCTGAGACCGTTATCCCCAAAGATGATCCGGATGGGGTTGGCGATATCTATTTGGAAATCGCGATGTCCGGGGTTTGCAGCGCGGCAAATCGTCGGGCGCTTATTGGGGCGGGTTCAGCGATGGTTCGGGATCAGCGGGCTGATGCTGTCCTTTTGGCGGGAACGGACCTTGGGCTGGCTTTTGATAATCAGGACATTGACTACCGAGTAATTGACGCGCTTGAGATTCATGTGGATGGGCTGGTTTCGCTGGCGTCTGCTTGATGTGAAATACGCAGTGCGGGGAAGAACTATTTGTTTGAGCTATGAAGTTAAGGTGCGGCTGGTGGCGATTAGTTCGGCTTGTAGGTCCTTGTCGTCAGTCATTGGGTGGGCTGACCCTACGCCGCCGGTGAAATGGACGTTACTGCCGCTTGGGGCGGGGTGATCGGTTAGCAATCGGGCCAGCAGTTTACCGGATTTTTGCGGGGTCGAGCCGTTGATGAGCGGATAGGCGAGGCGCAGGACGCTGTGCCAGATGAGGCGCATGAACAGGGTGTTGTCGCGGGCCAAGCCGGTGCCGGGCATGGCGCCGGGGTCGATGGACAGGAAGGTGAACGGGGTGTTTTGGTGGGCCATGGCTTTGGCCCACATGACATTGGCGAATTTGGAGGCGGCGTAGGCGTCCCTGCCCTGTTGTTCCGGGGTTTGGGTTTCGTCGGGTGCGGCTTTGGCGAGGGCGGCGGCTGAGGTGTAGACGCCGTCGCGAAAGCCAAAGCGGGTGGCACCGGTGACATTTGGATTTTGGGTGCCGCTGCCGATGGTGACAACGCGTGCTGCGGGCGCGAGGTGGGGTTTGAGGGTTTCGTACATTAAGAAATGGCCGAGATGGTTGGTGGCAAAGGTTAGTTCGAACCCGTCTGGGGAACGTTTGTCGCCGCTGTGGAATTGTAGGCCAGCGTTCAGGCAGAGGCCGGTGATTTGGCGTTGGCCTAGGGTTTTGATCAGTTCGTGGCAGAATGTGCGCACGGATGTAAGGTCAGACACGTCGACTTTCATTAACGTCAGTTGGTTTTTGGGTACTGCTTTGCGCAATGCCGTTGCGCGATCAAAGTTGCGGATGGCGGCGATGATGTGGATGTCGGGGGATTTGGCCAGCTCGGTCACGGTGCCAAGGCCAAGGCCAGCGTTGGCGCCGGTTACGACATAGATGCGGGGTTGTTTCATGGGGTAACTCCAATTAGTTTTCTGTAAGGATTATGTAATCAACGCGCATCGGCGTACAAATCGCATTTGGGGAACACGCGTTTATGACCTCGACACAAACATTTCAGGCAAGGAAACAACCTGTTCAGGAACGTTCAACCGTGACTGTTGATGCCATTCTGGAAGCGACGGTTCACATTTTGGAAAGCTCGAAATCTGCGGAATTCACTACAAAACAGGTGGCGGAACGGGCCGGGGTTTCGATTGGGTCGCTGTATCAGTATTTTCCAAATAAGCAGGCGTTGGTAAGCGAAATGATCCGGCGAAAGATGCTGGCGTTGGTCGGCGTTGCCAAGGTGGCATGTGAAAATGCGCCCGAGGGTATTAATGACAGTCTGGAATTTGTGCTTGATGCGGTATTCGCCGAGAAAGCGCGCACGATAAACCTGTCGCTGGCCCTGCACGAAATTATGAAAACGCTGGACACGCAGCCGATTGTGCAAACGCACACCGTTGAAATACATCGCTTGATTGGCGATTTGATTGAAACACGCAGTGGTCGCGTTATGTCCGACACTGAAAAATCCCGCCTTAAAATCGCGATTGACGGGATTGAGGGGGCAATGTCGAGTTTGGTGAAAACAACACCTGCCGACCTTCGCGATCAAAATACGATTGATGCGCTAAGACGGATGTTTCTGGCGACGTTGAATTTGAAATCTGAAACACATGGATAGCTTGTACGACACAATCGGTCTGAACTATGCGGACTTGCGCCAGCCCGACCCCAGAATTGCTGATCAAATTGAGGCCGCGTTGGGGAATGCTCGGAGCGTTTTGAATGTTGGGCTGGGGCGGGTTCGTATGAGCCGACGGGGCGGGAGATCACGGCGGTTGAACCCTCGGCTGAAATGCGGCGTGTTACAAAGGGTAAGATCGTTTTTCTGACCTATGATCCAGCGTTTCGCGGGTTCTGGCTGGCCGATTATTTTCCGGCTTTAGTAACTTTGGATGAAGGGCAGATGCCCGAAATGGCGCGATACGGCGAGTGGCTTGAGCCTGCTGAAATTTCAACGGTGCCAATTCCACATGACTGCGTGGACAGGTTTTGGCGGGCTATTGGCGACGCCCTGCTGCCTATCTTGATGATCGGGTGCGCGCGGCCATGTCGTCGTTTTGGGCAATTGGTGATATTACCGACGGGTTGGAACGGTTAGGATTTGAAGAGCGGGGCTTGGGAGAAGCGGTATGCGCATCTGCTTGACCTTAAGGAACTGGACTGCGGCTATCGATTGGTTGAAGCTGGCTGAGATGTGGTCAAACATATGCGACTTTTCAGACATCGGGATATGTGAGACATAAGAGCATGGAAACCATCATTCGCTACCTGTCGCACCCCCAAGTGCAAATTGAGGAGGCCAAGGAAATTCACCTTTGGTCGCTGGATGCTATTGGAAGGCAACGCGTTGATAGATTGGTAAAATCTAACGCCTTAAAGGGTACAACGCGGGTTATTTCCAGCATGGAAACCAAGGCGATTGAAACGGCGCAGCCTATTGCTGACGCCTTAGGCTGTGATCTGGAAATTCGGGCATTGATGCACGAGAACGACCGGACGGCGACAGGGTTTCTACCACAAGACGAATTCGAAAAGGTTGCAGATGCGTTCTTTGCCCACCCAGACGAAAGCGTTCGCGGCTGGGAAACGGCAAATGCGGCGCAGGCGCGGATTGTCAGGGCCATTGAAAAATGTCTTAAAACGCAGACCGAAGGCCATGTGCTTATTGTCGGACATGGGGGCGTTGGGACGTTGCTTTTCTGTGCGCTGGCCGGCATTCCAATTGCACGGAAACATGATCAAGGCGCGGGCGGCGGGTGGTATTTCGAGTTCACGGACGCGGCGCGCAAACCTATGGCCCCGTGGCGGCGAATGGAAAACTTATGAGGCAGAATAACGGGTCCGAGAGGGGTCGAAAATGGGCCGGGCGTGTTTATTCGAAGTTGAAGATAATTATGAGAAAATCGTGGGAGATTGAGACATGAAAATTATTATTATCGGGGCCGAAGGGGACATTGGCACGGCCGTTTGCAAGGAACTGGGTGCACGTCACGAAATCATCAAGGCTGGGCGGTCGCGAGGGGACGTTCTGGTTGATATGGCGGACCGCGTTTCTGTTGAGGATATGTATGCGAAAATTGGTGCAATCGATGCGGTTATTTCGACGGCAGGCGAAGTGCATTTCGGCGCGCTTGAGGAATTTACACAAGAAACCTTTATGATTGGTCTTCAGAACAAGGTTATGGGGCAGGTTAATCTGGTCCTTGCGGGGATAAACGCGGTGACAGATGGCGGGTCTTTTACTTTGACTAGCGGCGTTCTCGATCGTGATCCTATCAGAATGGGAACGGCAGCGGCGACGGCAAATGGTGCCCTTGGTGGGTTTGTGGTTGGTGCCGCCGTCGAGTTGCCGCGAGGGTTACGGGTCAACGTTGTTAGCCCCGGCTTGCTGGATGTGTCCATACCTCGATACGGCGAATGGTTTCCCGGACATGAAGCAGTTTCAGCCGAGCGTGTTGGACGAGCTTTCGCCAAAAGCGTCGAAGGTCCGATAACTGGACAGGTCATTATTGTTGAATGATTTATGTATGATCCGAGGGATAGTATGACGCAGAATGTTGATATGCAGGGAAAAACTGGTCCGAGAGCGCTGGAGCGCCGGATGGGTGACTGGATGCGGGCGTGGCTGCCGCATGGGTTAGCGGAATTTGTTATGTTCGGGCTGAAAATGGGTTGGGCCTGTTTATTCGCGGGGTTGATGCTGGGGGCGATTATTGTCACCGCGCTGGTTTGGCCGGACGGCGCACGGGTTGCGCGGTATGACTTTTTGGTGGTGTATGCGATTACAATTCAGGTGGTGTTCCTGACCTTGAAGTTGGAGAGCTGGTCGGAAGCCAAGGTGATTTTGCTTTTCCATGTAACCGGCACCGTGATGGAAATTTTCAAGCTGAAGATGGGATCGTGGTCTTACCCTGAACCGGGTCTGTTGAAATTAATGGGCGTGCCGTTGTTTTCGGGGTTTCTATACGCCTCGGTTGGCAGTTTTATGGCGCGGGTGATCCGGTTGTTTGACATGAAATTTGTACAATATCCGCCATTTTGGCTGACGGTTCTGTTGGCGGTTGCGATCTATCTTAACTTTTTCACGCATCACTATATTTGGGATATGCGGTATATTTTGTTCGTCGCAACAATGGGTGTTTACTGGCGGACGCGGATTTATTTCACGCCGTTCGGGGCGCGATTATGGATGCCGCTGGTGCTGGCCGCAGTTTTATCCAGTCTGTTCTTGTATCTGGCGGAAAACATTGGCACGCTGACGGGGACGTGGTTGTATTCTGGGGCTGCGGAATTTAGTTTTACATCAATGGCGAAGATCGGGTCTTGGTATCTGCTGCTGTTTGTCAGTTTCATGCAGGTAACACTGGTTTACCGCGAGGCGCTTGAGCCTTATAAAAGGGAGAAATAACATGGCATTAACTTATTTACACACAATGGTGCGGGTGAAGGATCTGGATGCGTCTATGCATTTTTACAAAGACCTTTTGGGGTTGGAGGAAACCAAGCGTTATGACAGCGAAAAAGGGCGTTTCAGTTTGATTTTTTTGGCCCCCAAAGGCCAGCACGACGCGCCGATTGAGCTGACATATAACTGGGACGGCGACAATGATCTGCCATCTGACGGGCGGCATTTCGGGCATTTGGCTTACGGCGTCGATGATATTTATGCGATCTGCCAAAAAATGCTGGATGCAGGCGTGACCATCAACCGCCCCCCGCATGACGGACATATGGCGTTTGTGCGCTCGCCGGACAATATTTCGATCGAAATATTGCAGAACGGCGAAAGTCTAGCGCCTGCTGAACCGTGGACCAGCATGGGAAATACCGGTCACTGGTAAGAATTGACGGGTCGGCGGAAACGTCGGCCCTTTTTTACGCGGCCACGTAATCTGTGGCGGCACTCGCATATTTCGCCCACGAAGCAACATGTTCATGGGGGATTTGGACCCATTCTTTCATTGGCCGCCCCTTCCCCGACGGGTCAAACAGTTTGGCACCTGATAGGGACATGGCTTGGGCGTGGTCGTCGCCCGATAGTTTGAAAACCATGCAGTCCTGAAAGAATGCAACGAAGGCTTTATTGGCGATCTTGAAACTTTTCTTGCCAAACATTTGTGACGGTACGGCGTCAGGGATGGCATTTCCGGTTGCGAAAAACACGCTTTCTATAGCTTCCATTGATTATCTAGCTTTCCCATAATGACCTCGAACAAAATTGTAGCACGTAAACTATGCTTGGGAAGTACCAACATTAAACCTTTGTAATATTCAAATTTGCGAATATAATTAATATTGTTAGACCAACTTGGATGACAGGGAGGACGCGGATATGGCTACAATCATAGGTACAGCTGGCAACGACACGCTAATTGGAACATCTGGTGATGACACGCTGGTAGCGAATGGAGGGGTTGATCTGCTCCTCGGGAAGGGTGGCAGTGACTTGTACGAACTGCTGTTTAGTGCGGCCGAAGTTGTCATTCCGGAATACAGGATCAATGAAACAAACGGCGGCGATGCATCGACCGACACGATCACAGGGACCGGGGCGCTGGTGCAGTATAGCTATGTTCACGGGTATGATTTCACCACATTCGAGCGCATAGGCAAAGGCGGCAAGACCCTCGTTATCAATGTTCCGATGGAAGCCGGGACCGAGGAGACGGGCAAGATCACCATTGTGAACCAGTATAAAGCCAGCAAGCCCAACGCGAAAATCGAAATTCTGGAGGCCGACGGGGTGTTTTATAACCTTCGTACCACCAATAATGGCACCAGTGGTAATGACATCATGACGGGCTGGGAAAAGGCAGACACTTTCCATGCCCGGGCGGGCGATGACTATGTTTCCGGAGGGAAAGGTCGCGATACGCTTTATGGCGACAAGGGGGATGATGTCCTATTCGGCGGTAGTGGGCGGGATTCCCTATATGGCGGAGAGGGTGCTGATCATATCCTTGCAGGTGCGGGTGATGACAAAGCTTATGGCGGGGACGGTGACGATATACTCAAGGGGAATGCTGGCGAAGATATCTTGCGCGGGAATGCGGGGGATGACATCCTTGACGGGGGTAAACATAATGATCGCCTGTTCGGTGGAAAAGGAAAAGACACCCTAATCGGCGGGGATGGTGATGACCGTATGATTGGTGGCAAAGATGGGGATACTTATGTGATCTCATCCCTAGGTGCAGGTCACGATACCATCGTCGACAAGGGCAACGCTGCAAACCAGCAATATCCATGGCTGACAATAAATCTGGACGGGATAGAATTTACCGATTTCACATCCCTTGACGACGCTGTGCACAATATCGACCTTCAGATTTCGGGTGACGATCTGGTCATAACATACAACAATATCGAGATGTCGGGGGTTGAGGGGCAAGTCACCGTTCAAAACCATTTTCTTAGCGGGAAATACGCGCTTGAACTGATTGATTTCGGCACCGGCGGCGAAGATGCAACCTATCATATCAGCTTTCTGAGTGGGGATAATTATATCTATTCAGTACAAGGTGGAAACGATGCCGGAGGCAATGATATTGTCCTAGGCACGACCGGTGATGATGAAATTTACGGCGGGCTTGGCAGCGATATTATGCTTGGCGGCGGGGGCGCGGATCATTTTATGTTCCATGATGAAGAAGATAATCGCGGTGGTACGGATCTTATTCTGGATTTTGATGTCACGGACGATACCCTCGATTTCACCGACATTGCCGGTTTCGACTTTTCCGGGGTGGCGCTATCTGAAAGCGCACATGGCAATGCGTTGATTTCCAGCATCTACGGGAATATCGAGCTGGATGGCGTCAACGTTGCAGATGTCAGCGCCGGTATCTTTGCCTTCGGGTAATATCAGGATTCAGCGATCTATTGTTTCGGGCGGCCCATTAAGCGTGGGCCGCCCGCCTGCCGTTAAGGGGTATCGGTAAGGGGGAGTATCGGTCGCCCGGCCCTTTTGTGAAAAGGGAAACCATATCAGTAGAAATGATATCGCAAGAAATGGTATCAAAAGGAATCTTTGCCGTGGAAACTAATTATGCTACCATAACAGTAACATCGGGGAACAACCCTGATGGAAATGGGAGGATATAATGAAACATAAAGTAACCGCCTCGGCGGCTCTTTTGGGCATGATGATCGCTAGCCCAAGTCTCGCGGAAGGCACCGATTTCTCGGCCATCCTAGAGCGTATTAATTTACCGGACGGGTTCACTATTTCAATTTTCGCGGAAATGCCAAAGGCGCGCGGGATCGAAGTTGTGAAACCGAATGGCACGGTTTTTGTCGGCTCGCGCCACGGGAACGTTATGTCGATGATCGATGTGAACCGCGATGGTGTAGCTGACGAGGTTCGCGTGAGGGGTACGGATTTGAACGTACCAAACAGCCTCGCGTCGCAAGATTCACTGTTATATATCGGCCTGCAAGACAAGATCGTGCAATGGCCTATTCCGGCTGAAGTTGACACCGATCTGCCACTGGCACCGTTATTGCCAATCCTTGAGGGGATCGATTCCGGCTATCTCCATGGCTGGCATACGATTGCCTTTGGGCCAGATCGCAAGCTGTATGTCGCCCTTGGTGCGCCGTGTAACCTTTGCGAAACCAATGACGTAAACGGGCGGATTATTCGTATGAATGCGGATGGATCCGACGTGGAACTGGTGGCGGACGGTGTGCGCAATTCGGTTGGGTTTGACTGGCATCCGGTTACGGGTGATCTGTGGTTCACGGATAACGGCGCGGATGGCATGGGGGACGACATTCCGCCGGATGAGCTGAACCGCGTTAGCTTCCTTGGCGAACATTTTGGATTTCCATTTGTCGGGGGCAACGGGATTGTGCATCCGGGATATGAAGGCGCTGACGTTCCGGCATCAATGACTAGCCCCGAGGTGGAAATGCAGCCGCATTCGGCCAATCTGGGCATCCATTTCTACGAGGGCCGCAGTTTCCCGTCGAAATACCGTAATGATGCGTTTATCGCGCAACACGGGTCATGGGACCGCACAGAACCCGTAGGATACCGGATCATGCGCGTTATGTTTGACGCTGAGGGCAACCCGACGGGCAAAGAAGTGTTTGCCGATGGGTGGCTGGACGACGGTGGTTTTTCCTATGGTCGCCCGGTGGATATCGCCGAATTGCCGGATGGATCATTGCTGATCTCGGATGATTTCGCCGGTGTCATTTACCGCATCAGCTATGACGGCTAGGCGGGCATTGGTTTGGGGGGGCGGGCTTGCGCTTGCCCTCCTGTCGCAGGGGGTTTTTGCGCAAGACATTGCGGCGGGGCGCGAAAAGGCGCGGCGCTGTTCGGTTTGTCATGGGCAGCTAGGGATTGCCGAATTGCCGAATGCGCCAAACCTTGCCGGTGAAAACAGCATTTATGTTGAATTGCAGCTTAAAGCGTTTCGCGATGGTGACCGGCATCACGAACAGATGTCGATTATTGCTGCACGCCTTAGTGACGAGGATATCGCCGATCTGGCCGCTTGGTTCGAAGCGATTGTGGTGACGGCCACGGCACCCGATCTGGATTAACCCCTATTGGCTTTTACGCCCGATTGCGCAAAACTTGCCCCCTGATGAACTGGATTATTGGGGGCAAGATGCCGGAGCATAGCGAAAATTCGAACGGGATGTTCTGATATGCGGGGCACATTCCCTTAACCCTTTATACTTGATCCACGGCTACGCTGACAGTAGAAACGTTGATATCTGCAAAAATGTATGGTGAGTGAAAATGCCAATTACGAATGTCATTATTAACGGCTCCTTCGATATTGACGAAGGGGATGCGGGCTTTGCCTGGACGGGAAACGATCTCGAAACCGAAAATAGCGAAGGCACCTATGTTAGCGGTGGGGATGCGTCGGATTCAGTTGCGGAAATGGATGGCAATGCCGGCCAGATTACCGTCATGGAGCAGACATTTACGGTCGACGATCCAACCACAACCGTACTAACAATGGAAGCCGCGTTAAGGGATTCCAGCGGTGGTTCCAGCAATCCGGGAGATGGGTTTCTGGTCGAAATTCTGGATGATTCCGGCACCGTGATTGCATCAATGACAGTGCTGCCATCATCAACGGCAAATGCTACATTCAGCCTACCCGTAACCTTTCCGTCCTCGGGCGATTATACGATACGACTAACCGAAGTCGGGGATGATGACAGTTTTGGGGTTATTGTTGACGACATCGAATTGCTGGTCTGTTTTTGCAAAAACACCCAAATCGAAACGGCTAACGGGCCGAAATCCGTTCAGGATATTAAACTAGGCGACCTTGTGGTCACAGAATCCGGCCTTCAGCCAGTTCGCTGGGTTGGCCGTCGCAAGGTTTCCCTCAAAGAGCTGGCGGATAACCCCAAGCTTCGCCCAGTGCTTATCAAAGCTGGCGCACTGGGAATGGGACTGCCAAACGCGGATTTAAGGATATCCAGACAACACCGAATGTTGGCAAACGGCCCTATCGTTCAACGCATGTTTAACGAGGATAAGGTGCTTATCTCGGCGATCAGACTTGTTGATTTACCCGGTATTTATGTTGATGAGGAAAGTACGACGGTTGAATATTTCCATCTGCTATTTGACCAGCATGAAGTGATTTATGCAAATGGCTCTCCGTCCGAGAGCCTGTTTACCGGACCGGAAGCGTTGAAGGCGCTATCTGATGCGGCGCGCGATGAAATTCTGACATTGTTTCCGGAAGTTCTGGAAATCGGCTATGCGCCGGAAGTCGCGGCGTTTATCCCCAAAAGGTCACGTCAACGCCGTTTGGTCGATCGTCATTCAGGAAACCAAAAGCCGCTTTATCGTGCAGGGTGATGTCCCTAATCACGAAAACCTGTCCTAGGGATAGGTAGAAACCGGATTGATTGGTACGCTGGATCGGCCTAAGCTTTGGTCATGTTCAAAACATTCCTATTTTTTATCGCACTTTTGAGCGCCCTACCCGTTCGTGCCTGTGACGTTGCATTGGCCCTGACTGTGGATGTTTCTGGGTCGATAAATTCAGATGAATACCGCCTGCAAATGGATGGTTTGGCCGCGGCATTGCAAAATTCAACTGTCGAGGATGCGATGGTCGATGGGCAAGTGGCCTTGATGTTGGTGCAATGGTCTGGCGGCACTCGCCAAGCGGTATCGATAGGTTGGCGGCGGATGAATTCGCGCGATGACGTAGAAGCGTTCGCAGCCGAGGTGATCACAGCCCCGCGCCAATGGCATCAGTTTTCAACGGGAATTGGCAATGCCTTAAGTTTCACGGCCGCGCAATTCGGGCCGGTGGCAGATTGCGGAAAAAAGGTCATTGATGTGTCAGGCGACGGGTATTCTAACGAGGGTGAAGACCCAAAACTTGTCGCGGCAGCGCTGGCTATTCGCGGGTTTCAAGTCAACGGATTGGCGATTGAAACCGATGCATTTGAGCTGACGGAATATTACCGCGCCAACGTGATTAACGGCCTTGGGGCATTTGTATTTACGGCAGCGTCATACGAGGATTATCCGCGTGCGATCCGGCGCAAATTGCTGACGGAACTGGTGGTGCCGGTTAGCTGAGGGGGCTACCTAAAACGGGTTGAAAACGCCCTAGGTTTCACGAGCCAAAAGAGCGTCAAAAATGGTCTGTTGGATTTTTTCGTCAACTGGGCCTTTTAGCGGGATAAACTGGCCGCTCGCCTGTTTTCGCGCACGGTAAGTCGCAAACTCGCTGTCGCTGATCTGACCATCCTTGTTTGTATCAAGCTCCATTATACTCGACTTAATCTTCGAAAGGTCAACCTGCCCAACACCCTGACTTGGCTTTGATAGGCCCGAAATAGACGTTGATGTAACTTGCATTTTGGATTCCTTGTATAACTTGTCCCTACCGCAATAATCCAAATTCCTTTCAGTTCTCTTAAGGGTTTTGTTATCGTAGAGTGGTAAAAAAATCACCCAAAGTGAAATAATTGCGCCGTTGGCCTTCGAACACGAACCTGTTGGCGAAACACATTTTACGGGGATGTGTCGGAGGAGGATTTTACGTCGGTTCATTCGACGCTTCATCCAGACGAACCAGCGCAAATTTTGGGTGTCCCTTCGCCGATCACCCCAAAACATTGTATTTTTTGTAACCCTTTTTCCGGGATTTATCGCGCCCGAATTGAATGTAGGTTTCCAGTCTTTCTTCTATGGAACAATTTTTGCGGCCTTAGATGCCGCATTTATCATGGGATATGCAATATTGGCTGTCACCGCAGTTAATTCGCGCTTTGGAAACAGCCTATACACAGACAAGATAAGTGGCGCAGGTCTTTTAGGTGTTGGGTTACTTTTGATCGCCAAAGATTACAAAGACTTATGAGCGATATAACGTTATTCTCCGGCAACCGCGACTAAAGTCAGATTCGAACCCATATTGACATTGAATACATCATCCTGCAGGCCTACGATCCCAAATTATTATTGGAAAGGCTACTATTATGAAGTCAATCAAGCTCTCGGAAAAACTGGCTATGTTCTCTAGCCATTGGGACCCTCATGTCGTTGCCGACTATAATCAGAACGAAGTGATGGTCGTTAAGTTCCAAGGGGAATTTCCGTTTCATATGCATGACGAGACCGACGATTTTTTCTATGTTCTCGAGGGTGAAATGATAATGGATATCGAGGGGGAAGCTTCGCATATCGTTAAAGCCGGAGAGTTATTCATAGTCCCCAAAGGGGTGGTGCACAGACCACGCGCTGAGAACGAAGTTAAGGTCTTGTTGATCGAACCCAAGGGCGAACCGAATTCCGGTGATTCCGATCGAGAACCCGCACCCAAAACACGTATTTGAGCAAAGCCGCCGTTCAGGCATTGCACCCTTGGCTTAGTTGCACTTTTCCAAAATCGCGCCCACGACGCATTCAATCGGCGCGGTGGCATCAATTATGACACCATTTTTCGGGACGTCTTCTTTCGTTGCGTGCAATCGCGCGATGAGTTGCCGCTCCGCAGGCCTTCCGCCCCACTCGGTTTCGGCCTTTGGACGAGGCGTCGGGTTAAGGTGTCCATATCTATTTCGAGGACAAAAACCTGATCGAACAAATCCATGAAACGGATGAAATTTCTGGAACCGCCGCAGAAGAATGCTACGGCATTGCTTTGATCTGCCACCAGCGCTTTGACCTTATCGACGTTCCAGATATGGTGCACGTGGGCAAACCCATCTACGGGGGCCCGGTCACGGGATCGCCTTGATACGCCAGTTCGGTGTCACCATTGATGGAATGATAACCGCGCGCCCGCAGCGCAAGACAGACGGATGTCTTGCCGGTGCCTGAAACACCTTCGATCAAATAATTTCTAATGCCCATTCGATTGCGTTTACCTGAATACGCACCTGTCTGGAAGTCGACAAAGCCTTATCAAATTCGGTGTGGAAACTGGGCAGGCACAAAACAAACTACGCAAGGCAGAGATTTAAACTTTTGTGGACCTTCATTTTAGTGTTAGATATATCTCCGCAAGTCATTCACCCTTATGGTTGACAATTAAATTCGTAAAGGTTATTCACCCTTATGGTTGAACGAATCAAAGATACCCTGAGCGAGACGCTCAAAGCCGTTGGCGAACCGACCCGCAGGTCGATTTTAACGACGCTTATACAAGAAGGCCCGACCCGTGTGACGGAACTGGCTGCGAGGTATGAGATGTCGCTGAACTCGGTCTCGAAGCACATCAAGGTGCTGGAAAAGGCGGGGTTGGTCACGCGGCGGACGGTTGGGCGTGTGCATCTGATGGAGGCGAATTTAGGCCCCGTTGATGCGGCTGAGGAATGGTTCGCGCAACTTCGATCGATTTGGGACATTCGTCTTGAGGAGCTCGATCATTTATTAACCAAAAAGGACGATGAAATGACTGAACTGACTTTGACAACAACGCGGGTGATGAAGGCCACGCCCGAAGCAATTTTTAACGCGTGGCTAGACCCGGAAATGCTGGCGAAATTCATGCAACCGATGGATGGGATGTCTGTGCCCGAGGCGAGCGCCGATCCCGTTGAGGGCGGGCGATTTGATATTCTGATGCGCGCAGGCGAGAACGACATGCCGCATCACGGGTTCTACAAAAAGATCGTGCCCCATTCGGAACTGGTTTTCAGCTGGAATTCCCATGCTTCAATTGATGGCAACTTGGTGACGTTAAAATTGTCACCAAAGGGCGACGGGACCAAAGTTGAGCTGACACATGTGAAATTCCCAGACGAGCAGGCGCGCGATAGTCATTTGGGTGGCTGGACCGCGATTTTGGCGAAGCTGGACGAAGTTCTGTAAGCAATAACCCTCCTCCAAACAAATGGAGGAGGGGCATTTTTTAATGGTCGCCCCTTTTTATTGCGCCATGGGCTTTGCCACCACGATATTTTTTCGCGAGCCCTTTAAAGCGGGCGCGAGACTGGGCGATGGTTTCGGAATTGCGGGTGTCCTCGCGTTGCAATTTCTGCCAGCGTTTCAGGCGGTCGGCGTCTAGGTCGCCCGCCTCGATAGCCGCCTGAATGGCACAACCCGGTTCGGTGTCGTGCGCGCAGTCGTTGAAACGGCATTGGGTGACCAGCGAGGCGACGTCTTTGAAGACGATATCAACCCCCTCGGCCACATCATACAGACGCAGTGCCCGCATGCCCGGCGTGTCGATCAGCCAGCCGCCGTTTATCATATGA
>CAZYMT010000022.1:0-7890 GCA_964649035.1 uncultured Rhodobacterales bacterium
CATCTTCGCCGTGCCCGGCTCCGAAATAGAAGATGTCGGAACCTGCACCACCCGTCAGCGTATCATTGCCTTTTTGGCCTGTTAGATGGTCATCCCCAGCATCCCCATACATTTCGTCGCCGCCTTTACCGCCCGCGATCGTATCCTCGCCAGCTTCGCCGTAAATAACATCGGCACCCTTGCCACCGGAAATTGAATCGTTGCCGGAACCGCCATTTAGTTCATCATCGCCTTTTTTCCCATTGATAATGTCGTCGCCATCGTCGCCGTAAATGTTGTTGCTAGCTGCATCGCCGGAAATAATGTCCCCCAGGGAAGTTCCCGAAACGTTTTCGATCCCGATTAATGTGTCGGTATTTCCGAATGCGTCGGTCGCAGTGCCCGCCGCTAGATCGACCTCCACACCGTGTTCGCCGCCTTCGCTGACTTCAAATCCGTAATAGGCCATATCTTCGCCGGATCCCCCATTCAGGGTGTCATTGCCGCGCGACCCGATCAAGATGTCATCGCCTTTGCCACCTTTCAGCGTATCACCACCACTGTCGCCCGCCAGAATGTCGTCACCTGCGCCGCCGAACAATTTGTCTGCACCATTTTCGCCGCGCAACGTATCATCGCCAGCTAGGCCCTTCAGTGTGTCTTTGCCGTTGCCCCCGTAAAAGCTGTCGCTATCAGCAGAACCAGACATTTTGTCGGCAAACACACTGCCCAATACTTCTTCAATACCGGTCAGGGCGTCGGTATGGCCAAAAGTATCAATTACAGTTCCAGCCGCCATATCGACGACGATACCTTGTGTTCCCCCGGCAGCGTCATCTTCTTGGTAGGAAGCAACGTCTGTGCCTTCGCCCCCGATAAGGGTATCGTTACCTTTGCCCCCGACAAGAATATCATTCCCCACACCACCATCGAGAGTATCCGCGCCTTTCCCCCCGTAAAGCTCATCATTGCCAGCCTCGCCCCAAATGGTGTCCGCGCCCTTGCCACCATAACCAACGTCGTTACCGCCACTTAGGGCAAACTGGTCATCACCACCGCGAAGTTTGACAACATCATCGCCGGTGAAATCAATAGGGCTTTCGTCAGCGGATTCTAAATCCTGCGACAGAATGTCGGCGTTATTATTGCCAATATACGTCCAATCCAAACCAAATATCAGTTCTTCAAGCGCCGCCGGATTTGATCCATCGGATTCCGCTTCGATAGCCGCCAAAAGATCGAGCGTCGGAAGATCAACGTCGCTGATTTCCAGAAAAGGTTGCCCGTTTTCGGTGATGACGATTGTGTCAACGAGCAGTCCAAATGCAACCAATCCGAAGGTGAATGTGAAATCACCAGTTTCAATTACCACCTCGGTCAGGGATTGCGTTGTTATGGTACCTTCATCAAGTGAATCGATGAGCAGGACAAGCGCTTCGGGGGAGCTGTCGACGTTTGAGTCAAAAGTAATCTTTGGCATGGTGTTTTCCTATTGATTTGCAAGCTTTGAAAAATTTTGCCGCCCAAGGCGAACAAAAGTGAGGAACCATGAAAGTACATTGTTGTTTTTGTATGGGTTAACCCAGTTTCGTCAGTGGGGCAACGCTTGCCCCACCACATGTTTTAAAACAGATCGGCGGCATCCACATCAAGTAATAACACCGTCGAATTTCCGTGAGTTATCAAGGCATCGTCACCGATTTGTTCGCTCGCCGACACACCCTCGGAAAACGTCAATATATCCACTTCGATATCAAAATCTTGGATAATGTCATCGCCACTATCAGCGCCAAAAATGAACGTGTCGGCCCCTTTTCCACCGGTCATGGTGTCGTCGCCAGCGCCCCCGGTAATTGTGTCGCTTCCTTTGCCACCTTTCAGCGTGTCATCGCCATCGCCACCGGCCAGAATGTCGATGCCTTTTCCACCTTTAATGATGTCATCGCCCGCATCACCACTAAGGTCGTCAGCGCCGCCTTTGCCCTTAAGCACGTCGTCGCCCTCCCCGCCGCGAAATACATTGTCACCGCTATCCCCAATCATTTTATCGGCGTTAACGCTGCCACGAATTTCTTCGATATTCTTGATCGTGTCAGTTTTGCCATAGGTATCAATCACGGTACCTGCCGCCATTTTGACCAAGATACCTTGTGAACCAGTTTCATTTGAATAGGTGGCAATGTCGTAATCCGCGCCGCCATTTAATTTGTCAGCACCGTTTCTACCCTCCAACTGGTCGGCACCCGCGCCGCCTTTTATCGTGTCCTTACCAGCGCCGCCAATCAATAAATCTTCGCCAAGGCCGCCTTTCAGAATGTCGGCACCTTTGCCGCCTAATATGGTGTCATTTCCACTACCGCCCTCGGCATAGTCATCGCCATCACCAAGAAAGAAATCATCGTCGCCACCGTTCAAGATAACCGTATCATCACCTTTAAGATTGATTGGAACTTCGTCACCGAAGTTCACGTTGTCAAAAAGAATGTCGTCATTGTCATTCCCGATATATTCCCAATCAAGCTCCAACCACAGGTTTTCAATCGCGGCAAGATCACTTTCGGAACTCTCTGCACCGAGCGCAGCGTCGATATCAGCAACACTTAGTCCGACATCATTAATCTCCGCGAAAGGGTTGCCATTAAACGAAATTTCTATGTCCTCGACAAATTGCTTGCTCGCATCTGCAAATGTCACCACATAAAATACTAGGCCAAAAGAAAAAGATGCTTGGTTGTCAGGCAAGGTTTCATCTTCGATGTCATCCGCGTTGGAAAGCAAAAATTCCAGAAAATCAAAAAGACCTACAGGGGCACTGCTGCGAGCGGGATTAAAATTTACTGTGGGCATGATATTTCCGATCTATAATTGTGAATAATTCGAGGTGATCGTGCGCTTTCGCCAAAAGAATTGTCAAGCAAGGTAGGCACAAACCCGCTACCTCCCGGCATGTATCGACACCGGAGGTAGCAGATCGCAAAAATGTTAAGCCTTATATGATGAAATCACTAACGTCATTATTCAATAATAATGCTGATTCATTGCCGTTGCTAAACAGCACGTCGTCACCTTGTTGGCTAAATGTAACGTTGGAATTATCCTCGAATTGAAGGGTGTCCAGCGTAACATCAAAGTCTTCGATAATGTCGTCACCACCATCAATGCCGATGATGAACAGGTCAGCACCATCGCCGCCAATCAACATGTCATCACCTTTACCGCCGTCAAGCGTGTCGTCGCCATCACCACCATTCAACTCGTCAGCGCCTTTACCGCCGAGCAGAATGTCATCGTTATCCTCACCAAGTAGGGTATCGTTGCCTTTGCCGCCCTTTATCAAATCATTGCCAGCACTGCCATAAAGACGATCATCCCCCTTACCGCCGAGCATTTCATCCCCACCATTACCGCCGGTTATTTCATCATCGCCACCTTTGCCGTTAATGAAATCATCGCCGTCAAAACCAGCCAGATTATTATCCCCAGCATCGCCAACTATACGATCATTAAATATGGAGCCAACAATCGACTCGATATTCGAAATAGTATCGGTATCGCCGAAGGTATCGATCACAGTTCCCCGACCAATGTCAGCATCAATACCTTGTGTGCCGGGATTTTGCGCTAGAAGGTAATATGCCGTATCGATCCCCGCACCACCGTTGATTTTATCGTCCCCGCGCGATCCAAAGAACGAGTCATTACCTTTACCGCCGAATAGCTTATCATTTCCGAAATCGCCGTATAAATCATCGTTACCTGCGCCACCTTTCACAATGTCGGCGCCCTTGCCCCCTTCAAGGCGATCATCGCCGCCTTTACCTTTCAGGATGTCCTTGCCATCACTTGCTCGGAAACTATCGTCGCCATCCGAGCCAACCATTTTGTCAGCAAGCACGCTGCCCCAAACCATTTCGATCCCGTTCAGCGTGTCGGTATTGCCAAAAGTATCGATTGCTGTACCTGCGGCCATATCAACAACGATGCCTTGCCCGCCGCTTTCATTCAGGTAAGACACAATATCCCAACCAGCGTCAGTCGCGTCGTCCAGTTCAATGCCGCCGATGAAAATGTCATCCCCTTTGCCGCCTTCGAAATAGTCAAATCCCAGTCCACCAATTAACGTATCAGCGCCTTTGTTCCCGTACAGCTTATCGTCGCCATCGCCGCCAAGCAGGTTATCGCTTCCTTTACCACCAAAGAGCGTGTCATTCCCGTCGCCACCTTCCGCGTAATCGTTCCCGTCACCTAGCGCGAAATTATCGTTACCGCCATTCAAGTAAATCGTATCGTCACCGGTAAAATTCAGCGGAACGCCGTCATCGGTAACAGCCGTGGACAGATGGATATCATCATTATCGTTGCCGATATATTCCCAATCCAGCGACAAAAACAGGTTTTCGAGCGCAGCTAAGTCCGTGCCGTCACCCTCTGCCTCAGCAGCCTCGTCGAAATCGGCGACGCTTATGCCGAGATTTGCAATACCCATATATGGCTGATCGTTTTCTTCGACCACAAGCCCCTCAATCGTTCCGCCACCGCTTGCTGAAACCGTTAGATAGTAGGTGAAATCTTCGAATTCAAACACTGATTCCGTTAGCGATTGTGACACTATTTCAGCATCAAAAATCATTATACTTATTTGTGTGATCATCTCCTCGACGGAGCTATCTACGGTCGGTGCAAATGTAACTGTGGCCATTAGCTTTTCCTAACAATGGTTGTAAAATTTTCCCTCTTGATTATGGGCTTTTGAGAAAAGAACTGTCAAGCCAGATAGGCGAAAACCCGCCATATGGCGGAGCTGCGATATCACGGGAAACTATATTCCCAAATTTGGCCCGTAAGCCACCAAAACCTTAGAGGAAATCATCAACATTATGGTTCAAAAGCAACGCGGATTCATTGCCAATGGCCGCCAGCACATCGTCACCTTGTTGGGTATAAGTTGGGTCGGTGCTTCTCTCGAATAAAAGCGTATCGATCCCAAGTTCAAAATCGCCAATGATGTTGGCACCACCATTGATGAATATAAGGAAAACATCCGCGCCTGCGCCGCCATAAATTGTGTCATCGCCAGAATCGATATCAAATGTATCGTCTCCGTTGCCGCCAAACATTTCGTCGTCGCCATTACCAGCATAAAAATGATCGTCACCATCGCCGCCACTTAGGTAATCGTCGCCTCCCCCAGCATGGAGGTAATCATCGCCATCACCAGCGATCAACATATCTGCGCCTTTACCTCCCGACAAATCATCATTGCCCTCGCCACCGCGCAGCTCGTCATTGCCCCGCCCACCGATTAGGTAATCATCGCCGTAACCGCCGATAAGAATGTCGTCACCAGCCCGGCCTTGAATTGAGTCATCGCCGTCATGGCCCGATAGCTCGTCGTCGCCGTCCCCACCTATCATGGTGTCATCGTGAATAGAGCCAACGACACGTTCAATACTGATAAGTCGATCCTTGTCGCCAAACGTATCTTTCACCGTTCCGGCACCCAAATTAACAAAGATACCCTGCGCACCAAGCTCGTAGTCAGAATTGTAAGAAGCCGTATCATAGCCTTTGCCGCCATTGATTACGTCGTCACCTTTTGAGCCCTCGAAATAATCGCTGCCCTTACCACCTTTAAGCAGGTCTTTCCCATACCCGCCGAGTATATAATCGCCGCCTTTACCGCCCTTAATAATGTCAGCGCCTTTTCCACCCTCAAGACTATCATCGCCAGCCTTACCTTTAAGGACATCTTTTCCGTCATAACCGTACATAAAATCCTGTCCAGCGGATCCAATCATCTTGTCGTTAAACACGCTTCCCCAGACCTCCTCGATCCCGTTCAAGGTGTCGGTTGTCCCAAATGTATCAATCACAATGCCTGCGGCCATATCCACCTGAATGCCATGTGTACCGCCTTCATCATGTTCATTCATATAAGACGCGTAATCCCAATCCAAATCCGCGGGGTCATTCAGTTCATTACCACCAATTAAAATGTCATTGCCCTTGCCACCTTCAAGAATATCTTCTCCGTCTCCGCCAATAAGAGTGTCCGCGCCCTGATTGCCAAACAGCCAGTCATAGCCGTCATTTCCCTTAATGATGTCGCTTCCTTTGCCACCTTCCAGTGTGTCATTCCCATCGCCACCTTCGGCGTAATCGTTCCCATCACCCAGCGCAAAGTTATCATCACCGCCATTCAGAAAAATGACATCGTCGCCCGCGAAATTTACCGAAACACCGTCGTCGGTAACTGCACTTGGGGAATGATTATCGTCATTATCATTGCCGATATATTCCCAATCCAGCGATAGAAACAGGTTTTCGAGAGCAGCGATATCCGTGCCATCATTTTCGGCCTCAATGGCATTTTCGAAATCGGCAGCGCTAATGCCTAAATCTGTAATGCTCATATATGGCTGGTCGTTTTCTTCGATAATTATTGAAGTGAACGTCGGATTAAACCCAGAAGATAGCGTTATATAATAGGTAAAATCTTCGAATTGCAGGACAATGTCGGTAGGGGCCTGCGACACAATACTTGCATCAAAAGACATGATGCCAATCTGGATAATTATCTCGTCTACGGAACTGTCGATAGTTGGTGCAAAAGTAACTGTGGGCATGTTTTTTCCTAATATTAATAAATAATTTTCTTGCGGGAGATTGCTATTCCCCCCTGCCAAGCTGGTAATTTAACGGGTTGTCAACTTGTACAGTTACACCACTTAAGTGCCTTACACAAATTGCCCCGTTCCCCAAGCGTCATAAGAAATCAGTAACATTATGGTCGACCAGCAACGCAGATTCATTGCCGTTAGAGGCCAATACATCGTCGCCTTGCTGGGTATAGATGAGGTTGGTTTCATCCTCGAACTGTAATGTATCCAACGCCACATCAAAATCGACAATAGTATCGTTGCCAGCCCCAATTTCTATGAGGAGAAGGTCAGCGCCCGTACCGCTATATATTGTATCATCACCAGCGCCGCCGTTAATCACATCATCGCCAGCACCACCAAATATCAGGTCGTCACCAGCGCCGCCGTCGATGGTGTCATTACCTTCGCCACCATTTAGATAATCATCCCCATCTCCACCAAAAAGAACGTCATTGCCATCCCCGCCTAGCAACGAGTCCTCTCCTTTGCCACCCGTCAGGAAATCCGCGCCATCGCCGCCTGACAAGGAATCGCCTCCCTTACCGCCGTACAGTTCATCATCGCCATCACCGCCGTTAAGCGTGTCACTACCTTTTTTTCCTTCGAGGCGATCGTTGCCTCCCATCCCAAAAAATTCGTCTTCTCCCGACCCGCCGATCATCAAGTCAGCGTGATTTGATCCATAGATGAGTTCGACACTAATAAGCGTATCCGTGTTGCCATATGTGTCGATCACCGTTCCGGCGGCCATATCAATAACAATACCTTGCGGCCCGCTGTTTGATTGGTAAGAAACCGTATCATAACCGCTGCCGCCATTAATTATGTCGTCGCCTTTTCCACCCACAAGGTAGTCGCGGCCTTTGCCACCTTCCAGCAGGTCTTTTCCGGATCCACCGTAGATACGGTCACCACCTTTACCGCCCTTAATTATGTCAGCGCCTGCCCCACCTTTTAGGGTATCGCCGCCGCCCTTACCTTTAATAACATCCTCGCCTTTATAGCCCAAAAGAGTTTCCTGTTCGGCCGATCCGAGCATCCTGTCATTGAATATGCTGCCCCAGACCTCCTCGATCCCACTTAGAGTGTCGGTTTTTCCAAAAGTATCAATCGCAATGCCCGCGGCCAAATCCAGCTTGATGCCCTGCGTGCCACCTTCTTCGTTTTCAAACTTATAGACCACGATGTCCCAATCCATATCATATGGATCATCCAGTTCGTCGCCACCTATTAGCGTGTCGTTCCCTCG
>CAZYMT010000022.1:7990-25109 GCA_964649035.1 uncultured Rhodobacterales bacterium
CTTAGCCTTTGGGCCGCTCCAACGGATATATATCGCGCACGGTGCTATAATCCTTGTACCCCAATCTCGCGACAGGATTATAAGCGGTAATGTCAAAAATACCGTCCTTGATCGCTTCGTCAATCATGTGGAATCCGACAACTTGCCCCAACACCAAAACGTTATTTTCGCCTGGCAGATCAATGAACTGCACCAGCTTGCATTCAAGGGCCGCGGGGGCTTCGGCAACGCGGGGGGCGACGACAACTTCGCAGGCGGCTTTGGTCAGGCCAGCATGTTCGAATTCATCGATATCGGCTGGGTAATTCCCCGAGGTCTGGCTCATCTGGTCTTTTAGCGCATGCGAAACCACATTCACCACAAACTCGCCAGTTTCGCGAATATTGCCTACGGTATCCTTGCCATATTCACGATCCGGCTTGCCGCCCGCGCTGGAAAAAACCACCATTGGCGGCACGTCCAACACAGCATTGAAAAAACTATAGGGCGCGAGGTTGGCATTGCCATCCTTATCCACCGTCGAAATCCAGCCGATAGGGCGCGGCGAAACGATGGCCTTAAGCGGGCTGTGCGCAAGGTATTTTTTCTGATCCTCAGGGCGATAAAACATGGGTGTGTCCTTAGTCTTCGTTTGAACAATAGCTAGGGGCATGTTAGGCAAGTGTCGAGAGCCATAGGGGAAAATATCATGATTGCGTTGATGCGACGAGGGTAGAACAGCCACACGACTATACTTCCCTCAATTTCCGGTTGCCCATGTACCGACTTTCCCAAGAAACCCCAGATGATTTGTACGAGGTCGAATACCTATACGACCTCGCCTTTGCCCCTGGCCGCACGGCACTAAGTTCGTATCGCTTGCGGGCTGGCGCGCCGATTGGGGAACTATCATTGGTGGCGCGCGATGATCTAGATATCGTCGCCGGTGCCATCCGCTATTGGCCGGTTGTGATTGGGGATACGGGGCATTCGGCATTGTTGCTTGGCCCCGTGGCTGTTCACCCGACGCGGCAAGGCGAGGGGTTGGGGCGATTGCTAATCATTCAGTCTTTGGAGTTGGCCATAAAAGCGGGGTGGTCTCGAGTCATTCTAATTGGCGATGCACCCTATTACGAGCGACTTGGGTTTTCGAAAGCCGAAGGGCTGGAATTCCCGCCCCCCACCAATCCTGAACGCGTTTTGGTGAAGCCGTTGACCGACGGAGCGTTTGAAGGAGTGACTGGAGCAGTCCATTCGATAACAAATGATTAGCTGATGAGCTGTCGTCAGCGTAACATCGTTACGCGAGCATTGAAACATATAGAAAGAATAGGGTGTGAGGAAAATTTATTTCATATTGTCCATCGCAGCGTCATTTTTTTTAAGCCACTCATTGGCCGCACAGGAACTCGCGGTTACAATTGGAAATGATGGGCCTGAGTGGGATGCTTGTGGTATTCTTGGGAAAGTCTACAATCTTGATCCGAATGGCGACAATTATTTGTCGGTTCGCGCGGGGCCATCGGCTGCTTTTGAAGCGGTTGACAGGCTGATATCAAACCAATTTGTCTATTTTTGCGAACGGAAAGGGCGCTGGATTGGCATAGTTTATGCGCCACATAATTACCCAAATATGGTTTGCGACGTCAGCTCCGCAATCCCACATCCTCAAAACTACTCAGGTACCTGTCGTTCTGGTTGGGTATTTGACGAGTATGTTTTACCAATTGCAGGGTAACTGGGCGCAGCGACAGGCACATCAAGCAGGAGGGCTCCCGCCCGTCAGGGTCGGTGGGCTGGGCGTTATGTTGGGTCAGGGTTGTCGGCGCGGTGCTTAATCCGTTTGAACCTTCGGTGGGTCAAGATAACAAACCAAAAGCCGATAAACAAAAGCTGCCAAGACAGATTGTAAATCACGACCCGATGCCCCCCGTCCGATATATCGAACGGTAAAATTGCATTAAATAATTCCGCTTCCGCGATTTTCAGGATTACGAACATGCCAAAAGCCAGCCCCATGCCGATCAGTTCGATACGCATAAGGATCATTTCCCTATAGGATATTTGGTACATAGTCGGTATTTTGTCGGCCATGAATTCGCTCCAATGTTAAAATTACAAAAGAGATACCTTCAAATAGTAACCGTTTCTATAACTTACGGATTAGAAGCTCGTTCCAGAATTGCTTCGCGCCGTTTTTTTTCTAAAGCGACGATTTGCAACAATACTAATCACCGTGCTTGAAAGCATTAGTCCGACGGCTAATGTCAGTAGCCAAATATAATTGGCTTGAATAAATTCATCGAATTGAACGCCAAAGATATTGCCGAAACTATCGCGCATCAAAATTACGAGCATTAAGAATGCCGATGCCAGTTGCCAAGCCCTCCCAATATGCGCGGAAACGCAGGGTTGAAATTTCTTTTTCCGTCATTTGAAAAACTAACTGTTCTTGGTTTTTCATGTAACCCTCCGAAATTCAGTTTGAAAAGTAATCTTGTAAAACTCTTATATATATCGCCTTAAGCTGACCTATTTGTATCACCTCAACCCGTTCATCAACCGCGTGCATAGTTTTGCCAACTAGGCCGAATTCGACCACTGGGCAGTGATCTTTGACAAAGCGGGCGTCGGATGTGCCGCCGGTTGTGGATAGTTCGGGGGTTATGCCAGTTTCCGCTTTGACGGCGCGTCCGATTATGTCGGATAATTCGGCGGGGGGGGTAATAAAACTCTCGCCGGAGAGCTGCACACGCATGTCGATGGAGATGTCGGTTTCGGCAGCAATTTCCGCGGCCATCGATTGCAGCCATTTGGTTAGATCATCCGAAGTATGCGTATCATTAAACCGGATGTTCACGGTGGCGCGGCAACTGGCAGGGACGACGTTATTCGCAGTATTCCCCGTATCAATTGTTGTCACGGCCAGTGTCGAGGCATCAAAATGTTCGGTGCCGTCATCCAGTACATGACTGGCCAAACGGTCCATCAGCCGCGCAATCGCTGGCACCGGATTTTTCGCGCGGTGCGGATAGGCCGAATGGCCTTGCACTCCGGTGGCGGTGAAATAGGCTGTCATTGAACCGCGCCGCCCGATTTTCATCATATCGCCCATTTGATCTGGACAGGTTGGTTCGCCGACCAGACAGTGGTCCATGCGCTCACCGTTCGAATTCATCCAGTCAAGCAACGCGACGGTGCCGTCGGTTGCGTCGCCTTCCTCATCCCCTGTAATTGCCAGAACGATGGAACCGTTGGGCGGGGTTTCTGCGACAAAATCTATCGCGGCGGCGGCGAAGGCGGCAACGCCGGATTTCATGTCGGTCGAGCCGCGACCATATAGGAAGCCGTCCTTGATTTCCGCGCCAAACGGGTCAACGCTCCACGCGTCCAAATCCCCGACAGGAACCACGTCGGTATGGCCGTTAAATCCGAAGGTCCGCCCGTTTGTCTGCCCACCCCAGCGGGCAAAAAGATTGCTGGTTTCGCCGCGATCAACGCGGGTGCAGACAAAGCCGCCTTTGGTCAAGACATCCTCCAGCAGCACCAATGCGCCGCCCTCGATAGGGGTGACGGAGGGGCAGCGGACTAGGGCGGCGGTTAGGGCAACGGGATCGGTCATTTGGGGCCTCTTGACGTTTGGTCATAGGGGTTGTCTAGCGGTCGGAGACAGTGGCGTCCAGATTTCCCTAGCCATTTATGTAAAATCGCGTAAGTTGGCGGCTGCATTGTATCAGAAGGCCAGAATGACCGAAACGCCAGTAATTTCATTAAAGGGTATCCACAAAAGTTTCGGCTCGCTTGAGGTGTTGAAAGGTATCAACCTTTCGGCCAATCGCGGCGAGGTCATTGCGCTGATCGGATCGTCTGGTTCCGGTAAAAGCACGCTGTTGCGCTGTGCCAACCTGCTGGAAATCTGCCAAAAAGGTGACATTATTTTTGAAGGCGACGCCGTCAAATGGAAAGGTCCGCCGCGCAAACCTGCCGATCCTAAACAGGTGATAAAAATTCGCTCCAAACTGTCGATGGTATTCCAGCAGTTTAATCTATGGTCCCATATGTCGGTCCTGCAAAACGTGATCGAGGCCCCGATTACCGTGCTTGGCAAAGACAGGGACGTCGCTGAAAAGCTGGGGCGTGAGTTGCTGGAAAAGGTCGGGATTGGCGATAAATGTAATGCCTATCCGGCGCAGCTTTCGGGCGGTCAACAGCAACGCGCGGCGATTGCGCGGGCGTTGGCGATGGAACCTACCGCGATGTTATTTGATGAACCAACCTCGGCGCTCGATCCCGAATTAGAAGCCGAAGTGGTGAAGGTCATCAAGGCCCTCGCGGCTGAGGGCCGGACCATGATTATTGTAACGCACGATATGAAACTTGCCGCCGACGTGGCGGATCATGTAATATTCCTTCATCAGGGTCTGATCGAGGAAGAAGGAGCGCCGAAGGATTTGTTCGGCAATCCCAAATCGGAACGGCTTAAGCAATTCCTATCGGCCACAACGGCCCAATATTAACCAAGGGAGAAGACGATGAAAAATCTGATTTTAGCAGCTGCAATGGCGGCATTGGCGGCGAGTGCTGTAAGCGCAGAAACTGTACGTATGGGAACCGAGGGTGCCTACCCTCCGTATAACTTCATCAATGATGACGGCGAAGTTGACGGGTTTGAACGTGCGGTTGGTGACATGTTGTGCGAAATTGCAGAACTTGATTGCGAATGGGTCACAAATGACTGGGATTCGATTATCCCGAACCTCGTTTCCGGCAATTATGACACGATCATCGCAGGCATGAGCATCACCGATGAGCGCGACGAAGTCATTGATTTCACCGCAGAATACTTCCCATCTGATCCAAGCGGCTATGTAGCGCTTGCAGGTGCTGGTGATGACGCGGCCATGGGTGTGGTTGCGGCGCAAACATCAACAATTCAGGCGGGTTATGTGGCAAGTTCCGGCGCAACAGTTGTGGAATTCGCAACACCTGACGAAACCGTTGCAGCCGTTCGTTCCGGCGAAGCTGACGCAGTTTTGGCTGATAGCGCTTTCTTGCAAGACATCGGCGATGACAGCAATGGCGAGCTGATCTTTGTTGGCGGCGACGTCATGATTGGTGGCGGTGTTGGCATCGGTGTTCGTGAAAGCGACGGCGAGTTGAAGGATAAATTGAACGCAGCCATCGCGCAGATGAAAGCTGACGGTTCTTTGAATGCGCTGATTACCGAATGGTTTGATGCCAGCAAAGCCGTTTACTAAATCAACAAAACGGAGGGCAAGGCACATGTGCCTTGCCCACGCCAAATCCCATGATCAACCCAATCCAATGTCGATACTGGAATGAACCCGAAGCCCTGAACGGGGGTTACTGGGGGGCGTTTGATCGCCTAAGGCATATTGTCGACGAGCCGCATTTGGATCGGATGGAATTGCGGTGCAAGGAATGTGGGCAGCATTATTTTTACGAGTTTACCGAAGAGGTAAATTTTGGCGGCGGTGGCGATCCATACATAATCTCGCTGATCCCTGTGCGATCTGAAGATAACATTCAGACATTGCTGGAAACGTCGGTTCTGGGGTTGCGTACCGTTTTCCCGCGATTGCAACTAAGCAATACAGACGGCAAATCCCCACATGAATGGGCGTGGCAGCACGCGCCCAAGGCAGTGCAATAATGTTTGGCTATTGCGCGGATCCAGACACCCTTGATGGAGTACGTTGGTTCTCCTGCTATTTCACAACCGGCAAGCATCAAGCGTTTTATGCAAGTTTTGGAACGGTCCTTTTACTGTTGGCGATAACTGCGCCAGTGGTAATGGTACTGGGCTTTGCGGGTGCTATGGCGCGGCGATCCGGTTTTGCACCGCTGCGCTGGCTTGGGCAGATTTATACCAATGTCGTGCGCGGCGTTCCTGACATTATCTTTTTTCTGTTTGTGCCGATCGCAATGGATCAGGCAATCGAATTTATGCGCCATAAAATCAAATGCCCCGATGTCACTGAACCTATTCGCCAAGGTAGCGATTTTGTCGTTTGCACGGCCGCAAAAATGCCGCTAGGCAGCTCGCCGCAATGGGTCCACGAGGCTTACGGTTTCTTTCTGGCGATGATCGCCTTTGCGATTGTTTTCGGGGCGTTTGCCGCCAACACATTGCACGGTGCAATGAACGCAGTGCCTAAATCACAACTGGAAACCGGCGCGGCCTTTGGCATGTCGGAGCGGCAGGTATTCTGGCGTATCCATGTCAAACAAATGTGGGTTTACGCATTGCCCGGCTTGTCGAACCTGTGGATGATCCTGATCAAAGCGACGCCGCTTTTGTTCCTGCTGGGGGTCGAGGATATTGTTTACTGGGCGCGGGAACTTGGTGGTTTCAAGACCACGCGGTATGATTACCCGCATCCGGATTGGCGGGTCTATTATTTCGGATTTCTACTGATTTTCTATCTGTTGATGACATGGGGTAGCGAGAGGTTTTTCGCGCGGATCATGAAACGCCTGAACCACGGACAAGCAACAGTCGGGGCTGGGTCATGAGCTGTTTTGACACCCTGCAAAGCTATGGTCTGCGCTCTATTGGCTACGGCGAACGCCTGTTGCCCAAGTCCGATATCACCATATGCGACCAGTTTGTTCTGATCGGATCAGGTATGATCTGGAATATCTATTTTGCGGTTGTGGCCATGACATTAGGGTTCATTTTGGCAACCTTGGTTGCCGTCGGCAAAGCCAGCGAAAATCCCTACGCCTCGATCCCGGCCAAGGCGTTCATCTTCTTGTTCCGCGGCTCACCGCTGTTCATCCAGTTCTTCCTAGCCTACGAACTTTTTGTGCTAATCCCGAAAGTCGGCTTTGATATCAACCTAGGTTTCATGACAATCACCGCCGAGACCCGCTGGCTAACCAAAGCATGGATGGGCGCGACAATTGTGTTGTTCCTGAGCACCTCGGCCTATACTGGCGAGATATTTTACGGCGCGCTGCGATCCATCCCCAAAGGTGACGTTGAGGCGGCAAATGCTTACGGCATGTCTGGTTTCAAAAAATTCCGCCGGATCATCTGGCCCTCAATGCTGCGCCTAGCATGGCCCAGCTACACAAACGAGGCAATATTCATGTTCCACGCCACAGCACTGGTGTTTTTCAGCGGATTTCCGGCGTGGCGGCAAAGCGGTGATGCGTTGTATTACGCCAGCTATTTCGCCGATAAAACCTTTAACCCGTTTGTGTCCTATCCAATTATCGCGATGTATTTCATAACGGTGACGCTCGTGATCATCACCTGTTTCGGGATTATAAATCGCCGTTTGAACCGCCATCTTGCCACGGAAGAACGGATAAAATTCCGCTTCCGTCCGCAATTCATCCGCTAGCCAATCGCCACCGCGTGATTGTCCCATGCTAGGTCGGGCATCTGCGCCAAATCGATCTGCCCCTCAGCGGAAATAATACTCATTCCGCCCTGCCCGTTCGTGGCAAAAAAACCGTCTTTATGGGCAGCGAGACCACATATATCGGGTTGCTCGATTACGCGGCTGATCTGGTTGTTACCCAGATCAAAAATATGTGCCCGCCCGCCGCGCGGCGAGGTGATAGCAATCGCATCCCCCGAAATTGCGATGCTGCCAGCGTAGCCTTTTAGGCGACGATGTTCGGATGGCGCAGCGGCGAGGATCGCCGGATTTTCGCCTAGTCTGTGCAAGGCTAAAAGCGGCGGGGTTTCGGTTTTAGGGCCTTGCCACTGCATCGCCATACCGACCAACCCATCTGCATTAATAGCAATATGCCGGATGGAGTTTTGCGCCAGTTCGTCCCCCAAGGTCACCTGTTCAATCACCGCGCCGTCAGGTGAAATATAGGACAAGTTCGGGCGCATGGTATCAAGGTTCAGCTTCATACGCGCCATTGCCGGATCGGTCTTGATGCCGCCATTCGCAACCACCAGCGTTTCGGTGTTTGGCAGACGGCGAATTTCATGTGGGCCGATACCACCCGACGTGATTTCGCCGATCCGTTGATAGCCCGCACCGCGATCCCAAATGCCGATCATACCATCGCCAGTTTCATAGGCGTTTTCGGTGGTAAACAGGGTTTCACCGTCGGACGAAAAACAACCATGACCGTAGAAATGGCGGCCCTCGGGTGCCGTCAGTCGCGCAATCTGGTTGCCGGTGCTGCAATCAATGACGATGGCATAGGTGCCGGGGCGACGGGCGAATGCGACAGCCTCCGGCCTCGTTGGATGGGCGGCGGCGGCGTGGCCGCGTGTCGGTAGCGGGATGGAGAAACGGATATTGGCGGCTTCGTCCAAACCAAACAATGCGAAGCTGCCGGTTTGGGTTTTGGCTGCCGCCAGATAGGACGGGCTGCCCGCATCGGCCCATGACAATGTGGGCGTTAGGGATACCGCCAAAATGGATTTCAGGAAATCGCGGCGGCTGGTCATATCAATCCCCGTCGAGCGCGTTGAACCCGGCCACCACGCCCAAGGCTGGCTGCAATTCATTTACGATAAACAAATGCGCGGAACTGATAGAACTTTGCAATGCCTCCAGCGCGAAACGGCTGGAAATAGTGATCTCGGCAGGGTTTTCGATGTCGCGCGCTTGACGGATAGCAAGGTCGAGTGTGGCGTTCACTTCGTCGGGCAAACCGCCGCCAAGTTCACCCATCAGGATGTTGGTTAGGTCTTTCACGGCCTCCAATGACAGAATAATATTGCGTTGCGCGCGACCCGAACGATGAGCATCAGCGCGGTTCGGACGCGGGCGTTCAAACGTGCCAAGCGGGCGGGCGATGCGTTTATCCTTGGTGAATTCCAGACCGGTAATGGCCGAGGCCATCAGATCCTGCATGGCTTCTTCTTGGGTGAAATAAATCGGGTTTTCGTCGCTGCCTGCGGTCAGGACATAGTCGGAATATTCATTCTCCCATTCAGACAACATGGCGTCAGCGATGTCGGAAATATCTGTGGTAATCGCGCGGATCAAACGACAGGTATATTCGGGGTTTCCAGCGTAGCGTTCGTCGTACATCACTGCATCCAACGCATAAAAACCACGGCCAGCGATGGAAACTTCGATGAATTGGGCGGGATCATCAACGATTGGATCTTCGTCAGAAATCAGACGTGTTAGGACTTTTGGCGTGAACCCTTTGGGGTCTGGCCAGTAGGCTAGCGCAAACGCGCGGTTGTCAGTTTCGGTGGGGCCAAAACGTAGGTGGCTGGCTGATATCCACGCATCAAAGGCCGCATGATAGGCTTCGCGCAGCGGTTCCGACGTTACGGAGCAATCGTTGATCGCAGCCTCTTCCAAATCTTGCGAGGTTGCCGCCAATTCCCGAAAATTCGGTAAAATATGTTCCTGCAATGCCACCGTCAGAATATCCGTCCGGTCTTGAGCAAAGGCTTGTAGCGGTAGTAGCAGGAACAATAGGGCGTATTTCATAGGCTCTCCAAGAATTTGATCAAGGCAGCGCGGTCTTCACTCGGTAGCGATACGACGGTATCACGGGCGGCTTGCGCCTCGCCACCATGCCATAGGATTGCCTCTAGGAAATTGCGGGCGCGGCCGTCATGCAGGAATTCGGTGTGACCATTAACCACTTCGGTCAGGCCAATTCCCCATAGCGGCGAGGTGCGCCATTCATAGCCGTCAGCGCGGGCTTCGGGCCGATGATCGGCCAGACCTTCGCCCATATCATGCAGCAACATGTCGGTATATGGCCAAATCAACTGGAAACTTTGCTCGTCGCGATCTGTTAGGCGATGGGTCACAAATTTCGGGTTGTGACAAGCAGTACAGCCGGTTTCGTAAAAGACCTGCTTGCCGCGCAGAACCTCAGGGTCGTCAACATTGCGTCGTGCCGGAACCGCAAGATTTCGAGAGTAGAAAACCACCAAATCAAATGCCTCTTGGCTAATTTCGGGGGCTTCGGGAGTGCCGCCATGCGGGGCCTCACGGCATGTTGTTTGATTTTCGGTACATTCACCCCAACCGTTTGGATTAAGCGGCGAGGAAATTCCGATGTCGCCGGCAAAGGCGTTGGCGGATTGCTCAACGATGCTGGGCGCGCCAGCTTTCAGGCCGAAACGTCCCAACATCGGTTGTTGGAATTCGGATGACCAGACGATGTTCGGGCGACCAGAAATGCCGTCGCCGTCATCATCATATGGATCAGCATTGGCCAGAATATCGGCGGCGGGAACGGTTTCCAGCAGACCAAGGCCGGTCATTGGTGGGGTGACGCGCGGCGACAACATTGCATCGGGATGCAGCGGGCCGTAGCCAAGGTTTTCGGCGGTGTAAGTTGGGGCGCGCAGACTGGCGACCTCGCCATCCGAAAGTTCGATTTCAATCTCTTCATAAGTAATGCCGAGGGTATATTCCCCCGCATGTCCGACCACGGCGAATTCTTGCAATTGCGAGCCGTAATTGGGATCAGGTAGCGTCGCGAGATACCCTTCGATCTCGGCGATACCATCCCCGGGATTGCCCGGGATGGAGATGCGCAGGAACATCGAGACTGCATTATCGTCAGGGCCGTCGGGGGTATGACCGCGCCCGTCTTTCAAATGACAGCGCTGGCACGAACGGGTGTTGAATAGCGGGCCGAGGCCATCAGACGCCAAGGTCGAGGACGGTGACGAGGCCCAGAGTTTACGGAAAAACCCATTGCCAACTTTGAAATCCAGCTCATCGGCGAAATCCATATTCGGCGAAAAATGCGAAAATGCGTTGCTGTTGATGGTTTTCAATGATGTGGCTGCACCTGCGGCATTCACCTCGAACGCTTCGGCTTTGGTGAAATCGGTGGTCGGCGCGGTGACGCTAGCGATCCGGGCGATTTCGTCAGCTGTACGGGGGATGATGTTCAGGTGTGGTTCGGCAGTTTGCGCAGTAGCGGCGGTGGCCAGAACAGTAAAAATTAGGGTTGGCTTGAGAATTCTCATAGCTGTTTTCCTGCAATATTTAGGGTCAACTAGCACCCCGCAGGCCGGGATGCTAGAGTATTCAGTGTCGCAATGTCTTATTCAAACACAGCTTCCGGGTTGTCTAGGCTGTCGGAACCTTCAAACTCAATGGTGCCAAGGTCGAGGGCTGTCACAGCGCGCTCGATCGAGGCAGTTTGTTGCACCAGACCATTGATGCCACCCATTACCAAAGCTTCGCCAGCGGCATTACCTTGGGCCAACATTTGGTCGTAAGATGTGCCGGATTCAGCAACCGATTTGATTTTGCCAAGGGCAGACATAGTCAACAAAAGATCCATTTTCAGAGCAGCGTCAACATCAGCGTCAGCTGCGGCAACCAGATCAGATACGGACGCGCCGGAAACAACCGAACCGTCGATACGTGTGTAGCTACCCAAGTAGGCGTTTTGTACGCCAAGACCGTCATAATAATGGCTGTTATGGGTGTTATCCGAGAAGCAATCATGGGATTCTTCAGGGTCGTTAACCATTAGGCCAAGACGCATGCGTTCGCCCGCAGTTTCGCCGTAGGAAAGGCTGCCCATGCCGGTCAGGATTGTGGCGATACCAGCGGTTTCATCTTCGAACAAAGCTGCGCGTGCTGCACCGTCGTCGCCCCATTGTCCAACCATCCATTCAAGGTCGGAAACCAACAGATCGGATGCAGCAGATAGGTAATCCGCACGGCGGTCACAGTTGGCGTTTGTGCAGTCATTACCGGACGCATAATCTGTCCAAGAACGTTCACCAGCACCGTGATTAGTGCCGTTCAAATCTTGACCCCAAAGCAAGAATTCGATGGCGTGGTAGCCACGCGATACGTTGCTTTCAACTTCGTCAGCTTCAAACAATGTGTCGCCGATTAGCGCCGCATTGATAGTTGTTGCGTCGATTGTTTCGCCGCCAACCATGATGGAGGCATTGGCGATAACGTTTAGCGCAGCTAGTTCGTTTTCGTCAGTTGGGCCACCGTAAGAGGCGTCAACATAATCGATCAGGCCCTCGTCGAGCGGCCATGCATTCACAAGACCTTCCCAATCGTCAACAATCGCGTTGCCGAAACGGAAAACTTCGGTCTGTTGGTAAGGTACACGCGATGCAAGCCATGCAGCTTTGGCGTCTTGCTGTGTCGCTGCGGAAGGTGCTGCGATGAATGCGTCAATCGCTGCGTCCAACGCCTGAACCGTTGTCAGGCTGTCGGTATAATTTGCCTCGGCAATATTCGCATAGTTCGTCAGAACCGCCGCGCGGTCCTGCGCAACTGCCGGCAAGGCAATCGACGCTGCAAGTAGCGTAATCGTTAGTTTCATCTAGATCTTCCTTTTCAGTTTCTAGTGTCTCGTGATTGAAGTGGGATTGGGAAATTGCGGCCCAAGCGAGCCGCGCATCACCATTTGTGCCAGCGCCAAGCCCACGGGCTCGGCCATACTGGCAGCGGTGAATGACATGTCGGGACGTACCAGATTGGCGGCGAATAACATCGCGTCCTCTCGGTCCCCCACGGCTGCTGCAACGACAAAGTTTGCAAATGCGTTCTCGTCCCCACCGACGCATTTACAAGTTATCTGGTGTCGCTGCAGCGGTCGCCGTGCATGGTTTAGAACAACTGACATGAGTTGTTCGAAATCTGACATTCTGGCTTTGGCGTCTTCACCGCCAAAGTGACTGTGGTAATCCCGCCAAACTTCGGCTTGTCCATCGGGGCTGTCGCACCACAAACGCAAATACATAACGGCTGCGGCTTCTAATTCCGGAAGCTCGTTAATGGCGCAGACAGGTGCAGCGCCACGATGGTTTTGCGCATGGGTCATTTTGTCAGGATCAGTTTTTTCTGGCGGGTTATTCGTAAAGTATAAGTTTGCCCATCCAGAACAATGCTGGCCAAGTTGCCGCCAACGGTCAAATCCCGGGCGTTAAATGTTGGAATTGGCTCGCCCTGCGCGGGTTCAGTATTTGGTTCAATTACCTGATATGCAGTCATGTCTTGCTCCAATCGATCAATGCTTCGAGAGAAAAGTCGGGGCTTGGACCCACTTCAAACGCGTCGTGAAGCAGTTCTACCTTGTCCATCGCGAGGGTATCCTCGCGATTTTCAGGCGTAGCCTGTTCATCAATATTGTCGCGTTTTTCCACAAGCAAACTCACCTTCTTTTTTGCCTTGGCTGCTTCGACATAGATCGACTGGCTAGGAGTGTGCATATACTTGACTGTTTTACTCAAAAGAGTCAATCTATTTTTGACTAATTTGCTAGGTTATTATTTCACCCTTGAATTTGCCAAGAAACAAATGGAAAGATAACCCCTATGAACCCAGACTTTTGGCATGAGCGTTGGAACGAAAATCGAATTGGCTTTCACGAAGCTGATTCGAATCCGATGCTGTCGGAATTTTTTGACCGACTATCCTTGAAACCCGGTGGTCGTATTTTCGTTCCACTTTGTGGGAAATCCAACGATCTGCACTGGCTATCAGCGCAAGGGTATACCGTGGTCGGGATCGAGCTGAACCAACTCGCTGTCGAGACATTTTTTGCGCATGAGGTCGGGACTGAAATTACGGAACAAGGTGCATGCAGATTATATAAGTCCAACAACATCGAAATTTTTGTTGGTGATTTTTTCGATCTGTCTGATGAAATGCTCGGCCCAATTGACGCGATATATGATCGGGCGGCGTTGGTCGCCCTGCCCGCCTCAATGCGCGGTCGGTATGTTGATCATCTAGCAAACATCACAAAAACCGCGCCACAATTGCTGATCAGTTTTGATTATGATCAAGCGCTGATGAAGGGGCCGCCGTTTTCCGTCCCTAGTGCTGAAATCGCCAACCTATATGACGGAGTTTACCGGCATAAGCTGCTATCAAGTCAAGAAATCACCGGAAAGCTTGAGGAAAAGTGCCAAGGGTCCGAAAACGCTTGGCTGCTCGAGGCGATTTAAGAAACCGCCTCGGCTATAAATCCTGCCTATTACAGAATGACCTGTGGTTCAGCGGGGCCTGCAACGTCAACCTCAACGCTAAATGTGCGCCCGACATCGTCGCCTTCAGTGCCAACAGCCGCTGATGTGACCATTAAGGTTTTCATATCAGGGCCACCAAATGCTGGACATGTTGTTTGTGGTGCGGTGAATTTCACCTCACTGACAAAACTGCCGTCGGGTGCAAACCGTGCCACACGGCCCGTGCCCCACTGCGCATTCCAGAAATACCCGTCAACGTCGCAAACGGCGCCGTCAGGGTGGAAATCGGTGTCGGTGAAATCGATGTAAACCTCGGGCTCGCCCACCGGCCAACCATTCACATTATCGAGCGCTTGGCGCATGACAATGCTGGTCCGCGTGTCGGTATAATACGCAAATTTTCGATCCGGCGTAAAACAAATCGCGTTGGTGATGGTGATGTTCGGGAACAACATCCGCAACTCGCCGCGATAATAGCGATAGATCGCGCCAGCCTGATGTTCGGCTTCTTTACCCATGGTTCCGATCCAGAAACCACCCCAAGGATCAGCGCGACCATCATTGGAACGGGTGGCTGGATTGTCAGCCTCTAACGCACAAACAAATTCCGACTCGCCGCTTTCAATATCGAACTTGGCAAGGCAGGTTTCGCTAGCAATCAACAAGGTCTTTTCATCAATCCAGCCTGCCGCCGAAACATGTTCGTCAAACTGCCAAGTTGTGGTTTCGCCGGTCCCTTTGGAATGCAGTTTCATGCCAAGAATGTCGAACCAGAACAACTCGTTTCGGAGGGGGTGCCATAACGGCCCCTCCCCCAACTCGCAGTTTGTGTCGTCAAATATTGCCATTATTTCATGCCTGTCGGCAGCAATGCGTCAGGCAAGTTCTGATACGAAACCGGACGCAAGAAACGGCGGATCGCAAGCGAGCCCACAGAAGTTGCACCAAAATTGGTCGAGGCAGGATACGGCCCGCCATGCACCATCGCGTCGGAAACTTCGACACCTGTCGGGAACCCGTTGGCAAGGATACGCCCAGCTTTGCGTTCCAAGACCGGCATCAATGCTTGCGCCTGTTCGGTGTCGCCGTCATCCATATGCAAAGTACAGGTCAACTGCCCTTGCAGGCTGCGTGCAACCTGTTGCATTTCAGCGAAATCCTTGACCTTAACAACCATGCCAAGTGGCCCAAAGACCTCCTCGCCTAGTTCTTCGTTCGCCAACCATTCTTCGCCGCTGGTGACGTATAGGTACGGGGTGGCATTACGCAGATCGCAGGTGGAAGTCAGAACTTCCTGTACGCCTGCACTGGCTTTGATCCGGTCACGACCGGCGCGATAAGCATTGGCAATGCCATCGGTCAACATGGTCTGCGCATCAACGGCATCAAGCGCGTCAGCGGCGGTATTGATAAACGCGTCAGCATCAGCCCCTGCAATCACAATCACGACACCGGGATTGGTGCAAAACTGCCCCGCGCCCATGGTCAAAGATCCAGCCCAACCAGTCGCGATTTCACCGCCACGTGCGGACATCGCAACCGGCATCAGGAACATCGGATTAACCGAACCCAGTTCACCGAAGAACGGGATGGGTTCGGCGCGCGCGGCACAAAGATCAAACAATGCGCGACCAGCGCCAAGGCTGCCGGTAAATCCAACCGCTTTGATCAGCGGATGTTGCACGAGTGCTTGGGCATAATCAACGTCAACGCCTTGAATTAACGAGAATATACCGGCAGGCAAACCCTGCGCCTTGATAGCGGCCGCAATCGCCTGCGCGACAATTTCGCCAGTGCCAGGATGGGCCGGATGCCCCTTAACGACAACCGGACAACCAGCGGCCAAAGCCGCCGCAGTATCACCACCGGCCGTCGAAAACGCCAACGGGAAGTTTGAGGCGCCAAACACGGCAACCGGACCAATTGGCCGTTGCATCATCTTGATGTCAGGGCGCGGTAAAGGAGCGCGATCAGGCAACGCCACATCATGGCGACGATCCAGATAATCGCCTTTCAGAATATGGTCTGCAAACATCCGCATTTGACCTGTCGTGCGCCCGCGCTCACCATTTAGCCGTGCCTCGGGCAGACCAGTTTCCTGTGTGCCGATTTCGGTGATTGCATCGCCGCGAACATCCAGTTCGTCGGCGATTTTATTCAACAGTGCCGCCCGTTCAACTGCGGTGGTATTCGCAAAAACTTCAAACGCGTCTTCAGCGGCTTGAACAGCCGCATCAACATGCGCTGGTGTCCCTACTGAAAATTCATGTGACGGACCATGTGCTGGTGTCGATGTGAATGTTTTATCGCCCGCGACCCATTCGCCTGCGATAAGATGTTTCCCTGAAATCATTTTATTTCCCCATTTTTACGTTAGCGGTAATATCTAGTTCACGAACTAAGATGGCAATGGCGAATTTAGGTGTTGTTACAAATTGGATTGGCGGTTTTTCGCGTAAAGGTATTTGTGGCAGGTGTATCCATGAAAATCGATCACATTAAAAATGGGGAAACAGCCCAGTCAGCTCGCGACACTGCGGCTAACAATAATTTTTCACCACCAAAACAACGTGTTATGGCGGAGGACTCGACATACCAACAATTTTTTCTCGTAAAGGCAGTCGAAACCCTTCGAAAATCCGCGATTAACTGAGTGTTTTCATTCTCTTAGTTCGGTATTGATGCGGGCCAGAGCGGGCTTAAATGCAACAGAGCGTCAAAGCCCGAAATCCTCACGGATTCTGTCGATCTGACACCCTGAAAGTTTCATCCATCGTACCTTTCAAAAGATCAACCGCGTGGACGATAACATCACGCAATGGAAATCCCGGCAATTCTCTCGATGCCTTAGCTCTTGCACACTGAGGTAAATACCCTTATTGTATTAGTTAATCCATCAATAGGCCGCTAAGTAATCCCATGAAGTCACTTATAACCGTATCCAAAGCCCAGCAAGAGCTCCGGGCGTCGGCCAGAACCAGGCGGCTTGCGATGGGCTTGACGCAGGCTGGTCTGGCAACGCGTGCCGGGGTCAGCCTGCCTACATTGCGCAAGTTCGAGCAGAAGGGGCAAATCTCGCTAGAATCTTTCCTCAAGCTCCTTATGATTCTGGATCGGTTGGAATCAGTTGTAAACGCCCTTGAACCGATCGAACAAGTTTTTTCATCCATCGATGACGTGCTGACGACCGACAGGAAATCCTCG
>CAZYMT010000023.1:0-24965 GCA_964649035.1 uncultured Rhodobacterales bacterium
TGGCGGCTTTGCTGGTGGCAATTGTTGGTGGTGTCGAAAAAATCACACTGAAAAAGATGGGGATGGTGCGATGACTTGGCAATTTCCGGCGGCCATAGCTTTTTGGGTGGCAATGTGGGGGCTGAATATCTTTTTGGCCAAGCAACCCAAAACCAAGGCTATCAGCCTATTGGTTCCCGTGATCTTTGGCGTCACCCTACTGGTGCTTTGGGAGGGGTTGGTTAAGGGGTTTGATATTAACCCCGTCCTCCTCCCTGCTCCGTCACGGATTGGCGCGGCGTTTATGGATAACCTGCCGACGCTTTGGGCGGATTTTGTGCAGACCTTTGTTAAGGGCGCGCTATCTGGTTATTTCATCGGGTGTGGGGCGGCGTTTGTGACGGCGGTGGCGATTGATCGATCACCTTTCTTGCAACGAGGCTTGCTACCCGTGGGGAACTTTGTCGCCGCGTTGCCGATCATCGGCATGGCGCCGATTTTTGTGATGTGGTTCGGGTTCGGATGGCAATCCAAGGCGGCAGTCGTTGTCGCCATGGTATTCTTCCCGATGCTGGTCAACACCGTACAAGGGTTGCGGGCGACCGACTATATGCAGCGTGACCTGATGCGGACCTATGCGGCGAGTTACTGGCAGGGGCTTTTAAAGCTGCGTTTGCCAGCCGCCGCGCCGTTTATTTTCAACGGGTTAAAAATTTCCACGACATTAGCACTAATCGGGGCTATCGTGGCAGAGTTCTTTGGTTCACCCATCGTTGGCATGGGCTTTCGGATATCGACAGAGGTCGGTCGGTTAGCGCTTGATATGGTGTGGGCAGAGATTGCGGTGGCGGCTATGGCCGGTTCGGCATTTTATGGTGTGGTAGCGCTTCTGGAGAAAGCGACCACGTTTTGGCATCCCTCACAGCGGGGATAAGTAACTTGGAGGTTATAATGAATAAATTGATCGCAGGCGCCCTGACCGGTGCCTTGACCCTAGGTGGTTTTGCAGCCCAGGCACAAGACGAGGTGGTTTTGCAGCTTAAATGGGTAACGCAAGCCCAGTTCGCTGGCTATTACGTGGCCTTGGACAATGGGTTCTATGAAGAAGAAGGTCTGAATGTGACCATCAAGCCGGGTGGACCGGATATTGCGCCCGCGCAGGTGGTTGCTGGTGGCGGTGCGGATGTGGTTATCGACTGGATGCCGTCGGCCTTGGCCGCACGTGAAGCCGGTCTGGCACTGGTGAACATCGCACAGCCGTTCAAATCATCTGGTATGATGCTGACCTGTCGTCGCGACAGCGGTATCGAGAGCCCTGAAGATTTTGCCGGTAAAACGTTGGGCGTTTGGTTCTTTGGCAATGAATATCCGTTCCTGAGCTGGATGTCGCAGCTGGGTCTAGCAACCGATGGTTCCGAGGGTGGTGTTACGGTTCTGAAACAGGGCTTTAACGTTGATCCGATCCTGCAAGGTCAGGCTGATTGTGTGTCGACTATGACATATAACGAGTATTGGCAGATCATTGATGCGGGTCTAACCGCCGAAGAATTGATCGTGTTCAAATATGAAGAACAGGGCGTTGCGACGCTGGAAGACGGTCTTTATGTGCTTGAGGATAACCTTTCGGATGCCGCTTTTGTTGATCGTATGACACGATTTGTGCGTGCCTCGATGAAGGGCTGGAAATGGGCCGAAGAAAATCCTGATGCAGCTGCGGATATCGTTCTGGAAAACGACGCCTCCGGTGCGCAAACCGAGGAACATCAACGTCGCATGATGGCCGAGATTGCCAAGTTGACGGCTGGTTCGAACGGCGCGTTGGACGAGGCTGATTACCAGCGTACCGTGGATTCGTTGATGTCTGGTGGGTCTGATCCGGTTATTACTGCCCAGCCTGAAGGGGCTTGGACACATGTGATTACGGATGCAGCTTTGAACTAAGGTTTACAGTTTTTGAGATTGAGAAACGCCTGCCCTAACGGGTGGGCGTTTTTTGTTCCCGGGTACTAAATAACCGACGAATAACTTCGGTGCTATGAAGGTTTTCATTACTGATTGCGAGTTCATTGAGCGACGTTCCATTTGGCAGTGCAGCCAGCATATCCGCATCATTGTCTAGCAGCATAAGAACAATGTCGGGGCCCGAATTCTTTGCGGCTAGGAGCAATGGCGTCCATCCATGATTAGTTTTGGCGTTAACATCTGATCCAGCGTAAAGTAAGGCGCTGACAATTGAAGGGTTTAGGTTGTACCGAGCGGCTTGATGAAGGGCCCCAGCCGTTCTCTGTCCGCGCGTCTACGTCAGCGCCAGCTTCAAGGAGGGCTATAGTTATTTCAATATTTTCGTTGTTATTGGCGGCATACAAAAGCGGGGTCCAGTCGCTGCGAGCGACCGCGTTAGGATCAAGGTCGGCAGCTATCAAGGAACGAATGAGGTCCAGACTATCAGATTTGGCGGCAGCCATATGAAGCGGGGTTCTCTCGAGGCTATCGGTCGTATCAGGATAAGCACCCAGTTCCAGTAATCGCATGGCAATGGCAGGGTTCGGGTTGAATTCTATCGCAAAATGTAGGGCAGTTTTGCCGTTATAATCCCCGTGGTTAAGGCGTGCACGATCCGCGACCAAAGCCGAAATCATATCGGGGTCAGGATTGTATTTGGCGGCTAAATGTAGGGGGCGGATACCTGAACCAATTCGGAGGTTGGTGCTCATTCCAGCTTCGACTAAAGCACCAATAACGCGCGGTTCTGGGCTGAATTGAGCGGCCAAATGTACCGGTCGGGAGGAATAGCTTTCTCCCTTCACCGCTTCTAAACAGAACATTACCTGTTTGAAATCAGCAACCTCCCAAAAGCTGGAGCTGTGAATGTCGCAATCATATTTTTCGACATGTTTTATGCCAGTCCATGAACAAAGCGCAAATGTTAGCAATATCAGGATTTTAGGAATTTCAACCGGATCGCGCCGTTTTATACGTTGAACTGTTGACGCCACAAAATCCTCATTCATTACATAATTTCCCCATAATTGAGGTGCGTTAGATATTTAGGCCGACGGACACTTATACGCAAGCTCCTCAAAAGCAGGGTGATCTGAGATGCGCTATTGGGCATCTTCCAACAACTGCAACAATGCAGGGCTATCCGCCAGTTTCGGATTCTTTGAGGCGATATCGCTTAATGAAAAACCCCCTACCGGAAAGGGGATGGAAATGTCACCGCCGTATTCCAACATCACGTAAATTACGTCCGGACCACCAGTGGCAAGGGCAAGGTGCAGCGGGGTCCAGCCTGCGGCGATATCCGCATTCGGGTCAACGCCATGCTGCAATAATAACGTAACTGCATCCACATCTGGATCTTTCGTAAGTTCCTTGATCAGTGGGGTTAGGCCATCTATGTCGGCGGCGTTGGGGTCTGCACCTAGATCAAGCAATCTCGTTGTGAGAGAGATCGGAAGGTTCTGCTCCATCGCTATGTGAAGCGAGGTCCAGCCGCGAACACCGCTAGCTGTTGGATCAGCCCCCGCATCGAGAAGCGCCGTCGCCAACGCCGTGTTTGAATTGTAATGCAGCGCATGAAGAAGCGGCGTCCATTGCCGTTCGGTTCTGGCGTCAAGGTCGGCACCGGCATCAAGAAGCGCTAACATAACGTCAACATTCTCATTTTCATGCACGGCCCGATGAAGAGGTGTCCAATTTTCGACATCACCCGCGTCAATATCAGCGCCAGCCGCGAGGAGCGTGCGGATAAGTACGGTATCTTTGGCGTTTGCCGCCGCCAAATGTAGGGACGTCCAACCGTGATCATTGCTTGCGGTAATATCGGCGCCTGCTTCCAAAAGTGCCGCCAGGATTGCCGGATTAGGATTGTAGCGCACAGCATAAAGAAGCGGCCTCCAACCCTCGCCTGTGTCTTGTTCAATATTCGCGCCAGCCTCAAGAAGCGCGCGTGTGACATCCACATTTTCGTTGTAGCGCGCGGCCATATGTAGCGAGGTTTTACCAGAATCTGTGGTACTATTAAGATTAGCACCTGCATCAAGAAGTGCTGTGATAATTTTCGGGTTTGCGCTAAGGCGCACGGCGTCAATAAGGACCGTCCATCCACCATCAATTACCAATTCAAGGTCAGCGCCGGCATCAATAATGGCAATGGCAACATCCGGATTTGGGTTGACACGGACGGCAAAGAAAAGCGGCCATCTTTGGTCAGTATTCATCTGATCAATCGCGGCCCCTTGCGCAAGCAAGGCGGTAATAATTTCGGGATTGGGATTATAATATGCGGCCATATGAAGGGGTTGCGCGTTCTTGCCAAATAACGCATTTACCGATAATCCCCGATCCGACAATTGGTGTATTATGCTTGGAAAACGCGCGTATTGTGCAGCAAGTCGCATCAGGTTTTCACGCTCCGGCCCCTCCTCGCTATTTTCGAATATTTTCGCTATGCAGCTTTCGGTTTCAGCCTCTGCGAGGGTATTCCAGAATGTTTTTGTGTAGGGATCGCAGCGCCTTTGCTGTTCGTTTTCATAGGTGAAATACCCAAATAGACCCGCGACGATAATGGTTAAAACGGCCGGGATGCGTAAATGGCTTTTTTGAAAATTTACGTTTGAATTGTTTGACATATAATCCCTTTAAATATAATAAAGCTGCAAAATCAATAGATTGCCGCTTTTATTTAGGTATTAAGGCATAGGATTTCAAGGTTGAACTGCGCAATCTGATCACCATTGGCCCCATTTTTTCTTACGTGACGTATTAGTCACCTGCACAGCGCCATTCATCTATTGCGCCTTCAACATGACTTTGGTTTGTGCAGTGCCAGATACGTTTTTCACTTACGCTAGCAAGAGCCTTGAAGATGGAGTTACGGAAATCCCCCCCATTTCGTAAACTTCGCAATGCGAACTGATATTGTTGTAATGGCCAATCGACATTCCCCTCGGGGAGTTCTGGACGTGTCTTGCCAAAGTTTCGCCAAGGGCGAACGACAAGGCGCCATCCTCGGACACGCTCGGAAGGATCGAGCCAAATAACCGCGTCTGCGCTAGGAAGAGCCTGATTTAAAAGGCTAGGTCCGCCTTCAATTATCCAAGCATCCCTTGCGATGACCTGTGCTAGTTTTGCGTCAATCTCGGACTTTGGGCGTTGTTTCCAATCATTTGTCAGCTTGATTGCATCGAACGAAACCAAAGGAATTTCGGGGCGAGCATCATGCAGTAAGGCGGCGGTGTAACTTTTACCCGCGCCGTTAGCGCCTGTCACAATCAGCTTACGCAATTTGGACCCTCTCAAAACGGCTGAAGCAGCTGTTGCTGCGTCAATCGTAATAAAAAAACGCATGCCAAATCCGACACGCGTTTTCTAGATACGCTGAAGCCCGGGCACTCGGGCCGCGCCCGACGCAAGGAGGGCGCACCCCCTTGCCCAAGACCTACTCCACCGTGATTGGCACAGAAACCAGTGCCGTATCCCCTTGGTTCAGGATATAACGGATTTCGTAATCACCTGCCTCGGACGGTAGATCAACCCTTAGCGGGCTGCCCTTGTTGGTGTAGGTATAGCTTGTGTAGCGGGCGTTTTCGTCGCCCGCCGGAAATATACCTATGTAGTCGTTGGTGTTGTCTGGGCCGTCCCATTCAACCACAACGCTTTCACCTGCAACACCCGTTTCGGGGGCTGTCAGGGTAGCTGTTGCCGGATCAATTGTGATCGTTTGGCTGGTCAGAACCTCTTTGTCCTGATTTAGAATATATTGTATCTCATATGTGCCTGGCAGGGCTGGCATGTTCAGGCGCAGCGGGTTGCCTTTGTTCGTATAAGTGTAGTTGATATAGCGCCCGTCCCCGTCTTCAGGGAAAATGGCGATATAGTCGTTTTGATAATCGGGACCAGCCCATTCAATCACGAGACTACTACCAGCTTCGGCGTTGCTCGGGATGGTAAGGGAACCGCTTAACTCGGTCAGGGTCACGGCTTGCGACGCGATCGCCTTATCCCCCTGATTGACGATATAGCGGATTTCATATTCCCCGGGCTCGGTTGGCATACGCAGGCGCAACGGGGTGCCTTCGCGGGTGTAGCTATAGTTGATGTGTTTGGCATCAAAGGCAGCGTTGGCTTCGAAAACGGCAATGAAGTCGTTTTGATAATCAGGACCAGTCCACTGGATCACCATGTCCACACCCGCAATCCCCGTTGAAGGTGCGTCGATGGAGGCAGTCATTTCAGTCAGTGTGATCAGCGTCGTCGCGAGAACCTTTTTATCCTGATTTTGGATGTAGCGGATTTCGTAATCTCCGGCCTCGGTTGGCATGCGCAAACGTAGCGGATTACCTTCGCGGGTGTAGCTATAATTGATGTATTTGGCGTCAAAAGCGGCGTTGACTTCGAACACGGCCAAATAGTCGTTTTGATAGTCAGGACCATCCCATTCCAACACCAGATCGACGCCAGCGACAGCCGTTTCAGGGGCGGTGATGGAGGCCAGAACTTCGATCACAGAAATTACATGGGATGCCAGAATAGTTGTTCCTTCATCCATCGTATAGCGGATTTCATAATCGCCGGTTTCTGCGGGCATGGTTAGCCGTAACGGGCTGCCGTCGCGGGTGTAGGTATAGTTAATATACCCGTTATTATCCCCACCAAGTTCGGCAACCGAGATGAAATCGCGAATATATGCCGGACCTTCCCATTCGATAACCAGCTCCTCGCCCGCATCCGCGGTATCAGGGGCGGTAATCGTTGCGGTAACTTCGGTTACTTCTATGGCTTGACGGGCAAGCACAAGATCGGTTGCTTCGTGATAATACCGGATTTCATAGTCCCCCGGCACCGCAGGAATTTGCACCTCAAGCGGTGAGCCTTCGTGGGTGTATGTATACCGAATATTACGAACATCTGCGCTATCTGCCTCGGAAATGGCTATATAGTCAGAGCCACCAGACGGCCCTGTCCATTCAACCATGATCGTCGATCCAGCCGGCGCGCTTTCGGGACCGGAAACGGTGGCGTTTGGCAGCAATAGCGGCAGTTCCAGCGTATAGGTCTGCGTGCCAGTGGCGGTGAAATCAAGTTCGGCTGTGGCCTCATCTGCGGTTCGCAACAATTCGACGTGATAATTACCCTCAAGCAGGGTTTGCGCAATGGAAGCTTGATTGGCAGCCGCAACAATCTGGTTGCCATCAGCGTCTTGCAGCCACCAGATGATACCCTCGGTGATATACGGACCGTTATTTTCAACACGGGCATTGATTTCGATATCGTAATATTCTGGTTCAGGCGGAGCGCTGATTTCAATCAAGGCCTCGGAAAGTTCGCTGGCATTGTCGGCTGACAGAAAACGACCACCAGTATTATCGGCCAGACATTGCAATTGCGCCTTGGCCTCGGGGTCGTTTTCAACGTCAAATCCAACAACATGCGCGGTGAAATCAACACCCGTTGCTTCAAGTTCTGCACCAAGTGCACAGGGGTCAAAATCACAGGTTTCACGACCGTCGGAAATCAGGATTACAGTGGCTTTGTCTTCTTCGTATTTCAGAACTTCGGCGGCGGCGAGGACAGCTGCGGAAAGCGGGGTTTTGCCTTTGGGCGAGATGGCATTTACTGCCGCAAGGATTTCATCGCGGGTATTTGGCCCCGGCATCACCAGCGTTTCAATGTCGTCACAAACGCCTTTTTCACGGTGACCATACGCGATCAAACCAAGTTCATTTGTGTCTGGAAGGGTTTCCAAAAGGTCCGCAATCACCCGCTGTGCAATGGTGATTTTCGCTTCGCCGTCAATTTGCCCCCACATCGAACCAGAGCCATCAAGGACAAGAATTGCCTTATCTTGGGCGTAGGTCGCGGTGCTGAAAACTAGGGCAATTAAGACGGTAAGAAACGAAAGTATGCGGGACATTGAATTCTCCTGATTTTTACGAACAGACAATTATTGTCTTTGTTGGCACCCTTGTCGCTGTTTTGCAACGATTTTATCTGTGACTTATCCCACAGAGCGCGTGCTATTAACCGTCATTTCAGCCAAAAAAAAGTCGCCCATATTTCGGGCGGCTTTTGCAGATTTGGGGGCTTAGAATAGATAGCCGATGCGAAGGGAGATGCTGTCGACGTTTACTTCGACGTCGTCTGGGCCAAGCACAACGCCGTTCATGCTACGCGACAAATATTCGATACCGACAAAGGTGGTTGGGGTGATCAGGTAATCCAGACCAATACCGACATTATAGCCGCTGACATTCACACCTGAGTTGTAAATCTCAAAATTGCCGGCCGACATGCCGCCAACACCATAAAGCAGTGCATTACCGAACTCATAGCCGATACGGATTTTTCCGTCGACAATGTTGTCGCTATACTGGCCAGGGCCACCGCTTGTGGTTGCCGAACCTGACGCCGAAATCGCGATTTCTGCGCCGTATACGATTGTGCCAGTATCGATATTATAGCCAGCGATACCGCCAAATGTATTGCCGGATAGGCTGTATGACGGTCCAACGAAGCTGTTTGGGGTCGAATATTCGTGATAGTCGCCCGTGTCATTCGTGGTGATTGCACCGACATAAAATCCGGACCAGTCAGCGGCGGAAACCGGAGTGGAGATTGCAGCGGCGATGAGGCCAGCGGCGATTGAAACTTTACTGATTATATGCATTTCGTCCCTTTTTCAGTTTTTTACGACTCATATTATTAGTTATATTTCAATATATTATCTAGCATTATTACCAAATGGTAAAAATATAGGCGCGAATTGGCCAACCCGTTTCCGGATCGGCCAATTCAATGTCTTACAGGGTGGTGTTAGCGGTTATTTCAGGCTGTCGGCCAAACGCATCATAGTGATGAATTCCGCGCGGTAGCCAAACGGGTCTTCGCCTTTACTAGCTTGCGCAAGCGCAATCGCGTCTTGGATATCCCAGCCACGAATACGTCCGTCATTGCGCAAGATTTGGCTGAAACCTGCCACGGCAGCGGCGAAATCAACGTCCCCATCTAGATTTGCGTCGGCGTCCGCGTAGACGGGGGTGGTGATCAGGTTGGATACGTCTTCGCCGGGGTTTTTGTAGCGTAGTTTCAGGAAGGCGTATTCGCCGTTGGTTTCTGGCGCTACATCCGCAGGTTCGGTGACATAGCGCAGGTCATCAACGCTGATCGCGGGGCTGCCCACAGGGGTGATTTCGTAAATCGCGGTGACCGAGTGACTGGAACCGATGTCGCCTGCGTCTACTGCGTCATTGTTGAAGTCTTCGCGATTTAGCGCACGGGTTTCGTAGCCGATTAGACGGTATTCGGCGATTTCAGCGGGGTTGAATTCGATCTGAATTTTAACGTCTTGGGCGATGGTGAACAAGGCGCCGCCAATTTGGTCAACTAGGACTTTTTGGGCTTCAGCGAGGGTGTCAATATAGGACGCAGTGCCGTTGCCATTCTGGGCCAGCGTTTGCATGATCGTGTCGTTATAATTACCGCGCCCGAAACCAAGAACGGACAGATAAACGCCGCTTTCGCGCTTTTGTTCGACAAAGGCTTGCAGCAGGTTCGGATCAGAAATGCCAACGTTGAAATCGCCGTCCGTGGCGAGGATCACGCGGCCAGTTGCCTCGTTGCCGTCAGCCATTTGTTCGGCCAGCGCATAGGCCTGTTGCAGACCCGCCTGCCCTGCGGTGGAACCGCCGGCACGCAAGTTTTTGAGGCTGCGCAGGATGGTGGCGCTGTCACTAGCCGGTGTTGGCGCGAGGGCCATTCCGGCGCTGCCAGCATAGGTGACGATGGCGACTTGATCCTCAGGTTGAAGGTTGGCCAGCATCAGGCGGAAGGAGTTGATCAGCAGTGGCAGTTTGTCGGGCTCGTTCATCGAACCGGAGGTGTCGATGAGGAACACAAGGTTAACCGGTGGGCGATCCTCAATGGCGATATCATAGCCTTGGATGCCGATATGCAGCAGTTTTGTGTCGTCGTTCCACGGGGTGTCCATGATGGTGACGGAGGTCGAGAACGGAGCCTCGTTTTCCTGTGGTAGCGGGTAGTCGTAGGAGAAGTAATTGATAATCTCTTCGGTTCTGATCGCGTCCACAGGCGGCAAATATCCATCCATCAGGGAGGAGCGGACGATGCCGTAAGCGGCCGTATCCACGTCGATGGAGAAGGTGGAAACGGGTTCCTCATTAGTGATTTTCAACGGAGAAACTGTGGCGTCAGGGTATTGTTCGGTGTTGGCTTCGGCAATTGGCGTTTGCTCAGGTTCGAGAGGTGGTTGCATTGCCACAATGCCTGCTATTGGTGCGACACGGCCTTCGGCGGGAATTTGTTCAACAGGGAACATTTCGTTAATCGGTTTGGGTGCAACAACCGACGGTGCGGCTGGGGCTAGGTCAGATTGGGCAATTCTATTTCTCTGTGCCTCGCCATCGGAATCTGTAGCCTGCAAACGTCCAAGTCCCGAACCGGCTATTGGGACAGGAAAGTTATCTGCGAGATTTCCGGAGACATTGGGAGAAAGCCCTTGTGTCACGGTAGAGGTAACATTGTTATTTTGTGTTGCGGTTCCCGTTACAGTTACATCAAGTTGGGCAGCTAATGTGTCCCCATCATCAGCATCGTTATACTGGACGTCTACTTCACCGCCGAAGCTGATTCCACCGTAGCCACCTCCAGAGGGGACCTCGGCGCGGGTAGCTAAATCATGGACGATTTCCTCAGATTCCGTTTCTTCAACAGGTATCACGATCGCCGCCGCCATTTCGGTGGTCACGGAAGTGTCAGTGCGGTCAACGGGGCTAGATTCGGCGGCCACCGACTGCAAATCCGAAACTTCGTCATCCCCAACAACCAGCTTATCAAGCGCCGCCAAAGCTGTGCCGCTAACCGTACCATCCTCGGCAATCACAATGGGGCCGTGGGTGTCGGTTGGCAGGCTGTTCGCGTCATAGGTGACCACAACGGCAATCGCTATGGTGGCGACGCTGGCGGTGGTCAAAAGGGCTTCGCGGGTGGTTAGGCGTCTGAACATGTTGGGTACTCCTGTTGTGATCAGCGCCCACCATTGGGACTGTTCAGGAGTTGGACGCGCGGGGTCAGCCGATCCTTGGAAGTTTTTCTCAAATTCTTCCATTCCGGCGGAAATTGCCCGATCGCGTGCGGTATCGCCGTTTGAGCCAGCCGCCGCGTCCATCGCGTTTTTAAGTCTGTCGAGTTCGTCACTCATTCGAGCATCTCCTCTGCTTTGGCCATTTCGCGCAGGATCTTCTTAACCTCGCTCATGCGCCAACTTATGGTGCCCTCGGACAGGTTCAGGACGGCGCCTGCATCTGCGTGGGTCATTTCTTCGCCCAAAACCAGCGCCACGGTTTCGCGAAGGTCATCAGGCATGGCGTTCATAGCGTTTGTCAGCCAGTCGATTTCAGACGCGGTTTGGCGCGCTTCGTCGCGGCGCATCTTTTCAACGTCGCCCCAACCAGCGGCTTTGCGCCTTGCCGCTTGCTTGCGACGAATCAAATCACGGGCGGCGTTAATGGTTATCTGGTGCAGCCACGTTGTGAAACGCGCCTGCCCCTTAAAACTAGCTAATTTACGCGGCAAATTAGCGCAGATATCTTGAGCCAGATCCTCGGCATCTTCGCGGCTACCTAACACACGGAAAGCAATCCGAAAAATGGAATCATAATGGCGTTGGAGGAGGTCGCGAAATGCCTCTCCATTGCCGCTTTGGGCCAAGTTTACAAGTGTTTCGTCGCTAGTTTTCATTAACATTATAGTCCTTAGACGTTGCAGATTGCGTCATCCTTGGTAAAAAGTCAGGATTATTTTAATTTTTATTAAAGGGCAGGAAAATTGAGCGTATTTTTTATTGGGCAAGGAATAATCAAGGATCGCATTGCGTTTGTGGAATATTCTACGGGCACGCTGGCGACATTTGCACCATTTGGCGGGGCGATGATTGCACGCGGACTGCGTTCGCATGAGCTGTTGGGAGCGCGCGGGGCAGACATTACCATTATTGTGCGTTTTCCCGACATGGCGTCGGTTGAGGCATGGTACGCATCGGATGCGTATCAGGCGTTGATACCGGTTCGGGAGCGTGCGCTTGACCTGAAAATCACGGTATTTAACGAGCCTGTTTAGGCTCATTCCCCAGTGATTTCACCGTTAGCAGGCTGAGGATCACCAGCGGGATACCGATACCAAATGATACGCGAATACCAAAATGTTCGGCAACAAAGCCGAGCAATGGTGGTGCGATCAAGAAGGTTATGAACGACAATTGTGCGAGCGATGCGACGTTGACAGCGGCGGGTCGATCCGTGCGTTGTGCGGCCGCTGACATGGCCAACGGGAAGATAGCGCTGGTGCCGACACCCATGAGGGCAAAGCCGATTAGCGCCATGATTGGCGACATGGAAACCGTGACGGTTATGGCCCCTATTCCCAATGTTATCAAACTGATACGCGCAACTTTCACCGGGCCGTAGCGGTCAACAAACGGATCAGCAAAGAAGCGGATTAGGGCTTGGGCCAGTGCCCCGAAAGACAGGGCGAGGCCATTGGTGAACGGGCTGACGTCAAAGGTGTTGCGCATGAATATGACGGACCAGTCGATGCCCGCGCCCTCCAGCAACATGGCTGACAGGGTGCAGGCAACGATGACCAATATACCCTTGGTGGGGGCAATGAATTTCGGGTGCTCGCCGCCCTCGGATGGGCGGGCGGGGGCTGGGACAAAATCGCGGAAGGTGGCGTAAGTCAGAACGCCAACGACGATGGTGACGCAAAAGATTTGCGTGGTTGGGGATATGCCCCATTGGCTGGCGGTGGCGCCGATCATGCCGGCGGCAAAAAATCCGAGGCTCCAGAACGCGTGGGCGCGATTCATGATACGACGGCTGATTTTATGTTCGGTGCGATCGGCCTCTAGGTTCACAATGATTTCGGTGGCACCAATGGCGAGCCCTGCCAAAAACAGCGCTGCAAAAAAGAGGATCGGAGCTGGCGCGAGGGTCGCAAGGGTCTCGGCAAGGCCAAGGAACGGGATCAGGACTATCAACGATAAACGGTAGCCATAACGTTCGATAAAAGGCCCCGAGAAGAACAGGGATATCTGGGTGCCAACAGCTAGGCAGATGATGGAATAGCCCAAGGTGGCCTCGCCGACGCCCATTTGCAATTGCAGGTCGCTGAGGCGCGAGAATATGCTGCCCAAAGCAAGGGCATAAAGGAAGAAGGAGGCGTAGACGCGGAACTGTGCTGGCATGGGAGGTCTTTCTGGTACTTTTGTCGTAGCCTCGCAGATTTTTATGGCTTGTAAAGCGGGAAATTGTCGTAAGGTCCGTTGACCTCCTCGCCTTGATCGCACATTGTATAAACACATGTTTTACGGGAGGAAAACGCATGACTTTTCATTTTAAAAGTGTGTTGCGTAACGGGTGCCAGATTTCATTTATTGTATTGCTAAGTGCCAGCGCGGCATTTGCAGAAAATCAAGTTACTAATAGCAATTTTGACAGCGGGCTGGATGGCTGGTGGGGGACGGATAATGCTGTTCTAAACCTTGTCGAGGGGCAGCTATGTGTGGATGTGCCAGCGGGCACGGCCAATCCGTGGGATGTGATTGTCGGGGTCAATGATTTGACGCTGGCGCAAGGTACCGATTACGAATTTGCGTTTTCCGCAAGCGGCGCTGGCGGGCCAATTCGCGCGTTAGTTCAGATGCCGGTTGATCCATGGACGGCTTATGCGACGATTTTGGAACAGGCATCTGTTGATGGCGGCGATTACACTATCGGGTTCACGGCGGCAGTGGATTTGGACAATGCCCAGATGGTATTCCAGATTGGCGGCGCGAGCGAGGCTTGGACGCTGTGTCTGGATAATGTAGCGCTGAATAGTGAAGCGGTGTTGGAGGTTTATAAGGCGGCAACTGGACCGCGCGTGCGGGTTAATCAGGTGGGCTATCTGCCGGATGGGCCAAAGAATGCGACGCTGGTAACGGATGGAAATACGCCTGTTGACTGGCAGTTGATGGATGGTTCCGGCGCAGAGGTTGCGAACGGCAAATCTTGGCCGTTTGGTCTGGATAAAAGCGCGGGCGAGACCACGCACACGATTGATTTTTCTGGTGTTGAGGCTGTCGGCGAAGGGTTCACCTTGGTTGCGGACGGCGAGACCAGTTATCCGTTCACCATCGGGCCGGATATTTACCAGCAGTTGCGGCTTGATGCGCTGCATTATTTCTATCCGGTGCGCTCAGGCATTGAAATTGACGGGGCGATTGCGGGGGCGGCTTATGCGCGCCCTGCTGGCCATTTGTCTGTGGCCCCGAATACCGGTGATGTTGCGGTTGGTTGTCAAACGGCGGAATATAGCGAAACCGTGTATGGCGAGCCTTGGACGTGTGATTATACGCTCGATGTGACGGGCGGGTGGTATGACGCTGGGGATCACGGGAAATACGTTGTGAATGGCGGGATTTCGGTGGCGCAGTTGCTTTCGACATATGAGCGCGCACTGACCCTTGGTCATGCGGATATTCTGGGCGACGGCACGCTGGGCATCCCCGAAACGGGCTATATCACGCCCGACATTCTGGACGAAGCTCGTTGGGAGCTGGAATGGATGCTAAAAATGTTGGTGCCAGAGGGACAGCCGATGGAAGGCCTTTATCATCACAAAGTACATGACAGCACATGGACAGGTCTGCCGCTGATGCCCCATCTCGATGATCGGGTACGCGAATTGCATCGCCCATCGACAGCCGCAACCTTGAATGTGGCGGCAACGGCAGCGCAAGGAGCGCGGTTATTTATACGCCATGATTTGCGTTTTGCGGAAACTCTGATGGATGCGGCGCGGGACGCTTATGAAGCAGCCAAAGCCACACCGGATTTATTTGCGCCGGGCGCTGATGGCGCATCGGGGGGCGGTCCATATGATGATGACCAACTTAGCGACGAGTTCTATTGGGCGGCGGTGGAATTATATCTAACCACTGGCGAGGCTGGGTATTTGGCGGATGCGAAGGCCTCGGAACATTGGGCAGGTGACGTTTTCCGACCCCAAGGTTTCGATTGGGCTTATGTCGCGACATTGGCGCGGATCAATTTGGCGACGGTGCCAAATGGTTTGTCGGACGCCGATCTCGCCGCCATTCAGCAATCCGTGATTGATGGCGCAAACGGGTATTTGTCGTCACAAGACACGGAAAGTTTTGGTCAGGTTTATTCGCCGGAAAGCGGGCTTTATGATTGGGGTTCCAACCATCTGCACCTGCAAAACGCCATTGTTTTGGGTGTAGCTTATGATCTAAGCGACGATACAAAATACCGTGACGGCATGTTGGAGGCAATGGATTATATCTTTGGTCGTAACGCGCTGAACCTGTCCTATGTGACGGGGTACGGGACGGAATTTGTGGAAAATCAGCATTCGCGCTGGTTCGCAGCACAGATCAATCCGGAATTGCCACATCCGCCTGTTGGGTCATTGTCAGGTGGGCCGAATTCGTCCATTCAGGATCCGGTTGCGCAGGGCTTGTTTGGCGCTCAGGGCTGTGCGCCGCAAAAATGTTACATTGATAACATTGAAAGCTGGTCAACCAATGAAATCACGATTAACTGGAATGCAGCTTTGGCGCAGATCGCGTCGATATTAGCGGATCAGTAAAGGACGAAAATGAGTTTGGTAGATGCATTAGTGTTGGAGCGGCAGGATAAACTGTCGCTCCGCGAGATTGAGTTGCCGATGAATGTCGGCCCGTTGGATGTGAAGATTAAGGTACACACGGTCGGGATTTGTGGATCCGACGTGCATTATTATACCCACGGAAAAATTGGCCCGTTCGTGGTCGAGGAACCGATGGTTCTGGGGCATGAAGCGGCTGGAACCGTGGTTGAGATTGGGACAGACGTTACCAATTTGGCCATTGGCGACCGCGTTTGTATGGAGCCCGGTATTCCGGATGCAAATTCCAAGGCTGCGCGATTAGGCATGTATAATGTCGATCCGGCGGTGCGGTTCTGGGCGACCCCGCCGATCCACGGTTGTTTAACGCCGCATGTGGTGCATCCTGCGAATTACACATTTAAACTGCCGGATAATGTTTCGTTTGCCGAGGGCGCGATGGTTGAGCCCTTTGCTGTTGGCATGCAGGCGGCGACCAAGGCGCGGATTACCCCCGGTGATTTGGCGGTGGTGATTGGGGCTGGGCCAATCGGGATCATGGTGGCCTTGGCAGCACTTGGTGGCGGATGCTCGTCGGTGATTGTCGCGGATTTGGTCGATGAAAAGCTGGCGATTGCTGCGCAATATCCCGGTGTGACAACCGTGAATATCACCAAACAATCCCTTGCGGATGTGGTGAATACCGCCAGCGGAAACTGGGGCGCGGATGTGGTGTTTGAATGCACGGGATCACCCAAGGCATTCGAAACCCTGATGACCCTGCCCCGCCCGGGTGGATGCGTGGTCATGGTCGGCCTGCCCGTCGATCCGGTGCCGTTTGATGTGTCGCTGGCGAGCGTGCGGGAATTGCGCTTTGAAACCGTGTTTCGCTATGCCCATCAATATGAGCGCGCGATTGCGTTATTTGCATCCGGCAAGGTTGATCTGAAACCGCTGATTAGCGAGACATTTGCCTTTAAGGACAGCATAGCGGCCTTTGATCGGGCCGTCGAAATGCGGCCAACGGATGTTAAATTGCAGATTGTCATGGAATAGGATTTTCATATGGATATGGGCCTGAACGAAAAAGTTGCAGTGATTACCGGCGGTAGTGTCGGGATCGGGCTGGCGGTTGCCAAGGGTTTGGCGGCTGAGGGTGCAAATGTTTTGATCGCGGCGCGGGGCGCGGAACGGGCTGTGGCCGAAGCGGCAGGGATTGCGGCGGAATTTGGCGTTCAGGCGGTTGGCGTTGGCGCGGATGTGGCGACGGCGGCGGGGTGTGATACGGTGATTTCCGCGGCCAAAGAGATGGGCGGCGCGGATATATTGATCAATAATGCCGGCACCGGATCGAACGAAACCATTTTGGAAGCCGACGACGAAAAGTGGCGGTATTATCTGGATTTGCATCTGATGGCAGCAGTGCGCCTATCGCGCGGATTGGTTCCGCAGATGAAAGCCAAAGGTGGCGGCGTGGTGTTGAACAACGCCTCGATTTGTGCCGTGCAACCGCTTTGGTATGAGCCGATTTACAACACCACCAAGGCAGCATTGTTGATGTTTTCAAAGACATTGGCGACCGAGGTGGTTGGCGATAATATCCGCGTAAACACCATTAATCCCGGGCTGATCCTGACGCCGGACTGGATTAAAACCGCCAAGGAACTAGCGGGCGAAGATGGCTATGAGGCGCATTTGCAAGGGGTTGCGGATGAACATTCAACGATGAAACGTTTTGGGACGCCGGAAGAACTGGCGCATACTTTTGTGTTTCTGTGTTCGGATAAAGCGACATATACGACCGGCAGCACGTATTTTGTTGATGGCGGAATGTTGCAGACCGTCTAGACGACACCACCTTCAACCATAAACATCTGCCCGGTGCACATGGCGGCGTCATCCGACGCCAAAAACAAGATCATGCGGGCCAGATCGTCCGGCTGAATCAGGGTTTTCAGCGATTGCATTTCAAGGCGCCCCTTTAGGCCTTCCTCGGATACCCACAGCTCTTTTTGCCGCTCGGTCATCACCCAGCCCGGCACCACGGTATTTACGCGGATATTGTCAGCGCCAAGGCTGTGGCGCATGGCGCGGGTCATGCCGTGACAGGCGGCTTTGGCGGTGGCGTAAACTGGCAGTGCGTCGGTGCCCTCCATCCACGAAGTCGAGCTAAGATTGATGATCGAGCCGCCGCCAGCCTTTTTCATACCCGCCTTCACCGCTTTGATGGCAAAGAAATAATGGCGCAGATTGACGGCTATCCGGTCGTCGAAATATTCCGGCGTCACGTCTTCGATAAAATGGCGGTCATCTTGGGCGGCGTTATTGACAAGGATGGTTGGCGCGCCCAGTTTTTGCGCGATGTTTTCGAAGGCGGTTTCGAGGGCAACGATGTCTTTCAGATCGCAAGCTTCGAAATGGACATTATCGCCTAGCTTGGCGGCAAGGCGGGTGCCTGCCTCCACGTCGATATCCACAATTCCGACATTGGTGCCTTGTTCGGCCAGCGCGATCACCGTGGCCTCACCGATACCAGCGGCACCGCCCGTTACAATGGCGGTTTGGCCTGTTAGGCTTGGGTATGTCGCAAATTTACTCATGGGAATTCCCTTATTTTGCATAGCAAATATTGGGTTTCGCCAATGCCGTCAAGCCAGAGTTTCAGCCAGATAATCCCATTCAGCCGCCACGTCATCCCCGTGCATTTTTTCGCCAACGCGGCGATACCAATAGGCGGCGTTGCCCATGTCGCCCTCAATCCAGTGGGCGAGTGCGTGAACCCAGTCGTAAAATTTAGTGCCCTCATGGGCCTGACAAATCATGTGGGCGGCTTCCCATTCATCACCGAGTTTCAAGTTGCCTTTCTTCAGCCACCAGAGGGCTTGCGCTGGGTCGGACAGCTCCATCGGAGGGGTCGGTTCGGATTGGCTGGAAAGGATCAGGGATTTCATAATTTGGTTTCCGTAGAATTTGGGCGCCCCGTTTGGGACGCCCGTTTTGGTTTAGCCAAAGACGGCGTCGTAATCTTCTTTGAAGCGTTCGATCACATCATCTGTGGTCATGTCATCATCGCTCCAATAGGTAAACATTGTGTCCCAGATGGACATATGCCAGTCGCCTTCTGTGATGTTGAACGGGTTTTGGACACCTGCGGATGGATCCTTCAAGGCGTCTAGAACAACCGTGTTACAAACATCGAGCGCGTCTGTTGGCGCATCGAACCGTACCGGGCTGGAACCTTTTTGGGCCGAGAATTGCGCGGTGATCGCAGGATCAACCACAATGGAAGCGAATTCCATTTCGGCGGCAAGGATATTGTCGTCAACACCACCAAGGATGCCGAATGCGTCAACGGTCACGGACAAGGCTTTGGAGCCCGGGATGTTTATGCAGCCGAAATCAACGCCAGCTTCTTTGCCAGCAGCGCGCCATTCACCCTTCATCCAGTCGCCGTGCAAATGCATCAACGCCTGTCCGGTAATCACGCGGTTGGTGGTTTCTGACCAGCTGCGATTTGGCGTGCCTTCATCGGATTCAGCGGAAATGGTCCGGACCAGTTCGATAACTTCGCGAACTGCGGGTTCGTCAAACACGGTTGGATCGGGTTCTTCGCCGTACATGCGATAATAGATTTCCGGCCCCGCAACCGCTGCGACCAATGCGTGGAAAAGATATCCGACCTGAAAGCTTTGACCGCCAACGACCATTGGCTGAAAGCCAGCGTCGCGAACTTTGTCGAAATCGGCAAACATATCACCCATACTGGTCCAGCTTTCGGGATCAACACCGGCAGAGGCGGCGACTTCCATATTGTAATAGATCATCCCGTCAATATGGATCGCGGTCGGGATTTTCATAATTTCACCGTCAACCGTGATTGAATTCAACACGGCTGCTGGCAGGTTTTCTGTGACACCGGTAGAGTTGAACAATTCGGTCACCGACTGGCCGTAGCCAAGGGAAATCAGGTCGCGGTAAACGCCCGGATTGGATTCTACAAAAATGTTTGGCGGGTTGCCCCCCGTGACCAAATTGATCAAACCCGCCGAAGATTCCTGTTCATGCGGGATCGCTAGATCAACCCATGTATGGCCGCGATTTGCCAGTTCTTCGACCAGCACGTTTAGCGCGTTAATTTCGCTGGTGCTGGACCAACCGTGAAAGCCGACGATGTCTTCGGCATGTGCGAATGATGCGGCAGAAAGCATCAGTCCGGCAGCTAAGCCTATTGTTTTATTAAGCATTTTGTCCTCCCAAGACAGTATTACATTCGTTGCCCGCTTTGTGCATCGAACAGATTTGCCTTCCCTTCCGGAAAGGATATTGAAATTGTTTCCCCGATTTTTATGTCGCGCGCCTGACCTGGGTCGGTGCGGATAGCGATCATTTTGTCGCCGTAATTCAGGAAAACAGTGGCATCGCTGCCGGTGCGTTCAGTGGAACGTACAGGCAGATCGAATTTGGCAACCCCGCTGGTGGCAGGGTAGTTGAAATGTTCGGGGCGCAGGCCGACCTTCACCGCCTGCCCTTCGGTTGGGGGCGTGGTGAAATTGTAATCGCTTAGGTCGATCAGAGTGCCGTCCGTTAGTTTGGCGATTTTACCTTGCAGCGTGGCGTCAAAAATATTCATGGCGGGGGCGCCAATGAAACCGGCAACAAACAGGTTTTTCGGGGTCTCGTAGACCTCGTCCGGTGTGCCAAATTGCTGGATGACACCGCCATCCATGACGGCGATGCGGGTGGCCATAGTCATGGCCTCGATCTGGTCGTGGGTGACGTAAACAATGGTGGCATTGGTGCGTTCGTGCAGGGCTTTTATCTCCATCCGCATCTCAGTTCTGAGCTTGGCATCGAGGTTGGAGAGCGGTTCATCGAACAGGAAAACATCAACGTTTTTTACCAAGGCCCGCCCGATGGCAACGCGTTGACGTTGGCCGCCCGATAGCTGACCGGGTTTACGGTTCATTAGGGGTTGGATTTGCAGCAGGTCAGCGGCCCAATTGACGCGTTTTTCGACCTCGGCCTTTGGCAATTTTTGCGAGGCTAGGCCAAAGACCAGATTGCCGCGCACGGTTTTGGTGGGGTAAAGCGCATAGGACTGGAACACCATGGCCAGACCACGGTCTTTGGGGTCAAAATCGGTGATATCGATATCGTTGATCAGGATGGTTCCGGCGGTCACATCCTGCAATCCGGCGAGCATATTTAGCAACGTGGTTTTACCGCAGCCGGACGGGCCGAGCAGGACCAGGAATTCGCCGTCCTCGATGTCGAGATTGAGGTCCTCTAGCACTTTCATCGCGCCGTAATGTTTGTGGATATGTTGGAAGTTGATATTTGGCATAGTTATCCTTTGATGGCCCCCGCTGCGATCCCCTGAACGAAGAATTTACCGAGTACAAAATAGATGAAAAGCGGTGGAATGGCGGTCAATAGGGCCGCCGCCATGTCAACATTATGGGTGGCAACCCCCGTGGAGGTGATCACAACATTGGCGAGGATTGCGGTCATCGGCTGGTTGCCGATACCCCCAAAAGTGATGCCGATAAGATAGTCGTTCCAGATACTGGTGATTTGCAGGATCAGCACAACAATCAGGATATTGGCGGACATGGGCAGGACTATTTCACGGTAGATACGCCAGAAACTGCAGCTATCCATAATCGCGGCTTGCAGGATTTCTTGCGGGATATCCTTGTAAAAATTGCGAAAAATCAGGGTCAGGATTGGCAGGGCCAAGACGGCATGGACCAAGGCGACACCAAAAATACTGCCATAGGTTCCGGTTTCACGGGTGATGATGATCATCGGGATCAGGATCACCTGAAATGGCACAAAAGCGCAGACAAACAGGATGAACAGGAAGGTTCCGGCCCAGCGGACTTTCCACAATGCCAGCGCGTATCCGGTGACCGACGAGATGCTGATGGACAGGATCAGGCTGGGGAACAGGATTTTTAGGGAATTGAAAAAGCCGACTTTGATGCCTTCGCAGCGGATGCCGGAACAGACCTCACCCCAAGCTTCGCGCCACGGTGCAAAGGTCCATGTGGTGGGCAGGGAAAAGATGTCGCCGAGGCGGATTTGGTCCATGGTTTTCACGGATGTGATGATGACCACATAAAGCGGGACGCAGAAAAATGCAGCACATATGGTCAAGAAGGCGAGGACGGCGATGGACCTGCCGGAAATGCGCTTTTTCCGGCGCGGGACAAAATTGTCTGCGGTGCTCATTGCGCCTGCTCCGATTTGCGTTTTTGCTGCCATGCAACCAGCGCCATCATCGGTAAGAATATTGCCAAAGTAATCACCAGCATCATCACCGCCGCCGAGGACGCATAGGCCATATTGCCCCGGCCATTATAGGCGTTGATGGTGAAATACGCGGGCATCCATGTTGATTGCCCGGGCCCGCCGCCGGTCATCGCGACGATGATGTCATACGCCTTCACCACACCTAGGGATAGGAGGATTGCGCAAGTCAAGAAGGTAAATTTCATCATCGGCACGATGATCTCGATATAGAGCCGCCATGTGCTGACACCGTCCAGCTTGGCCGCGCTCCAAATTTCGGAATTGATGGATTTTAGACCAGCGAGCATTAGGGCCATGTAAAAGCCCGAGCTTTGCCAAAGGGTGGCAAGGATAATGCCGTACATGGCGGTTTCCGGTTCGGCCAGCCAGTTGAACGACGCGGATTCCCAGCCCAAACCATGCAGGAATTTTTCGACGCCGAGACCGGGGTTGAACATCCAGCGCCAGACCAGTCCGGTGACGATCAGTGATATGGCGAGCGGATATAGGAAGATGGTGCGAAAGATATCCTCGCCGCGTTTTTCACGTTCGATCATGGCGGCTAGGATGAAGCCGAATAGGATGGCCAGCGCTGATCCGATGCCGAAAACTATCAGGTTATCAACGGAGATATCCCACGCGCGATCCTTGAACAGACGGCGATATTGGCGGGTCCAGCGGTCGGCCTCGATCACATATTCGGGGATGCGTTTGGAACCGGTAAAGGAAATGAAAGTTGTCCAGGCGATAGAACCGATAAAGGCCACGGCTGTCACAATGACAGCGGGCATCAGCGCAATTTGCGGCGACCAGCGGCTCCAACGTACGGCCATTATTCCTCCCTTTTATATTTTTCAAACCTTCAAGGCAGATTTGTCTTGCAGGTTGTATTATCGTTAACCTAAGATTAACAAATCCGATCTGTCAACTGATTGAGTCATTTTTTGATAAATTTTTTGACGAACGCAGTTTAATTGGGGGAAATTATTGTGTCTATAAACGGAATTCCGGCGCTTGGATTTGGCACATTTGGCCGCACGGATGATGCGGGGCAAAAAGCGATTGAGACGGCGCTGGAGGTTGGATACCGTCATATCGACACGGCGCAATCTTATGACACTGAGGGGGAATGCGGACGGGCGTTGATTGCGTCGGGACTGCCACGCGGCGATGTTTTTGTGACCACCAAGATCGGGACGGAGAACTTGGCGGCGGGCAAGTTGGTGCCAAGTTTGCGAGCATCGCTCGACAATTTACAGATGGATAAGGTTGACATAACGCTGATCCACTGGCCCTCCCCCAATGAAGAAATCGCGCTGCCGGTATATATCGAACAGATCGCCGAGGCGCATGCGCTGGGGTTAACGGGTATGATCGGGGTTTCGAATTTCACGATTGATCTGTTGAAACAGGCGCGGGATATTTTGGGCGATTTGAACATTTCGAATAACCAGATTGAACTGCATCCGTTCTTACAAAACGTCAAACTGGCGGATTATTGTGAGGCAAACGGGATTGCCGTCACCTGTTATCGCCCGATTGCCGAGGGGCGGGTGAATGATGATCCGATGATCACAGGAATCGCGCAGCGGCACGGGGCGACGGCGGCGCAGGTCACCTTGGCATATTTTATGCAGATGGGGCGGATTGTCATTCCGACATCTAGCAAGGCCGAACGGATCACCGAGAATTATGGAGCGCTGAAGGTGACCCTGACGAAGGAAGACATGGTTGCGATGGCTGGCTGTGATCGAAACGAACGATATATTGCCCCTGACTGGGGTCCAAACTGGGATTAGCAAAAGGAAATTATTATGAAAAACGTTACAAGCATCGGCCATGTGGCCATTAAGGTTAAATATCTGGATGTCTCGCTGGATTATTACATCAACAAGCTGGGTTTTCCCGAAATGTTGCGGCTGCATCATGATGATGGCAAGGTTTGGCTGGTCTATTTGCGGATCACCGACGAGCAGTATCTTGAGATTTTCCCTGGTGCGGAAAATGATCGCGCACCGGGCTGGAACGCCAATGGCATGAACCATATGTGCTGGACCATTGACGATTTGGACGCATGTGTTGCCGAAATCAAGGCGGCAGGTCTGGAATTAATGTCGGAAATCAAGACCGGCGCTGACGGGAATCGTCAAGCATGGTTGGAAGATCCGGATGGAAACCGCATCGAAATGATGGAAATGGCCCCTAATAGCCTGCAATATCAGGCGATAAAGCGCTTTCATGAAGCTAATTCTTGAGTATTAGCGATATCTCTGTCAATGAGCGGAGCAATTATAAAAATAAGGGCATTTGGTGATGGGTAGAGATACAGTCAAACTGAGAGATATCGCAATCGCTACGGGGTTTTCGACCAATACGGTCTCGCTGGCGCTACGCGAAAGCCCCCGCATTCCTGAAAGCACGCGGCTGGTTATCAAAAAAGCAGCGGATGAGCTGAATTATACCCCGAACCAGATTGCCAAGTCACTGGTTAGCCGCAAAAGCATGACCATCGGGCTGGTGGTTACTGACATCTTGAACCCGACATTAACGCGGGTAGCGCAGCGGATCACCGACGCTTTGTCCGAAATCGGCTATTCGACACTGTTCGCCACATCAAACAACACGCTGTCCAAAGAGACAGAGGTGATCAGCATGTTCCGAGGTCGCCAAGTTGACGGTATCCTGATTTATCCGTCTGAACATACAAATACCGCCCATGTTGCCGCCCTGCGCAAGGCCGGTTTTCCGGTGGTTTCGCTGGTTGCCGATCCCGAACATGCGATCGATACTGTCAGCATCAATGAACCGATCGGGGCCCAGAAAGCCACCGCACATTTGATCGAAATGGGCCATACGGAAATTGGCATTCTGGATGCAGCTTCGTTCATGGGGAACACCGAAAAATACGAGGGGCATTTGACGGCGCTAAAAGTGGCTGGGTTAGAGACCAAACCTGAATTGCGCGTTGATGTAACCGGCGCCGTTATCGAGGCGGGATATGACGCGATGGTCAAAATGTGGGA
>CAZYMT010000024.1:0-24954 GCA_964649035.1 uncultured Rhodobacterales bacterium
CGCTGGATCACAGGACCAGTTCACATTTTTTTTCTTACTTTTTTCGGTTCCAAAAAATGTTGAAAATCGTTCGATTTCAGTTGCAATAAATGCTTCGACAAGATCGGATAGGCCGCGTTGAACCGTATTGAACGAAGTATTATTAGTTGCTTCGAGCGCAACTTTTGTTCGTTGAAATAAGGCCCCAATATTTAGTTCGATCTTTTGAAAGTCAGCTTGGCGCTTTGCGATGTCATCATCCAGCTCAGGGGGATTTTCATCGTTTAGCACGGCGCGTTGATGCTTCAAAATTGTCAACTGCTCATAGGCGTCGCCGCGAATAATCTGGATGGCATTGTTGAAATCTATCCGTGCGCTTTTAAGCCACGTTTCCCCCAGATTATCGTCCAACATGCCTGACAGAGCATTGTCGAGCGCGGGCAGGCCGGATGCAACCCACGCTTGCGCAAGTTTGTTATTCTCAAAATCCCCTTTAACCTTTTTCACAACCGCAAGCTGGCCTTGCAGAAAAAACTGGATTTTGTCTTCATCACCCTCGGGTACCGACCCATTTAAGGCGTGTTCTGCCCAAACAGCGCTGCCGAATAATACCGGGATATTGGCATCGGGATTTTCCTGTGCCAACATGTTTTTCACGTGATTTCTAATGTCCGGAATGTCCTCGGCAGGATTGTTTAGCTCATCGACGCGATTTACAAATACAACGAGTCGATCAAGGCGCAACGCATTTAGGATCCGCAGCAAATATAAATCCGAGCTTGAAAATGCCTGATGTGCCGACAAGACAAGAACAAAAATGTCGGAATGCTCCAAACATTGTAAGGTGATTTCTTCGCGGATAAGTAGCGGATCGTTCAAGCCCGGTGTGTCGATCAGCTTTATGGGAAACCCAAAACGTTCCTGTTCGAAATAAACATTTGCTTCACGCGTGATGTCGGCAAAACGCCCGACAACAGGATTGCGAACTTTTGCTTCGGGATCATCTCCGGCACAAATATAGCGGGCCAAAACATCGGTGCTGACCGCGCCGAATTTGTGGGTTTTCCCCAGAAGTGTATGAAACTGTTCCCCTAAACGCATTTCGGCACGTTGCCGCATTTCAGCAACCTCGGTCGCAATCGTATCCATTTTGCCCTGATCCCCAGGGATTGAATCCGCCAACTCTGCCAATCGACCATTTCGGGAGGTGAATTTTTGCCATTCCTCATCATCAAAAAATGCGAAATCAGCACCGGAAGTCGGCCCGCCGGGTTTATCAAAAAACATACTTGTGACCACGGCGGTCCAAGGGTTTACATCGGATGGCAGAAAATCAGTTTTGCCCATAAAACTGTTGAGCAGGCTTGTTTTACCCGCCTTAACCTGCCCAATTACCGACATCGCGCCGATAGCATTGCGTAAAGGCTGGTCAACTTGATTGAGCAATTCATCATATTCGTTATCCGTCGCGTCGCGCAGATCATCACAATATTTAAGGAATGTAGCTCGGTTTTTAGCCAAAGATACCCCGATAGTGGAGGCAGGAATGGTTGCAGGCGTATTCACAAATTTGTCCTAATTCAGTTACTTGACCGCGTACAATGACGCAGACGGGTTTTCTACGGTGGAATCGATGTCCAACACGAGTTCCAGATCCCATAAAAATTGTTCATCAGGCACAGAAAACGGCGCACCGTCCACTTTGCTGTTCAGTAAGGAAACCGTATCCTGAACCGTAATTCCCATATGGATCAATTGTATTGCAGCCAGAGTTTTTGTCCGCGCTGGGTTAACACTAAGGGCTACGACTTTGTGCCCTTGCGATATCTCTTTTTGGATATGTGCGGCGGTCGCGAGGTTCTGGCGGATATCTTTGGGTTGGTTTTCCGGCTGACTTGGCGTCAGAATTATACGAATCCCTGCGGCCTCGAACATATCAAGCTGAGATTGATTGACTGTGTCGCATAATACAACACTGCTCGTACCCTGCCGTTGTAATTCCTCAAGCATTTCTGCGTTATTGGAAGACGAGAACGCCTCATTTGCTACGGCAAAGGATTTGCGGATCATCCATGTGATTGGGCCACCTTTCCCATCCAGGGATTCTTCGCCGAGATCCGGTACACCGCGGAATTCTGGTGCCAGTGTGCGCGCGTTGGCATCCGGGCGCGGAATGGTCATCCCACCTGTTTTCAGGAATTGTTTTGTGATTTTACTGGCCGGCGTTTTGAACATAATCTCCGGCGTATTCTGTTCAATGATTTCACCGCCGCCAAGCAGAACCATCCAGTCAGCGAAGAGCCGGGCATGCTCGCTATTGTGGGTAACCATTACGATTGCTCGACGTTTGGATTCTTCCTTTAACTGTTCGAGTATCGGCATCGCTTCTTCATGCGCAACCATCGCGCAGGGTTCGTCAAGACATAGCATTGCTGGATCTTGCGCCAAGGCTTCGTCAATTTGACGACGAATAGTGCGTGCTGAAACTGAGCGGCGAATTTGTTCACTACGGGTGGCTTGCTTGATGACCACCGGATGATTTTTTCGACTTAGGGGGCGCCCGAGATAGGTTGCTTCGTCGGTTTTTGCGGTCACAACATCGGCAACTTTTTTGCCTTCAAATACCGACATCATTGTTGATTTGCCGACACCAACCTGCCCCATGACGACATAAAAACCCGTTCGGGCGCAGGAAATGTTGATATTTTGCAATAGTAAGCGCCCGCTGACATGGACTTTGAGCTGTTTAATTGTCAGCAGATAATCCGTCACTTGTCCGCCTTCGTGGCCAGCAGCGCATTCCAGTCCATCATTATCCTGCCCAGCTTCGTTGTCCCGACTTCGGCTATCATGATACGTTCGCTTGAGATGACGTAGATCATCGCGATATTGTCGGATCTGTGACCAACCATCGAGATGAGTTTTGGGCCCGCGCCTAGGGCATTTTGGGCTGTATTGTCGAACTTGCCAAAATCACCCGCAATACCGCTAAGAACTGACGCATCGAGATCCGGTAAAAATCCGTAGCTGTCGATCGTTTCGCCGGCGCGGTCTTTTAGGATAACGTAGTTTGCGTGATTTCGGACATGTTCATAAAACTCTCGTACCGCACCAACGGTATCGGTGGGTATAGTTTGTGAAACAGCCTGAGCGGGTGACGTAATCACCGGATTTTCGTCTTTTGTTGGTTCGATATTGTTGTCTAACTGTTCGTTATCAACAACAACCCGCAATGTGTAATTGGTCGGCTCAACTGTCGGCGTTGCGATTTCCACCGAGAAATCTATTGCGCTTAGGCTAACACCATTGGTGGGCAATATCGCCAGTAGCGCGCTGTCGACGCGTCTAATTGTCAATTCATCATCATCGCCAAGGTTTCCAAAGGATTGGATGAATTCCTTAACTGCTTTTGTTTGCGCAACAATATCTGCAGCGCTATCGATGAATTTGAATTCGCCCGTTGATTTAAAGCCTACTAACTGTTTGTGCTTGGCGATGAACTCGAAGCAATTATCGTCTTTCTCAACGATAAAATGCCGCGGCACGACTGTGCGCTGTACCAATTCCCGAATGAAATCTGCGTCTTCCGAGCATGCAAATGCCCCATCCGAAATTGTTTCGGAGGCGTGATCAATACGCGTAGCATTTCTAATTTTCATCATCTTGATCCTCACGATAGACACTCAAACTTACTAGGAAATTAACAGGACATGCGGTAACAAGTTATACATTTGACTGTCTAGTTAATAAATAGGGTCGTCAATAGGCGGAATTAGGGCGATTTTTAGGCAGGTAAGGTTAAAAACAAATATTTTGTGTGAATTGAATGATTTAAATAGAAAGCCGGATTTAGTAGGTATCCCACGTGAGACAAAATGCCCCACGTGAGAGTGGTAATTAACCTTATACGGCGTCGGCGATGCCATCAACTGCAGCGCGCGATTTGGCCAGAAGCATACCAATGTTTGCGCTTTTACGCGAAACGAAGGTAATTACATGGTCAGGGTATTTTTTGGTGCGAATGAAAACGTGCAACAGGTTTTCACTCATAACCAGCATTTCATGGAAGTAATGCGATTCATCTTTTTCATTACCACGAGCTTTTTTGAAGTGGTTTTCGATCGCTACAACGCTTGGGCCTTGGAAAAGGTCAGCAGTCGCGGCGGCAACCATGTCAAGAATTTCTTGTGGATGCGAATCAACGGTTTTCGCGCCGAGTAGCATACCAGTGCTCATATCAACGTAACCGCATGCTAGGCATTCTGGAACTGTGCCAACGGCATCGGATAGGGCTTTATCTAGGGACATTTATGTATTCCTTAATTGTGTTAATTTTGGTGGACACCAACTCACTCATTACGCTCTGAAATGTAAATTTCCTTTAATATTCAAAACGGTTTCTTGGAATCTTCCTTTACTCATGAACTAGTACACATCAACTTTTTACGGTAGAATTGTTCTAAAATCAACCGCAGTTTTAACCAACTGGGAAAAATGGCCAAATTGTCGCAGGGATGTGGTAAAATTGTGTTCTTTTACACTTTTTTAACACATTGAATTTCCAACTATTTTTGTCGGATTTTCACTTAGGCGAGAAAATTCTCGAACGAATGCAAGAAATCCAATTGCACCTGCGACTCAATCCATTTCGGATTCTTGAATTGTGTTTCCTTAATCGCTTTATCTGCCGACCGACCGTAATAAATCAACTGCGCGGCCAGCATGGTTCCTGTTCGTCCACGGCCAGCTTTGCAGTGATAAACGCAGGCAGAACCTTTTTGTAAATGTCCGTCAACGAACTGACAAAGTCTTAATGCTACGTCAGGTTCGGGGGCCCGCATGTCGGTGATTTTAACCTGATAGGATTCAATGCCGTATTCTGCCAATTTGGCTGCCGGGGCGTCCCAATGCTCGTTTAATGTAATCAACAATTTTGTGTTAACCCGCTGTAAGGCAATCGCATCACTTTCAACGGTACGCACAATTCCGGGCCGAGGCGAGCCGCCAAGGACACCCTCGATCAGCCAATTGAATCCGGTAGGTCCGGCATAAGACTGCCTGGCGTCGTGTTTAGACGCTATATACTCCGGAGCATTGTCATATCTGCGCGGAGGCACGGTATCTGCAAGCATAAAATAGTGATCCCAGTTTAGTTCAGTCGGTAGTATGCCAACGCCATATGAAATCCTCAAGGGGGAATGTCGGTTGAGTTGGGGTGACTTTTTATTGTTTATTTACAATGTGTTAGTATGGAGTTATCTAGTTCATTTCATAAAGTTACCCAGTCCCAGCACACGGTTTCAGTGGAATAATTATTGGCCCAAGCTTGGGCCGCTTGGGCCAATATGACAGCAAAAAGCCTACTAAATCGTAAAGGTTACGGCGTCTTCGCCAGCGCGCATTACACCCTTACTTTCCGCGTCCCGGCATAAATCTTCCATGGTGATTGTATCGAATTTTTTCAGGATGTCGGCTTGGACGTCGTCCCAAATCGGGCAAATCACTTTGTCACCCAGTTGAGCTTGTGATGCGCCGACATCTTCTTCGCCATCCATATTATTAACCACCCGCAACACATCACCCAAGGTGATTTTGCGCCGCTCGCGGGCCAAAACATACCCACCACGCGGTCCGCGCACACCTTTCAGGATGTCGTTGCGAACCAGCTGTTGCAGCACTTGTTCAAGATAGCGCTGCGGGATGCCTTGGCGCTCGGTGATGTCCTTGGATTGCACCGGATTCGGGCGGCCATTATAGGCAATATCAAGGACAGCTTCTAACGCCAGTGCGATTTTTCGGGACATGCGGATCATTTAAGATACTCCGGTTGAACCAAAGCCGCCGGAGCCGCGTTCGGATGTTTTGAGGGTTATGACTTCCTCGATTTTACATTGGATGGCGGGGGCAAAGACCAGCTGCGCGATCCGCATGCCGTGGGTGATGTGAAACGGTTCGTTGCCGTGGTTGATCAGCAATATGCCAACCTCGCCGCGATAATCGCTGTCGATGGTGCCGGGGGAATTTACTTGGGTAATGCCGTGTTTTAGCGCAAGGCCGGAGCGTGGGCGGATCTGGACCTCGAACCCCTGCGGAATTTCGAATTTCAGGCCCGTCGGGATTAATGTGCGCCCGCTTGGCGCGAGGTGGATACCGTCACGCATTTCTGGGGGAAAGTTTACGCGGATATCCATACCAGCGGCGCCGTCCGTGGCATAGGCGGGCAGGGCGATATCGGGGTCGGCGGTCGCGGTTCGCAGCATGCGCAGGGTCTGGGTCATGATAATGCTTCCGCTATTTTTGCCGCCAGTTTGCGGGCGACGTCGATTTTAGACATGCGCGGCCAGTTATCAGCCCCGTCATCCGAGATCAGGGTGACGTCGTTTTCGCTGCCGCCCATGATCCCCGTTTCCGGTGATACATCATTGGCAATAATCCAGTCGCAGCCTTTGCGCTTCCGTTTTGCTGTAGCATTTGTAAGCACATCGTCGGTTTCAGCGGCAAAGCCGATAACCAGTTGCGGGCGACCTTTTTTCATATGGGAAACGGTTTTTAGGATGTCGGTGTTTTCAGTGAACTCCAGGGCCGGAGTCCCATCCTTGGTCTTCTTGATCTTCGACGAATTCGCCGATTTCATCCGCCAATCGGCCACCGCTGCCGCGAATATCGCGGCGTCTGCGGGCAGGGCGTTGGTGACGGCATCCAGCATTTCGGCTGCTGTTTGCACCTCGATAACATGTACGCCGCTGGGGCGCGCAACCTGTGCTGGGCCGGTGACAAATGTAACGCTCGCGCCCAAAGCGGCCAGAGCTTCGGCAATTGCTGTACCTTGCGCGCCGGAAGAGCGATTGGCGATATAGCGCACCGGATCAATCGGTTCATGCGTTGGGCCGGAGGTCACCAAAATATGTTTACCTTTCAGCGGCCCGTCATTCAGCGCCGCGTCAATTGCATCGACGATTTCCAGCGGTTCAGCCATGCGGCCAAAACCGAATTCGCCGCATGCCATGTTGCCCTCATTCGGGCCAACAAACAAAATGCCGTCGCCTTGCAGCGTCGCCACATTCCGCTGCGTTGCCGGATGATCCCACATCCGGACATTCATCGAGGGCGCGACCAGAACGCGTTTGTCGGTTGCCATCAACAGGGTTGTCGCCAGATCATTGGCCAGCCCACCGGCCATCTTGCCCAGTAAATCCGTTGTAGCGGGGGCAACGACAACCAGATCGGCGGCGCGGGACAGTTCGATATGGCCCATCTCGGCCTCGTCCGTCAGGTCAAACAGGTCGGTATATGCTTTGGTTCCAGCTAGGGCCGCGACCGATAGCGGCGTCACAAATTCTTCGGCGGCGCGGGTCAAAACGGGCGTCACGCTCGCACCACGTTCGGCCAAACGCCGGATAAGATCGAGGCATTTATACGCCGCAATCCCACCGCCAATGATCAAAAGAACCTTGCGCCCCTGTAACATACGAATATTCCTATCGACCTAATTCACTCATTTGAAATGTAGATGAAGCCGAGAGGTGTTTCAAGGGCGGGAAATTAATTCATCGACCTTAATCGTTGTATTTTCCGAGAATTAGGGGGAGGGCTTTGGCTAGTGTCGAATAATGCGACAATCTAGCGAATTCCGTCAATTGTGTTTTTGGCCCAAGCTGGTCGCGCAACGCATAGGCCATTTCAATCGGCGTCCAGTTATCCGCGCCCCCGTTCCACAGGTGAATTGGTGCGTCGATACCATTCAGTTCTTTGGCCCAAGGCTGCACATAAGCGCGTATTTCATCGGCGTAGGCTTTTGGGTGATCAGTCAGGCAAGTTGTGTAAGATTTTAATATTTGCCGTTTGAATGTGGGGTCTGCTGCCAAGATGCGATCCTCGCCCGCGGCGCTTGCGAATAGCATTTTGAAGAATAGCGCCGGCGCAAATCGCAACAAAATTGCCTGAAACTTGCAAAGGGCTGAAAATCGTACGCCCCCACGCATCGCAGCGTCAAACACTGGTCGCCCCGCCATTTTCGCAAGGAAATGGCCTAGTTCGAGCGGTGTTGCCGCCGACACAAGATCAATCCGCATGACTTTATCACCAAGAACGTTCCCAAGCTGTAACACGGCCATCGCCCCCATCGAAAACCCGATAAGATGGAGGTTCTTATCGGGAAACCGCTTAAGAATATCAGCGCGGACGTTCGACAACATATCGTCATAGCTAACACCAAAAGACAGTCGATCAATTGGAACTATTTGTAGATTTTTAGGCAGAGATAGCGCCGCTAATTCATCTGGACCGCCAGGGGAGCCGTGAAAGTACAAGATAACGGTGTTTTGTAATTTATCCATATCCCGCAGCTACGCGCGATCAGCAGGATTGACCATTTGGCACGATGCCGCGCCGTGGCTCGAAGAAAAGGGTGATCAGTGACCACCCTTTTCGTGCTTGAGCGATGTTATACGTAATATGGCGAATCCATGTAACGGCTGGCTTCCTCAGTCAGGTTCGCGTCAAAAACGCGTGTATATAGGGCCGCATTCAGCCTTGATGCTGTTTTCGGGAAGGTTTCGATAGCAAAGGCTTGCGCGTTTTCTATCGTGTCGAAAGCATCCAGCCCATCAAGCGTTTGAGTGTGTAACCCTGACAACCATGTTTTGGCAATCAGGCCGGGCTGCGCACGTAAAACCGGGTTCCGATCCTCCCATGGGGCGTTCTCAAACGGAACGTTTATTTGAAGTTCGGTATACACAAACGCCCCGGGTTTTGTTGTTGGAGCCGCGCCAAAATGGGGGGAGTTCAGATCAATACTGGCGGTCTGCACCGGACCTGCGGGAAATATACGCGTGGTATGGGCAACGCCAAAATTTGCTGCTTCGCGCGGGAAATATCCGGTAACAAATTTCTGGGCGTTCTCAACACTGTCAAACATATAAAATCCGCCAACTGAAGCGTTAGAGATCCCGGATAACCATGTTTTATTGATGAAACCGGGTTGTTGGCGGATATCGTCACTGACGGCTTGCCAAGGGGCATCCTGAAACGGGACGGAGATTTGAAGTTCTGTGTAAACAAAAGCGGCTTGGGACATGTTGGGTTCCTTATCGTTGGATAGCGCCCAAAGAGGGCGTGCGCTGGTGGTCGCAATTGCGGTGCCTGCCAATATTTTTATAGCGTTTCGACGCGACAATTCTTTGGCGTTCGGGTGGGTTTTGTCATTCATGGTGGCTTTCCGTAGGTTGATGAAGTTAACTTGTATTATGCAATACGTAACTTTATGAAATCACGTATTGCATAATACAAGGCATTTTTTTATAATGCATTCATGAAACAAAACGACACAAAACGCAGCACTGGCTGTCCGGTTGCATTTGGCCTTGATACATTTGGAGATCGCTGGAGCTTGTTGATCATCCGCGACATTATGATCAAGGGCCAGAAAACCTATAGCGAGTTTCTGGAATCGGGCGAAAAAATTGCGAGTAATATTCTGGTGGATAGGTTGAAACATCTGGAAGCAGAAGGAATCGTTAAGAAACAGCGCGATCCGGATAATCGCCGTAGCTTTCTATATACGTTAACGCCAAAGGGGTTAGATTTGGCACCGATCATGATCGAACTGATATTGTGGAGCGCCAAACATGATGATCGCCCTTTCGCTTTGCGCGATACCATAAAGGAAATCCAAAAGGACCAGCCGCAATTCGAAAAAAGGCTGCGCCGAGGCTAAGTCTATTCTGGATACTGGCGCGTTAGCGACGCAATCCCGACTACATCGTCGCGACTTTTGGTTCCGGTTGCGGTGACTTCCCATTTATAGGTATGGGCACCGTTAGGCGGGCAGGGGCTTTTATAGGTGAATACGTCGGTGGCCGTTTGATTGCCCTGATAAGCGATCCAGCCACCACCATGTGGGTAATGGGGAACATCAAGGTCGGTCAGTTTGAAATATAGCCACTGCGTGCCAGCGGGGACGCCAGTAAGTACGAATTCCGGATTGCCAACATTATTTGGGCGGCCGGTCACGCAACGCTCCAAGCCGTCCCACACAAAAGATATCGAAAAATCCTGTGCGGTGGCGGTCGTGGCAAAAAACGACAATGCTAAGGCAGTGGCTAGGCGTTTCATCTGTATCTCCCGAACTTTAGAAATATTTACACTACTCAACCCCTAAAATCTAGACAGGGGTCCGGCCGATCAACCGGATCGGAGACCAAAATATGAGTGAACGGCTGTGCTCCCTCCGGTTCAGCCTCTAGTTGACCCAAGGTCATAACCCGTACGTTTGGATCGGCGATTAACAAGGCAGCGGGAATTCCCCAATCGTCGCGCGCATGTCCGTTTCCGGCGATGATGATAATCGGTGCGCCAACTTCGTCGAGCGCCCTAAGCGCCCTGTCTGCAAGGGTAATGTCGCGCAAACGTTGCGCCTCGACCATGCCAGAAAGCATGGTTGAGGGCAGTGCATTACAATGGGCCTCCATCTGGTTTGCTTCGCGTGCAGATTGTTGATCGGGCGGTAAACTCTGGTCGAGACCGTATATTTCGGCCCCTTCGCCAAACATTTTTGCGGCCCCTTCTGTAACCGCTTCGCGGACGGTTTCAATCGGCGCTGATCCGCCGAAAACCACACCTTCGGGGTCGGCTTTGATGATTTGGGCATAGAAATCGAAGGACGGCCAGCCAGATTTCGCCCATTCTAAATCCTCCTCCAACGACCCGATTCCCGCGCCTTCCCAGCGTAGCGCGTTGATGATGGCAGCTTGTTCGGGGCTGAACATTTCGAAAACCAAGGCGCTTGGCTGAATGGCTGCGGTGATTTCGGCTTGTATGGCGTGGTGGTATGGGTTGTCGTGAACCTCGCCAAGGATGATAATATCGGCGGTTTGGAATTCTTTGATAATGTCGGATATGTCTGCGTTTGCTGAGCTGGCTACTAAAATCATGGGTAGAATATATGGGATACGCATGGCTTCTCCGACGGGGTTGGCGTAGCGTAGTTGTTCTGACAATGGATAGGAAGCCATGAATAAACTCTCGATCATTCTGGGTGGTGCACGGTCCGGAAAATCCGCCTTTGCCGAGCAGTTGGTGGAGGGTTTTGATCTGCCAAAAACCTATATTGCCACGGCGCAAGCGTTGGACGGCGAAATGGCGGCGCGGATTGCTGAACATCAGACGCGCCGGACGGGTTGGACTACGATTGAGGCTCCGCTGGATTTGGTTGCGGCCTTGCAAAGTGTCCCCGAAGGTTCGGTGGTTTTGATTGATTGTCTGACGCTGTGGCTAAGCAATCATATGCTGCAAGATAGTGACGTGGACATAGACGGCTTGCTAGCCGCGATTGCTGCATCGCCCTCGCCGGTGATATGCGTTTCCAACGAAGTTGGTATGGGGCTGGTTCCAGATAACGCGCTGGGCCGGAAATTCCGTGACGCGCAGGGGATTCTAAATCGCCGTATTGCCGAACGCGCTGATCTGGCGGTGTTTGTGGCGGCGGGTCTGCCGTTGGTTCTGAAGGGTTCGTTGTGACGCGGTTCTGGTGGGTTCGACACGGTCCAACCCATGCGAAAAGTATGGTTGGCTGGCGTGATATTCCGGCGGATCTGTCTGATGTTGCCGCATTGGAACGGTTGGCTGATTACCTGCCTGACGATGCCCATGTGGTGTCGTCTGATTTGCAACGCGCCAGTGCGACCGCCGATGCTATCCAAGGGGCGCGGCTGCGGTTGCCGCATGACGACGCGTTGCGGGAAATGAATTACGGCGACTGGGATGGTTTGGCCTTTGCCGAAATTGCCAAAAACGACCCGATTGCCAGCCGTAAATTCTGGGAGGAACCCGGCCCCCACGCCCCGCCAAACGGCGAAAGCTGGGATGCGTTATCGGCGCGGATAAACGCGGCTGTGGACGGGCTGGTTGCCGAACATTGGGGCGACTTAGTCATTGTCGCACATTTTGGCGTCATCCTGACAGCGCTACAGCGCGCGGGTGGCATGGATGCCAAATCCGTTTTCAGCTTCAAGATTGATAACCTGTCTGTCACCCGCCTTGATTATCTACACGAGGCAAAAGCGTGGCGGGTTGAGGGGGTTAATCATCGACCGTGATGGGGTTTAGGCCAAAAGCTGATTGGACGGGGTGCCGCCCGCCACGTATGTTTCCACCTACAAAAAAGGAGACACATTATGACCTACACACTCGCAATTGGCGACAGAACCTATTCCAGCTGGTCTTTACGTGGCTGGCTAATGTTTGCCAAATTCGACATTCCGGTAGAGGTGAAAACCGCTAGATTGTATTCGCCCGCATTCCTCGAAATGCTGAAAGGTTTTGGTGGGGGACGCACGGTTCCGGCGATGCGGTTTGGCGATGTGGTGGTTTCCGACACGCAAGCGATGGCCGAAACTTTGGCTGAGCGGCATCCGAATTTATGGCCCGCTGATCCAGTTGCACGCGGGTTTGCGCGTTCAATTACTGCCGAAATGCATTCAGGGTTCGGGCCGCTGCGCGACGCTTGCACCATGAATTTGCAACATTGCTATGACGGGTTTGTGGTGTCCGACGCCGTCCAAAAAGATATATCCCGCATCGAGGCCCTTTGGACCGAGGCCCGCAGTCGTTTTGGCGCTGACGGCCCGTGGTTGTTTGGCGAATATTCCTTGGCCGATGTGTTCTATGCACCTGTTGCGACCCGTATCGTTACCTATAATCTGCCTGTTGGCGATGTGGCGCGTGCCTATGCGCAAACCACAATCACCGACGCGGCGCTCGTTGAATGGCGCGAAGCGGGGTTGGCGGAAAACTTCGTTCAACCGGGCTATGATCTCGACTTACCTCGCGTTGCTTGGCCGGGGAAATTTACCTAAAGCGCAGAATATTTCGACCAACCAATTGAACCTGATTGCTTGCGCCTATAGATATGGTGCAAGCACATTCAACCACGATTCCAAAAGGAAAAATCATGTCTAATGTTGGAACTAAACTCCCAGATGTCAGCTTCAAAACCCGCGTGCGCGATGAAAGCATTGGCGGCTCGAACCCGTTCAAATGGGAAGAAAGAAAAACAGCCGATTATTTTGCCGGCAAAAAAGTAATTCTGTTCTCTCTACCGGGCGCTTTCACGCCAACATGTTCGACTTACCAATTGCCGAACTTCGAAAAAATGTTCCCAGAATTCCAAACACATGGCATCGACGCGATCTATTGCCTGTCGGTTAACGATGCGTTCGTGATGAACAAATGGGCGCAGAGCCAAGACTTGGAAAACGTACAAGTTATCCCTGATGGTTCGGGCGAATTCACCCGCGGCATGGGCATGATTGTTGATAAAGACAATGTTGGTTTTGGCGCACGCAGCTGGCGTTATGCAGCCATCGTTGTCACTGCTTGGTTCGAAGAAGCTGGCAAAATGGACAATTGTCCTGATGATCCATACGAGGTTTCCAGCCCTGAAAACGTTATGAAACACCTGAAAGAAAATAGCTAAACGTTTACTAAAAATAAACTTACTCGCGCGATAAAAGGCTTTTCTAGAAGGAAAAGTACATGGTCGCGCGAGCATACACAGTAGCATTTCAAGGTGTCGATGCCCGCCTGATCGAAGTGCAATGCGCCCTCGCATCCGGTATCCCTGCATTCAATATGGTTGGCCTGCCCGACAAGGCGGTTTCGGAATCCAAGGAACGCGTGCGCGCTGCCATCACCGCGATGGGGCTGGCATTGCCGGCCAAGCGGATCACCATCAACCTATCCCCCGCCGATTTGCAAAAAGAAGGGTCACATTTTGACCTCCCCATCGCGATGAGCCTGTTGGCCGCTATGGAAGTTCTGCCCAAAGATGAAGTAGCCCAGCATGTCGCAATGGGGGAATTATCGCTGGACGGAACGTTGGTGTCGGTGCTCGGCGCATTGCCCGCTGCGATGGCGGCAGCTGAGGCCGGATTTGGGCTGGTATGCCCCGAAAGTTGCGGGGCAGAAGCTGCGTGGGTTGGCGACGTCAAGGTCATTGCACCGGATTCGCTGCTGTCGCTGATCAACCATTTTAATAATCGTAAAATTCTGACACCTGCTGAACCCGGCGAGGTTACGTCCGACCCGATGGCCAAGGATTTACGTGACGTTAAAGGCCAAGAAAAAGCCAAACGGGCGATGGAAATAGCCGCCGCTGGTCGCCACCATTTCTTTATGGTCGGCGAACCGGGCGCGGGAAAATCCATGCTGGCCGCGCGATTGCCAAGTATTCTGCCGCCGCTTGATCCAACCGAGGCCTTGGAAACTTCGATGATCCACTCGCTGGCCGGATTGCTGACCGAAGGCGGAATTTCCCGTGCGCGCCCTTTCCGAACGCCGCACCACACGGCCTCGATGGCGGCAATTGTCGGTGGTGGCCGCAACGCCAAACCGGGCGAGATTTCATTGGCGCATAATGGGGTGCTGTTTCTGGACGAGTTCCCCGAATTCAACCGCGCCGTTCTGGAAACCCTGCGCCAGCCCATCGAAACCGGCGACGTGGTGGTCGCTCGCGCCAACGCCCATGTGCGCTATCCGTGTAAATTCATGTTGGTAACGGCGGCGAACCCTTGTCGATGTGGTTTCCTGACCGACCCCGAACGCGCCTGCGCGCGAGTGCCGATGTGCGGCGACGACTACCTTGGCCGTATCTCTGGCCCGTTGATGGATCGCTTTGATCTAAAGGTCGAAGTGCCGCCGGTGCGTGTCTCCGACCTGTCACTGCCACCACCCAAAGAAGGCTCGGCTGATGTTGCGGCGCGGGTTGCGGCTGCGCGTGATATTCAACGCGCACGGTTCGTAGATCACCCCGGTATGACCACCAATTCCGACGCTGAAGGTGAATTGCTGCAAGAGATTGCAGAACCCACCACCGAGGGTCAAAAGCTGCTGGGCGATCTGGCGGAATTTCATAAAATGAGCGCCCGATCCTATCACCGGATATTGCGCGTCAGTCGCACCATTGCCGATCTTTCTGGCGAACCTATCGTCCAGAAAAAACACATAGCCGAGGCCGCCAGTTATCGGTTCATGGTTGGGGCCAGAGGGAATAAAGCGCGATCGGCTTAAAGGTCAAAACTCGCGAATAGCGGTGCATGATCTGACGGCTTTTCCCAGCCTCTCGCGTCGCGGAATAGACGGCTGGAATGGGCTTTGTCGGAAATATCGTCAGTGGCCCAGATGTGGTCCAAACGGCGGCCTTTGTTGGCGGCATCCCAATCCTTGGCGCGATATGACCACCATGTATAGAATTTTCCGTCGGGAATATCTTGGCGGGTGATATCAACCCAGTTTCCGGCAGCTTGAGTTTCGGCCAAATGTTCAATTTCAATCGGCGTGTGGCTGACGACCTTTAGCAATTGCTTATGGCTCCAAACGTCATCCTCCAACGGGGCGATGTTCAGATCGCCAACGAGGACGGATTTCGTCGGTTTTTCCGCCTTAAACCAGTCCCGCATCTCCGTCAGGAAATCAAGCTTATGACCGAATTTTTCGTTCTTCTCGCGATCAGCCTCGTCGCCGCCAGCGGGCACATAGAAATTATGGATGGTCATGCCGTTATTAAGCCGCCCCGAAATATGCCGCGCATCACCCTTTTCGCAAAAATCACGATGCCCCGCATCTTCCATCGGCAGACGCGACAGGATCGCAACACCATTATAAGATTTCTGCCCGCGGGCGATCAGGGAATAGCCGAGTTCCGCAAAATTCTCCGTAGGAATTTGTTCAACTTGGGCTTTGCATTCTTGCAAACACAAAACATCAGGAGCCTCGTCGCGCAGCAATTTCAGCACCAGCGGTTCACGCAAGCGGACCGAGTTGATATTCCAAGTGCAAATGGTGATAGGCATGGCGCTCTCCGAGGTTAAGATGGCGCGGAGTGTAGAGGGTAGAGGTCGGAGTTCAACCCGAAAACTGCTGGTTGGCTGGTTATCACATTTCATTTAGGCTACATGAGAAAAGAAAGGAAAAGTAATATGCGACTATTTATTATTGCCATGTCTTTGGTGTTTTGTACTTCTGTTGCCGCGCGGGAATTAACCGATTTCGAAACTAAGTCTTTAGAAGCACGGTTGGAGGTATTCTCTGCAGCAATCAAAGAAAATGATATTGAAATGGTGATGCGAATGTTGCCGCCGAGATTTTTGGAATATCTTTCGGAAGTTTCCGGGGTCAGCGTGAAGGCAATAATTGCATCTGCGGCGGATCAAGGACATGAAGTCATGGGGCAAGTCGAAATTAGCGAATTTTCCATGGGACTAGGTGAATTTAACGCGATCGATGTGTCGAACTTCGGAACGAATAATGTTGTTTATGGGCTGGTACAAATGTCATTCGTTCTGGATATGCTGGCTACTCGGTCGAGGCATGATTCTGAAGTACTGGCTATCAATGATGAGGGTGTTTGGTACTTGCTTCGAATTGCATCGAGCGAACAATTAGGGTTGTTGCAGTTAGTTTATCCTTTTTTTGCTGGTTTGCCTTTGCCGAAAAATTCTTCGGTGGAGATCCCCGAATAAAAAAGGACCCACCACGTTACCGTAGCGGGCCCAAGTCCAGGGAGGTAATTTCGTTTTAGGAGGCCAGGCGATACCCGCCGCTCTCCGTCACCAGAATGCGCGCGTTGGAAGGATCAGGTTCGATTTTTTGGCGCAGGCGGTAAATGTGGGTCTCCAAAGTGTGCGTGGTGACACCAGCATTATAGCCCCAAACCTCGTGCAGCAGCACGTCGCGGGCGACAACGCCGTCATTGGCGCGGTATAGGAATTTCAGGATATTCGTCTCTTTTTCCGTCAGACGAATCTTCCGCTCATCTTCATCCAGCAACATTTTCGCGGCAGGCTTGAACGTGTAAGGGCCAATATTGAATACGGCGTCCTCGGATTGTTCATGCTGGCGAAGCTGGGCGCGGATGCGGGCCAGAAGCACGGGGAATTTGAAGGGTTTGGTGACGTAATCATTGGCACCAGCGTCGAGACCAAGGATGGTGTCGGAATCTGTTGTATGCCCTGTCAGCATCAGGATCGGGCTTTTGACGCCCTGTTTGCGCATAAGGCGGCACAATTCGCGGCCATCCATGTCAGGCAAACCAACGTCGAGGATGATCAGATCGTAAAGGGCTTCTTTGGCGCGTTTCAGGCCATCGGCACCGGTTGCGGCTTCAAAAACGTCGAATTCGTCGGTCATAACCAGTTGATCGGCTAGGGCCTCACGTAGATCGTCTTCGTCATCGACCATCAGGATTTTTTTAACATTACTCATATCGATTCCTCTCGTTGTTGACTTAATGTGGGGTGGAAACGTCGGTGTGGCAAGGGGATGAGGGTGACCTCACAGAGCTGTGTCAGTTTTACGGGAAATGTTTCAATTTTGACGCAGCAAGGGTATAGGATTGAAACAATATGAAATATTTTTATTGGCGGGACGGGTGTGTTGGTGACATTGGATTTGCTGCGGCGGGCAGTTGCGATTGGGGTGCAGGACGACTCGTCTGACTTCGATTTGAACCCGCATGTTGCCCCGCAGGATCGCGAATTGCGTGATGCATCGGTACTGATTCCGGTTGTTGAACGTGATGGGTTGCAGGTGATTTTAACCAAGCGGGCCTCGCATTTGAAGCACCATCCGGGGCAGATTGCGTTTCCTGGTGGGAAGGTTGAGGCGGGTGAAACGCCGCTGGTGGCCGCGTTGCGCGAGGCGGAGGAGGAGATCGGGTTGTCCGGTTCCGTTGACATATTCGGGCCGCTGAACACCCATGAAACCGTGACCAATTTCAACGTGATGCCTTTTGTCGGACTGGTTGATCCGTTTGATCCAGTGCTGAACGCTGGCGAGGTTGAGGAGGTGTTCAAGGTGCCTTTGGATTTCTTAATGGCACCTGAAAACATGTCTATTCAAGGGCGCAACTGGCGCGGGCAGCGGCGGGAATATTATACTATTCCTTATGGGCCCTATTATATTTGGGGGGCGACGGCGCGGATGATTAAGGGGCTTTCGGATCGGGTTTTACTTTGCAAATAACGGGTGAATGGCTGTCGGATGTGCGGGCGCAGCGCGTTATGGCAATGTTGGAAGATGCTGGTTTTCAGGCTTATGTGGTTGGCGGTTGTGTGCGAAATGCGTTGTTGGATGCGCCGATTGCGGACGTGGATATTGCGACGGATGCGTATCCTGATGTGGTTGTAAAACTGGCTGAGGCGGCGGGATTTCACGCCATTCCGACAGGGATCGAGCACGGAACGATTACGGTTGTTTGCAACGACGAACCCTTTGAAATCACTACATTTCGCAATGATGTTTCAACGGATGGGCGCCGCGCTACTGTGGCGTTTTCGGATAATATTACCGATGATGCGCTGCGCCGTGATTTTACGGTTAATGCGCTATATGCCAAGGCTGACGGGACGGTTGTTGATCCGTTGAATGGGTTGCCGGATATTGCGGCGCGGCGGATCAAATTTATCAAGGATGCGGATAAGCGGATTGAGGAAGATTACTTGCGTATCTTGCGATTTTTCCGGTTTTATGCGTGGTATGGCGACGTGAATAATGGTATTGACCCCAATGGGTTAGCGGCGTGTGCTTCGCATGTGGACGGGATTTCAAAATTGTCGAAAGAGCGTCTTGGATCTGAAATGGCCAAGCTGTTAGCCGCCCTCGATCCCGCCCCTACATTGGCGGCGATGGCGGCTTGTGGTGTGTTGGCGCAGGTGATTGCGGGGGCCGATACACAATTTCTGGCGCCGCTTATCCATCTCGAAGGTAAACACCCACCTCGTTGGCAACGACGCTTGGCGGTGTTGGGCGGAGAAAATATTGGGCGAGCGCTGTGCCTTTCAAATGTGAATAAGCGCTATCTATCTGATATAAAACAAGTATTGCTCTCGTCCGAGAATGTAGCGATCTGCGCCTATCTGCATGGTGGCAATGAAACGCTGGATGCAAAACTGGTTGAAGCCGCAAGTTTAGCTGCGCCGTTATCGCCAAATCTAGATGCCGAAATCCTGCGTGGAACTGAGGCGGTTTTTCCGGTTCAGGCCAGTGATCTATTCGCAGAATTCGAAAAAGGACCTGCGTTGGGTGTGGAATTGAAACGGCTTAAACGTGTTTGGCTTGATAGCGATCTTAAGGCGACAAAATCCGAATTATTAACGCATTAACTTTTCACGAAAAACCCTGTTTTCCTTATGCACAATGTATGCACAACCTATGCACAAACCATGTGCAGTGAAAAAGTTAATGCGCTGACAGGAATTCGTTAACGGCGGCTTCGAACTCGCGTGGTTTTTCGGCATGCAGCCAATGACCGGCATTGGGGATCGACACGGTTTTGGCGTTGGGGAATTTTGCCTCGATGATATGGGTGCTTTGCATCTGGATGTAATTGGATCGCCCACCGGCAAGAAACAGTGTGTCGCCAGCGAAGGCCGCATCAATATGCGGGAAATCCATGATCTCGCGCATCGCATTCCCAAGCGCCTCAAGATTTAGCTTCCATGACGGTGGATCGCCGAGCTTCAGGCTTTGCAACAAGAAGGAGCGGAGAAGCGGATCGGGTACGCTGTCCAACAACATGGCGTCGACATCGCGACGATGGGTCACGCCGGACAAATCGACGGCTTGCAAGGCCTTGATCTTGTCGATTTGGGTGTGCGGATAGGCGATAGGTGCGATGTCGGCAACGATCAGACGGTTCACCAGATCGGGTTGGGTCAGAGCAAGAAACATCGCCGCTTTGCCGCCCATCGAGTGACCCAAAATATCCATTTTGCCAAACGGCGCGATTATGGCTGCAAGGTCGCCTGCCAAATCCTCATAGCTGTTACCCGCAGCATGAAAGGAATCGCCGTGATTGCGCATATCAACCGCGATGACTTGGCGATGGGCAGAAAGGCGTTTGGCCAAGACGCCCCAATTGCGCGCAGAGCCAAAAAGGCCGTGGGCGATTAGAAGCGGCGTGCCGTTTGGATCGCCATGAACGGTGGTTTTAAGAAGTTCAGTCATGGAGTCTTTTTGACGGTTTTGACACTGAATTGCAATATGTCCGCGACCGCTTGCCCTAGGGTGAAAAACGCCGTAAACGCGGAAGCGAAAAAATGTCGGAGTTTTGCCATGTTCGTACCTAAAAAAGTTGTCCTTGCCTATTCGGGCGGTCTCGATACGTCGATCATTCTGAAATGGTTGCAGACGGAATACGGGTGCGAGGTTGTGACCTTTACCGCCGATTTGGGGCAGGGCGAGGAACTGGAACCAGCGCGTGCGAAAGCCGAGCTGATGGGTATTCCACCCGAAAATATTCATATTGAGGATGTGCGCGAAGAATTTGTCCGCGATTTTGTCTTTCCGATGTTCCGCGCCAATGCGGTGTATGAGGGTCTGTATCTGTTGGGCACGTCGATTGCGCGCCCGCTGATTTCCAAACGTCTGGTTGAAATTGCCGCTGAATGTGGCGCTGATGCGATTGCGCATGGCGCGACAGGTAAAGGCAATGATCAGGTGCGGTTTGAGTTGGCGGCTTATGCGCTGAACCCTGACATCAAGGTGATTGCGCCTTGGCGGATTTGGGATCTGTCCAGCCGCACACGCCTGTTGGATTTTGCCGAGAAAAACCAGATACCGATTGCTAAAGATAAACGTGGCGAGGCGCCGTTTTCTGTGGATGCGAATTTGCTGCATACCTCGTCCGAGGGTAAAGTTCTGGAAGACCCTGCGATTGAAGCGCCGGATTATGTTTACCAGCGTACGGTTGCGCCTGAGGACGCGCCAGATGTGGCTGAGTTTATTGAAATTACCTATGCAAAAGGGGATCCGGTTGCGTTGAATGGTAAGGCACTGTCCCCTGCGGAAATGTTGACTGCGTTGAATGAGCTGGGTGGCAAGCACGGTATTGGCCGTCTTGATTTGGTTGAGGGGCGGTTTGTGGGGATGAAATCACGCGGGATTTATGAAACTCCGGGTGGGACGATCATGCTTGAGGGGCATCGGGGGATTGAATCGATTACCTTGGATCGTGGTGCGGCGCATCTGAAAGACGAGCTGATGCCAAAATATGCTGAACTGATTTATAACGGTTTCTGGTATTCGCCCGAGCGCGAAATGTTGCAGGCCTTGATCGATACCAGTCAGGAACATGTGACCGGAACTGTGCGTTTGAAATTGTATAAAGGCATGGCCCAAACGGTTGGGCGCTGGTCCGATCACACGCTTTATTCCGAAGAACATGTGACGTTTGAGGATGATGCGGGTGCTTATGATCAAGCGGATGCGGCTGGGTTCATCAAGATTAATGCCCTGCGTTTGAAATTGTTGGCGGCGCGGGACAAACGCGTCAAATAGGCTTGGGCTAATTGGTCGTATTGGTGTACCCTGCGTTGAAACAGGAGTATTTTAAATATGGCTAAGAAAACAAGCTCGCGCTTTGTAGGGTTTATATTCGGGCTAGTCGGTTTGGCTGGCCTTGGTGCCGGTGCATGGATTACCTATAACGCCTTTGAATTTATGGATAATTCGGTGCCAGTTACCGGCACAGTAACCAGTGTCGAGGTGATCCGTGGGGATGACAGCACTTCTTATAAGCCGACATTCAGGTTTTTGGATGAAAATGGCAGCAAGCATCGGGCGACAACGTCTTGGTCTTCGTCTTCGTATGATTACAGCAGCGGGCAGCGGGTTGAGATTTTATATGACTGGCGCGATCCGCAACGTATTCGGGTGAATAGCTGGTTTTCTATCTGGGGCATTGGGATGATACCGGCAGGGATGGGCGCGGTGTTTTTGTTTGTGTCGCGGATGATTGGGCGGCGCAAGCGCAAGGATAAAAGCTGGAAGAGTGAACCAGCGCATGAGATCCGGAGCACGAACACATATTCTCATCAGAAATCGCGTGAGACCGCCGAAAATCACGCGCGCGAGAGGATTACGCAACCAACCGTAAGGCGGCGTTAATGCTGGAAGCGCGCGAAATCGGGTTTCAGAACCTTTCGGAAATCATCGATATCAAGGTGCTGCCCTGTCAGGAAAAATATGTTGCGTCGAACGCGGTTACCGTGGCGCAATTCCATTATGAACCCTCCGCTTGGATGCGGGGACTTTGGGATGGGGACACCGCTATTGGGCTGATTGCGATGATTAATCCGTTGGTGGAAAGCCCGAGTTTTGAGGAAGGCGACCCCGATGATGGCGGGTATTTGTGGCGTTTGATGATTGGTGTGGATCATCAGGGCAAGGGGTATGGCCGCGCGGCGATGCAAGTGGCGTTTGATCAGGCGCGGGCTTGGGGGTTTGACAAGTTATATACCTCGACCGTGCAGGGTGAAAACTCGCCACAAGTGTTCTATGAAAAGTTGGGCTTGTCAGTGACTGGGCGGATGGTCTGCACCGAAGTTGAGATGGTTGGGCCGATTCCGAAATAATTATCACGCTAAGTTTTCTTGTCTGTGATCAGGTGTTTGAGGCATTACTTGTTTCAAATTCATCACTTCAGGAACGTAACTATGAGAATTTTCGCTATTCTATCGCTGGTTTTTGTGTCGCTTTCGGGCGTCGCCAAGGCTGAGAACCTTCAAACTGCTATCTTTGCTGGGGGCTGTTTCTGGTGTGTCGAATCTGATTTCGATCAACTGGCGGGCGTGGTTTCGACCACTTCGGGATATACAGGCGGGCATGTTGCAAACGCTACATATCGGCAGGTGACTGCTGGCGGCACCGGCCATTACGAGGCGGTGGAGATTGTTTTTGACGCTGATATTATCAGTTATCCACAAATGCTGCATGCGTTCTGGCGCTCGGTTGATCCAACAGATGCGGGTGGTCAGTTCTGTGATCGCGGCGATTCCTATCGCACAGCCATCTTTGCGCTGAACGCCGAACAGGCTGCACAGGCAGAGGCATCAAAAGCCGGCGTTAGCCTGTCGGCACCAGTTGTGACCCCGATCTTGACGGCAAGTGATTTCTGGGATGCCGAAGGGTATCACCAAAACTATCACAGCCGTCATTCGCTGAAATACAACTTTTATCGCAGCCGTTGTGGTCGCGATGCCCGTGTGAGCCAGCTTTGGGGTGACGAGGCGATGTTCGCGCATTAATCACGCAATTTGTCTAATAGGATGACGAGGGTATCGACCTCGTCATCGCTCAATTTCTTGTCAAAAATTTCATGAAGGGCAGGGCGATATACCTGCCACATTTTCTGGCGTATTTCTTTACCCAAATCGGTGATGAAAAGTGCATGGCCGCGTCCGTCCAAGTCACTAGGTCGTCGTTCCATATATCCGGATTTTTCGATCCGGTCCAGCAATCGGGAAATACTATATTGCGGCAACAGTAGATTTTCCTGAAGCCGAAATGCTCGCAGCCCTTGATCGCCAGATTTTTCCAGTTCCAGTAAAATATCATACCACGTCAGAGACGGCAGATCAGCGTTCGATAACGCTGATTCAATGTTGGTCAGGACTTGGGTCTGCGTTCTAGTCAGCGCAATCCAAGCGACGAAATTTGATTTATCTGAGTGCATTAAATGATAGTAGATGCAAATGCATTGACGTGCAAGTCGCTAGTATATATACATGCAATTGCATTTAAATGGAGTAAAGCCATGCCGAACTTGAAACTGATTAGCCACCATCTATGCCCATATGTGCAACGGGCCGTTATCGTTCTTAGCGAAAAAGGAGTTTTGCATCAGCGCGAATATATCGATTTGGCAAATCGTCCAGATTGGTTTGCCGACATTTCGCCGCTTGGGCGGGTGCCATTGCTGGTGAGCGACGAAACCGTAATATTTGAAAGTCAGGTTATCGCAGAATATCTGGACGAGGTAACACACGGTTCATTACATCCCGCTGACCCGCTAGAGAAAGCACGGCATAGATCGTGGATCGAATATGGCTCTGAAACATTGGCGGCTATTGGTGAATTTTGTAACGCAAAAGACGCCCGCAGTTTCGAAGATAGGCGTCAAGCATTAGCCGCGAAATTTGAACGAATTGATGGTGAAGTCAAAGGCCCGTTTTTTGCGGGCGATAAATTCCACATGATTGATGGCGTATGGGGGACCATTTTTAGATATACAGATATTTTCGATGAGATCAGCGATTTTGACCTGCTCCCCGATTCAGAGATTATGCATCAGTGGAAGGAAAAACTATCGCAGCGTAAATCAGTAAAAGAGGCCGTGCCAAAAGGATATCCAGAACGGCTGAAGGTATTTTTGAAAACCCGCAACGCCCACCTAGCCACACTGATGGGGGAAACCGGCTGATTATACTGCGCCGCCAGAAACAATACGCAGAAGTGTTTCGGTGAGCTGGGTTGGATCACCTTCGATTGAAATCCGCTTTATTCGGCTTGTCTCGCCACTGATAAAGCGGATTTTTGATTTTGGGACGCCAAATATTTTCGATAGTAATTTGATCAAAGCCTTATTCGCCGCACCGTCAACAGGCGGGGCGGAAACACGAGCTTTGATATAGTTGCCGGTGTCGGTTTCTATGATTTCATCCAGCCGATCCCGTCCACCTTTTGGCGTCAGCCGGATCGCAACGATCAGCCCGTCATCGGTGGTCTTCCACGGCATCTAAATGTGCAAGACACGGCGCAAGATCATCAGGCCAATCAACACCACCATTGGCGAAAAATCCATCCCGTTAATGACGGGTATTACGCGGCGGATCTGGCGATAGACTGGTTCCAATATGCTTCGCAAAAACGACCATATCTTATAGACAATAGGTTGTCGGATATTGAGGACGTCAAAACTGATTAGCCAGCTCATGATCAAATTTGTCACCACGACATACCAAGCCGCAAGTATTATATATTGCAATATGATCATTCATTCGTCCTTTACCTATGTTCCAAATGTAAATAGTCATCGCGGACGCCAGAAACAAGCCGTAATCGCGATCCTTACGGACGTTACGTCAAGCCGGTATCGTCAAGTTGACGGGTCTTCCTCTGATTTATAAACATGCGTCATGA
>CAZYMT010000025.1:0-13292 GCA_964649035.1 uncultured Rhodobacterales bacterium
AATTAAAAACCCATTGATATGGGGCGGTCCCACGCCAGAAAAAGAAATCACTTTTGTCCCATGTCTGCAAAAAATGCTCTTTACCATGCTCTTCAAGATTGAAAGGCATGGGTTCGCAATCACCATATCTACGTGGCAATGCTTTTGGAGAGGTCTTTTCAATCAGCTCGAAAAAACGGCGCTTTTGGGCTTCGTCAAAAAGGTCTTCGGTATCGAAATAGAACGAAAGTGTTATATTTTTTTCTTTAGGGTCGGGGCCGGTTTGCATTTGCTTACTGGAGGTGAATTGACCGTGACCTTTACGGTCCCAAATCGTGTCGTTTTGCAAATCTAGAACCACGGCATCGTTTTTGGAGACCAATTTAGAAAGCAAACGGTTAACCTTGGCGTCTACGAGCTCTGAAAGCGCACCTTCCATGTGTATACGGATCAATATTCGACGATTGCCGATCCGTTCAATTAGGCCATCCTGAATATCTTCGGCGTGAAATGTCAAAGGGCCGTCAATTGATATTTGCCAACCATCCCCGCTTTCAGTTTTTGGCGGAAACCATGGGTTTTTAAAAAAATAGCATTCTAAATCGTAGCTCAAGAAATTTTCCAAACCTATTTTGGCGTAAAGTTGAGTACATTACGGTTAATTATGTCAACCCTGTCTCGAGGTAGCGCACGTCTTTGACGTTTAGAAATGTGGCGATCTTGGCGTTGTAGTCGGTGATCTGTGCCTCGTTCAACTTCCCCTCCCACTTGCGCCCTTTGCCGCTGTTGAAGAAGGCGCTGGGGTCTTTGTATAGGCCACCTGCACCACCGGGGGCGGTGAGAACCGCGTTCGATTTCATGCTTTTGAAGGTGGCTTTGGCAACCAGTTTATCGAACAATTCCGGCGGGTGCGACGCGCCAATCGCCGCCGCCACGCGCTGCATTTGGCCGTGCAGATCATCGGACAACGTGGCGTAGTGGAACATATGGACGTTTGGCCGATCACCCAATGCGCGAGCGGTTTTCAGGTGGTGGGCGATCAGCGCAAGACTTGGCTGGTCTAGCCCTTCACCCTCGATACCGTTGTCGAGGAAAGCCTTGAAGTTGGCGGCGGTGTCATCGGTATGAAGGTGGTTAAGCTGGTCGATGCGCATGTTCTGCACGTGATGCCACATCGAAAAATGCACATCCAGCGGGTGGCGATGGCAAACCAGATATGTGCAATCCTCAAAATATGGCACGCCGTCCAGCGGGCTATGAGATTTGATGAACCGTTGGTGGGTTTGTGCCGAAAGTTGGGCCAAGCGGGTTTCGATGCTTTTGGAGCTGGGGCCGAACTCGATCCATGGTGACAGCTCCGGATAGGCGATTTGGGCATCGGGATCACCAAATATCAGCAACCCGCAGATTGCTTGCATCCAAGTGGTGCCACTTTTGGGGGGTACGCAAATGAAAACGTCACCCGGGCGGTGCTCAAAATTGTCCCAGTTATGGGTGTCGGTGAAAATGCCATTATAGTGGCGGATAGGGCTGGGTGTGGTCATTGATGCCAAGCGGTGTTGAGAATTTTCGCTAAGGTTAGCAACTTACAAAGAGTGGGTCAACGAACACCGATTTGGTCCATCAGGGCCTCAAATTTAGTTTTCTTTGGATCGAAATGCTGGCTTTTGATCTTGTCGAATCTTTTGCGTAGCGCCTGTTTCTCGTCCCCCTGACAATCGTTCCATGACCGACCTTGCAGGCCCATGACCAAGGCGTAATATCCGATAAAATGTGGGCGAACGCCTGCTGCAAGCAAACGCGAATATGCCGCATCTGCGCCAAGTGTGATAACGTCTTCAGCTGTGTGAATGTCGCATTTGGCAAACAGCGCGGCTGTTGCCGGACCCAGATTACGGATGCTGGTGACAGGGGTGGTCATGCAGGTCTGCCCGCCATGATCAGGGATGAGGCCCTAAGTATCGTGGTCGCCGCATAGTTGGTCGTAATAATCATCATAGGTTTTCCCCGCCTCATCTTCGAAACGCTGGTCTGTTTCGGTGATATCCATGATCTTATCAACTCGAAAGACCCGGAATGCCCCCCGAAGTTCACACCATGCGGTCAATATCCAAACATGTCCCAAAAAGTCGAGCCTGAGCGGCCTGACAATGCGCTCCGATACCTCGCCCTGCAAGCTTTCGTAAGTCAATGACGACTTGCGCTTTTGCTTAACCCCTGCGCGCAAGATAGGAAGTGCGGCATACAGGCCGTCCGGCATTGTAACCATAACACCAATTGTCGTGAGAATGCTATGTTGCTGGCGATCACTGGGGAGGACGTTGTCGATTTTTTCCATCAGTCGGGCACCGGCCGCGGCCAGTTCGGCGTCCCGCGACTGTGCCACGACCTTCATGCCTAAATGGAATGCTTCAAGCTCCGTGGTGGTTAACGTTAGGGGTGGCAGGAAGATCGGCTCGCGCAGCATATACCCTACGCCGCGCTCGCCTTCTATCGGGATACCTGACGCGATGAGCGTGTCGATATCGCGGTAAAGTGTTCGGATAGATATGCCCAAATTATCAGCCAAGTCCTTGCCGCGCAGCAGTCGCCCGCTCCGGAAAGTCTGGATGAGTTCAAAAAGGCGATCTGTCCGTCTCATGCTATCAATGTGACAGCATTAGTTTCGAATGCTTCATGACGACGGTTTCGAAATCAAGTGAGCCACCAAGGGTTGCCAGACTTGGATCGGTTGGAAATTTTGCCGCTGCTGCTTGAGCCTGCTCCATGCTTTTCCATTCAACGTGATCAAGCCATTGACCCTCACCGTCACTCGACAGGTGGCGGCCAACAAATCCTGGTTGTGCTTGCAAGAAAGCTGTGACGGGCTTTGTTGCCGCCAAAAACTGTTCGTTTGTGATGTCTGCTTTGAGTTTGAAGCTGACGGTTTCGATAACGTGATTGTTCATAATTTTCCTCTTAGGTTTACGTCAGGATGCTCTATCACGGGGCAACTGCCAAGGGTCTGTCAGTTGAGTTGGCGTGTGCGCGATAAACTTTTGATTTGCTGTGGAAGGATCGGTTTACGATCTCGTCTTAAGCAGGTCTTAAGCCACGATAGCTACTAGAGGGCGAAACCTGTGGGTTGCCTACCATCAACACCTATTGTTTCGGAGGCTTTCATTCGCCCCGCTGATCCTGTATGGCTTCGCCGCAACCTGTTACCGATTGGAACTATATCTTGTCACGCCCTACCTCGCTCGCCGATTTCGCCAAGCGTCTGAAAATATCCGAAGCCACCGCGCAAATACCCAGTTTAACAATTGGGCAGGTGCGTATCGAAGTCTTGTCGGGTCTTACCGTTTCCCTTGCATTGGTACCCGAGGCCGTCGCATTTGCGTTTGTTGCAGGCGTTGACCCGCTGGTGGGCCTGTACGCGGCGTTTATGGTAGGCTTGATCACTGCCGTGTTCGGTGGCCGACCGGGGATGATTTCCGGGGCTACAGGAGCGTTGGCCGTTGTTATGGTGGCGTTGGTGGCCGATCACGGGGTGCAATATTTGTTTGCAACCGTGGTATTGATGGGGATTTTGCAACTATTGGCGGGGATTTTCCGGTTAGGGAAATTTATCCGTATGGTGCCACATCCGGTGATGCTGGGTTTTGTTAACGGGCTGGCGATTGTTATCTTTTTGGCGCAGTTGGAGCAGTTCAAGGTATCTGACGGGGCCGGTGGCCATGCGTGGATGTCGGGAATGACATTGTGGTTAACGCTGGTGCTGGTCGTAGGCACGATGGCGATCATTTATTTTACACCAAAAATTACGAAACTGGTGCCCGCACCGCTGGCGGCTATCGGGATCATTGCTATTCTGGTTATCGCCTTTGATTTGCCCGTGCCGCGGGTTGGCGATCTGGCGCAGCTTGAAGGTGGTTTGCCGCAATTCGCAATCCCACAAGTGCCGATGACGCTGGAAACGCTGTTGATTATCTTTCCCTATGCGATGATTTTGGCGGCGATTGGCCTGATTGAAAGCCTGCTGACACTTAACCTTGTTGGGGCGATGACGAACCAGCGTGGCGGTGCGTCAAAGGAATGTTTGGCGCAAGGGGCGTCGAATGTTGTTACCGGATTTTTCGGCGGCATGGGCGGTTGTGCGATGATCGGGCAGTCGATGATTAACGTGAAATCTGGTGGCCGGACACGGCTATCGGGGATCGTGGCGGCGCTGTTCTTGTTATCGTTTATCTTGTTTGCCAGCGGCATAATTGAACTTATCCCGCTAGCCGCTTTGGTCGGTGTGATGTTCATGGTCGTGATCGGCACATTTGCGTGGCAAAGCATCGGCATCTTGCGCCGTGTGCCGCTATCAGACGCGTTTGTTATCATCTTGGTGACTGCGGTTACCGTCGCCGAGGATCTGGCGACCGCTGTGGTTGTCGGCGTGATTGTTTCAGCGCTGGCTTATGCGTGGAATGCGGCGGCACAAATTCATGCCAAGGCGCACGCATCGACCACCGAAGAGGGCGCGCTGGTTTACGAAATCGAGGGGCCTTTGTTCTTTGGCTCTGCAACCAAGTTCGTTGAGCTGTTCGATATTGATAATGATCCGGATGTTGTGATCCTCGATTTCATGAACTCGCGGGTTGTTGATCACAGCGCTTTGCAAGCAATCGAGGCTGTGGCCGAGAAATACAAAGACGCTGGAAAGCGTTTACAATTGCGGCACCTGACCCAAGATTGCCATCGTCTGCTAAGCAATGCCGGGCAGCTGATGATCGACATGGATGACGATCCTGACTACCGCGTGGCGACGGATTACGGTGTACGGATTGGACGTTTAGGCGGCCATTAATAGGGCGCGATATCCACAACCAGTTTTTGGTAATATGGCTGTTCCGGCGTCGCAATGGTGCTGGGCCAGCTAGGTTGGTTTACGCTGTCAGGGAAATGTTGGGGTTCCAGGCAGAAGCCGCCAAAATTCCCGTAAGAACGCCCATCCAAACCTATTTTCGGAATATCCATCGTCGGCGCGTTGAATATTTGCAAGCCCGGCTGATCCGTCCAAAGCTGCAATTTCAGCTTGGATTTGTCGGATGTAACAACCGCTACGGGGCGGGTTGCGTCGCGTGCGGTATCAAGGACGAGGTTCATATCAACGCCTTCACGGTCCGGATCATTTTGCGCAAAGCTGGTTGGCTGGGTGAAATCAAACCGTGTTCCGGCAACAGACGCAATCTGGCCGGTTGGGATCAGTTCATCATCAACAACGGTATGTTTCAGCGCCGCGTAATGGGATACATGATCCCGAACGGAACCGTCACCATCAAGATTATAATAATTGTGTTGTGCAAGATTGATCGGAGTCGGTGCGTCCGGCATTCCGTGCATCTCAAAGGTTAGCTTAGTGCCATCAAGGCGCATGATGATCGTGAAATCAACGTTGGCCGGATAGCCTTCTTCGCCGTCTGGACTGTGATAGGTTAGGGTTACGGAATTGTCTGCTTCGTTGGGGGTCATGTCCCAAACCCGTAAGCCAAGCCCATGCGCACCATGCAAATGATTGCGCCCGTCATTCAGCGGCAATTGGTAATCCCTGCCATTCAGGCTGAACTGTCCGCGCCCAATCCGGTTGCCAACACGCCCACAAATGGTCCCGCCGCTTGCCAGATGTTCAAGGTAATCGTCGAAACGATCAAGGCCGAGGACAACGGGCAGATCGTTATCGGCAGTTTTTACCCGCCAATCGCGAATAATGCAGCCGTAATTCAGGATGGAGACCGAGGCACCCTCGGAAACGAGTGTCGCCTCGATGATGTTTACATCACCGAGGCGACCAAAAACGCGTGTTTGGATCATATTAGCTTGCGTTAGCCAAGTGACGGCGAACGATGGCGATCCATTCACCTGAACCGCTCATTTCGCGGATACCGGAATTGATCGAGTCGAGATACCGAAGTGCCTCAGGATTGGAGCGCAGTGCAATCGCATGGAGCGTCTGGATAGTTGCCATTTTTTCCATTTCGACGATGTCACCAGCCGCGCGCATATCAGCGATGGTGCTTTCGGCAACCAGAACATTCATTGTGACGACATCAACACGACCTTCAAGCAGCGCTGTGAAACATTCGGCGGCCGTATCAGGCTGAGAGAACGTTACATTCGGGGCTACCAGATCGGCTTCTTCCAGATCGAAAGTGAAATACCGTTCAGGGCGACAAACGCGTGTGCCAAACAGATCGAACGAGGTGCGCGCATCCGTTAGTGGACCGTTGGCGTTTGTGTACATGCCAACAACGGTTTCATAATAAGGTTCGGACCATGCGAAGTTGCTGCAACGATCCTGCATTTCGGCGGAAAGTTTATCACCTAGTTCGCAGTTTGGGCGATACCAAGGGAAGCTTACATCGTATTCGCCAGATGGCAGCAATTGGTCCAGATGTGAGGACCAGTTATCTTCGAAATCGACGGCATAGCTTTTGTCGATGCCAGAACGATCAACGGCTGTTGCCACCAGTTCGGTGAACATCCCGCCATTTTCCAGATCAACATCCGAGAATGGTTTGAAATCTGATCCGGTTACAAAACGAATTTCCTGCAACGCTGTTGCGGCATCTACTACCGCAGGTTCAACCGGCGTTGCGCCTATCGATGCTACCTGAACGTCAGAGGAGGCAACAGACAAACGTCCGATGCCTGCACCCAATACGGCGAAATCCAGATCGTCATAACAAGGAATGTCTAATTCAGTACCCGCAGCAAATGCTGGCGCATTGGCCGCAAGCACTTGTTTATTCGCTTCGTAAAGAGATTCAAATAATTCTTCTTCGCCATATGCGTTGAAAGCAATATTGCGAATTGTGTCGCCTTCACGGACGACATATGAATCGCACTCAGATTGTGCGTAAGATGCTGTTGCTAAAAGACTTAACGCCAGCGAACCAATAATAGCCTGTTTTTTCATAACTTACCCTATCCCCACAGAGTGCTAACAAAATTATTTACAATTGTCCTTAAAACAGAAACAAAATGTCATGAATGTGGCAGATCGTGGCGATTCCAAGGTATTATGAATAATTGATTAAGACCTTTGACCAATTCGTGAAACTTTTATAATAGCTTCTTACTAGCAGGATTCATCCGAATCTGCAATGTTTATTGGGGATTCATGATGCGAATTGGGTTTGATTACGGCGGAACAAAGATCGCTGGCGTGGCTTTGGGTGATAATGGCGAAGAACTGGCTTATGGCCGTGTTCCGACCCCTCGGCATGATTATGAAGGCGGAATTGCGGCGATTCGGGCTCTAACTGCGACATTAGAGGCTGAGGCAGGCATGTCCGCTAAAACGGTGGGAATCGGGGTTCCAGGGGCCGTTGATCGCGAAACAGGCCTTATTTCTATGGGGAATTCGGTTTGGTTGCATGGTCAGGACCTACGTAAAGACCTTGAAGCCGTAATTGAGCGCCCTGTTAAGATTGCCAATGACGCCAATTGTTTTGCCTTGTCCGAGGCTGTCGATGGCGCCGGCAAAGGAGCCAGTGTGGTTTTTGGGGTGATCCTTGGCACGGGCGTTGGCGGCGGGATTGTTGTTGATGGCAAACCGCTGGTGGGGGTGAATTCGATTGGCGGCGAGTGGGGGCATATGCCGCTGCCGGATCCGCTGGAGGATGAACGCCCGGGGCCGCTGTGTAGCTGTGGCAAGCACGGACACACGGAATCTTGGCTGTCTGGGCCATCACTGGCGGCGGATTATGCGCGCCGTGTTGGTGTGCCGGTTGAGGGTGGCCCAAGGGCGCCTGAGGTTATCGCCTTGTCCGAACAAGGGGATGCGGCTGCGATCGAGACGCTGCACCGGTTCGAGGATCGTCTGGGGCGGTCGCTGGCGACAATCATTAACTTCCTTGATCCGGATGTGATTGTCTTTGGCGGGGGCCTGTCGAATGTCAGTCGTTTCTACGACACTATGCCGGATCATATCCGTCCGCATGTGTTTGGCGACCAGTTCAGAACCCGTATTTTGCCGAACGTGCATGGCGACAGCTCCGGTGTGCGCGGAGCTGCCTGGTTGTAAACTACGCCGCTAGACGTTTGGCGAACTCGGCAACGCGCGCCCCGAACAGTTTAGCGGTTTCTTTGTCCGAACGGGTTGGGGACACATCTGGCCCCGCATCCGCGTCTGATTGCGCCATGGCGCCAAGGCTGGCGCCAAGACGGTTAATGTCTTCTTCGCTACCGGTTGATGAATTGTTGCCCGGTGGCAGGCCAAGCCCAACCCAGATCATTCCGTGTTGCGCTGCAAAAACCGACATGCTTATCAAGGTATTCTGCTTGTCACCATTGCGGCTGGAGGAATTGGTGAAACCGGCGGCGATTTTATCTTTCCAGCCTTCTTTCATCCACACCTCGGAGCTTTCATCCATGAACGCTTTGAACTGCGCGGAAACCCCGCCCATATAGGTTGGAGATCCAAATATAATCGCGTCGGCATCCGCCAAACGATCCAGATTTCCCTTTAGTTCATCGACAGACACAAAATCCGATTGTGCGTTTTCGGTTTGATCGACGCCATCACGTACAGCCTCGGCCTGAACTTTGGTGTGGCCATAGCCGCTGTGATAGACGATGGCGATTTTAACGGTGTTTTCAGTCATCTCGTATTCCCTTGTTGTTGGTGAACTCGAGATAGAGGGGTTGATTATTATTTAAAAGTAGGTATTATTTAGTAACTGCGTTACGGAGAGCGAAATGAAGCAATCAGAATTCAAACCATCCTGCCCTATGGATGCACTTTTACGAATAATATCAGGGCCTTGGACGACCTACATTATATGGATGCTAACCAATCACGGTTCCGTCAGGTTCGGTGAATTAAAACGCTTAGTGCCGGGAATATCGTCACGACTGCTAACTGACCGGTTGCGAAAGCTGGAAGAAGCCGGATTGGTTGCCCGTGATTACAAGCCGACAATCCCACCCGAGGTGTCCTATTCGCTGACCGAACGCGGGCGGCAGTTGCGTAGCGTGATGGAGCAGTTAAGCGATTTAGCGTTTGAATGGGATTTGACCCAAGGATGTGAAACCGGCTGCGCGCCCTCGTAACTATTTCAAGGCGTGGAAAGCTGTCAGAAGACCTGCGGTCGACCAATCCTTATCAGCGTTTTCACCCGCGGTTTGAACCTTGGGCAACATGGCCGTGGCCAGTTCTTTGCCCAATTCAACGCCCCATTGGTCAAAACTGTTCAGGCCCCAAATTGCACCTTCAACGAACACACGGTGTTCATAAAGCGCCACGATCCGCCCGAAACTGCGTGGTGTCAGTTGGCGATACATCAATGTGGTCGAGGGGCGGTTGCCGATGAACACGCGGTGCTCGGTTGGGGCTGTTTGGCGACCTAACATCAGCGCCTCGGATTGGGCCAGACAATTGGCGACCAGCAGGTCGTTATGGTGTTGTAGTTCCGGTTCATGCGCTTGGGCCGCAATCAGGAATTCACACGGGATTACCGACGTTCCCTGATGGATCAACTGATAGAATGCGTGCTGGCCATTGGTGCCGGGTTCACCCCAGACAACGGGGCCAGAATTGCGGGTGAGGGGCGTGCCGTCAGTGGCGACACGCTTGCCGTTACTCTCCATATCCAGTTGTTGCAGATAGGCGGGTAGGCGCAGCAGGTGTTGGTCATATGGCAGGACGGCGCGGGTTGCATAGCCGCAGATATTATTGTGCCAGATGCCGATAAGGGCGAACAGGATCGGCAGGTTTTCGGACATGGGCGCGGTTTGAAAATGGCGGTCCATTTCATACGCACCTTGCAGGAATTCGTTAAAATCATCAGGGCCAATGGCCAGCATTAGCGGCAGGCCAATCGGCCCCCAGATGGAATAACGACCGCCGACCCAATCCTCAAAACCAAAGACGTTGGCGGGGTCAATACCAAAGGCGGAGGTTTTTTCGACCGCAGATGAAAGCGCCGCCAGATGCTTGCCGAAATCATCACCAACCGCAGCCTTTAACCATTTCACGGCCGTATTGGCATTGGTCAAAGTTTCGATTGTTGTGAAAGTTTTGGAGGCCACCAATACTAGCGTCGTTTGCGGATCAAGACCCGCCAGCACATCATGGATATGCGCGCCGTCAACATTCGATACAAAATGGGTGTTCGGGCCGTCATGATAAGGGGCCAGCGCCAAGGTTGCCATCACCGGACCAAGGTCGGAACCGCCGATGCCGATATTGACGACATCAGTGAATTTAGCGCCATTTGCCGCCGCGATATTGCCGCTGCGAATGCCGTTGGAATAGGTCGCCATGCGATCCAGCGTTTCGCGAATGCCGGGCATAACGTCCGCCCCGTCAACCATAACCGGACCGGATTGATTGCGCAGCGAGGTATGCAGAACGGCGCGATCTTCGGTGATGTTGATCTTCTCGCCGGCAAACATCGCGTTGCGTTTAGTCGCAACACCGCGATCCGTCGCGAGGGTCAGCAGCAATTCCAGCGCGGTTTTATCAATGCTGGTTTTAGAAAAATCCAGCAGCATGTCATCTAGGCTGGCCGAGAAATTGTCGAACCGTTTCGGGTCCGCCATTAGGTCAGCGATACTTGTGGTTTCAGTGCGGCTCCGGTGGGCGCTAAGATCTGTCCAAATATCGCTCATGATTACCCTTTTAGTTGGCTGGCTTCGCGAGCCAATGTTTCGATCTCGTCCCATTTTCCGGCGTTTACTAGTGCGGCGGGGGCGACCCAGCTGCCGCCAGCACAGATAACGTTGGAGAGGTTCAGGTAGTCCATGGCGTTTTTCAGGCTAACGCCGCCGGTCGGACAAAACGTGATTTGTGGCAGCGGGCCACCGATGGCTTTTATGGCTGGTGCGCCACCCGATGCTTCGGCTGGGAAAAACTTAAGTAAGTCGTAACCTTTTTCGAGCATCCTCATGGCTTCGGTTGCGGTCGCAGCGCCGGCTAGCAGGGGCATCCCCTCGTCCTCGCAGGCTTGGATCAAGCTGTCGGCCGCACCCGGAGAGACACCAAATTTTGCACCTGCCGCCTTCGCAGCTTTGACGTCGGCAGGTGTGATCAAGGTGCCAGCCCCGACAACACCGCCTTCAACTTCGGACATAATTTTGATGGCTTCAAGTGCGGCTGGCGTGCGTAACGTTACTTCTAACGCGGGCAAACCTCCTGCAACCAATGCTTCGGCAAGTTCGCGTGCAGTGCTGGCGTCATTGATGACAAGGACAGGAACGATGGGGGCTAGGCCGCAGACTTCGCGGTTCATTTTGCAGGCGTCTTGAGCTGTAATTTTCATATTCTCACCACATTGATTTCTTGGCTCGATCGAGCCATTCATTGTCATATTTATCGCCGCCGACTTCGTTCTCCGTCATTGCCGCGAGGATTTGTCCGGGTTTCGGTAGGTCGGGGGCATCGGTGCCGCTCCAAAGGCCAGCACGCATCGGGGCACGGGCGCATTGGAAATAAAGTTCGTTGATTGTGATTAACAAAACGCTGCGCGGTTGCTTGCCGTGGGTCGCGTATTTTTCGAGGACTGCCGCATCTGCGTGGATGTGGCCTGACCCATTCACGCGGATCACGGTGTTTGATCCGGGGATCAGAAACATCAGGGAAACGCGTGGGTCGCGGACAACATTTCGTAAGCTGTCGATCCGGTTATTGCCGCGTCGATCCGGTAGCGCGAGTGTTTTCTCATTCTCGATAAAAACCACCTGCCCCTCGTCGCCGCGCGGTGTGCAATCGAGCCCTTCAGGACCAACAGCGGCAAGGGCGCAAAAAGGGGCCGCCTCGATATATTTGCGGTATTCGGCGGTGACATGATCCGCGACTTTGACTAGCGAAGGTGGTCCGGGTTGGCCGTATAGGGCTTCAAGCTGTTCAATTGTTTCGATCAAAATACCGTTGCTCCTGTTTCTGCGGGGCCGACATTGCGCCGGAACACCTCGAATAATTCGCGTCCCATGCCAACGTTGTTTGCCGACAGATCGGCGGTGACTAATGGGCGATCCATGAATCCTTCGCTCAGGACCTCAAGTGTGCCGGTATTGGCGTCAACTGTGATGATATCGCCGTCTTGCAATCGTGCGATTGGGCCGCCTGCCAAAGCTTCGGGGGATACGTGGATTGCCGAGGGGACTTTGCCGGACGCGCCGGACATGCGACCGTCAGTGACGAGGGCCACTTTTTGTCCACGTTCCTGCATGATTGTTAATAAAGGTGTTAACGAATGCAGCTCAGGCATGCCGTTGGCTTGGGGGCCTTGGAAGCGGACGACGACGATCACGTCCTCGGTCAGTTCTTTGTTTTTGAAGGCCAGTTTCACGTCTTCTTGGTCGTGGAAAATGCGGGCGGGGGCGGTGATGCTGCGTTTATCTTCGGCCACGGCCGAGACTTTCATGACACTGGTGCCCAGATTGCCGGTCATTTTAGCCAAACCACCTGTTGCTTGGAATGGGTCGGTGACCGGTTTCAAAATTCTGTCATTTAGGGATACGGTTGGACCGTCTTCCCACGTGATTTCATCGCCGCGTAATTTTGGTTCTTTGGTGTAATGAGCCAAACCCTCGCCAACGATGGTTTTTGTGTCGGCGTGCAATAGGCCGTTATCGAGCAATTCGCCGAACATATAGGCCAGCCCGCCAGCAGCATGAAAATGGTTCACATCGGCCAGACCATTTGGATAAACCCGCGCGATCAACGGCACAACGGCGGACATTTCCGAAAAGTCTTCCCAATCGAGCACGATACCAGCTGCCTTGGCCATAGCCAGCAGATGGATAAGCAGATTGGTCGAGCCACCCGTCGCCATCAACCCGACGATACCGTTAACAAATGCCTTTTCGTCGAGGATTTCGCAGACTGGAATATACTCGTTTCCAAGCGCCGTAATAGCCATCGCACGTTTTGTGCCGGCAATGGTAAGCGCATCGCGCAGCGGTGTATTCGGGTTCACAAAGCTGGCGCCAGGTAGGTGCAACCCCATGAATTCCATCAACATTTGATTGGTGTTGGCGGTGCCGTAAAAAGTGCAGGTTCCGGGGCCGTGATAGGAGGCCATTTCGGCCTCTAGCAATTCAGCGCGGTCGATTTCGCCAGAAGCGAATTTTTTGCGGACGTTAACCTTGTCGTCATTCGACATGCCGCTGGTCATTGGACCTGCGGGCAAGAATACGGCGGGCAGGTGACCGAAAGTGGCGGCGGCAATCACCAAACCGGGGATGATTTTGTCGCAGACGCCCAGATACACCGTGGAATCGAATACGTTATGGGACAGGCCAATAGCTGCGGCCATTGCGATGATATCGCGTGAAAACAG
>CAZYMT010000025.1:13392-23728 GCA_964649035.1 uncultured Rhodobacterales bacterium
GCAAATGCGTGGGCCTGATTGCCGCAAGCCAGATGGGCGCGGCTGGGGCCTTCTTCGCGGGCGGCGGCCATACGTTCCATATATGGGATACGGGTTGGCTTGCTTCGCTTAACAATTTTGTCGGTGACGCGGGCTATGGTGTCATTGAGGGTCATTAATGTTCCTTAAGAGCGATCTCGCGCCAGCGGCGGTCATCGCGATGCATCAGGGCAAGGGACCGTCGGGACCAGAACCGCCAGCGTCGTAAGCTTCGGGGGCGTCGCCTGTTGCCATCCAAGTGTTGATAATCGGGTCGGCCCATGCCCAAGCTGCTTCGACTTCGTCGCCGCGCATAAACAAGGTTTGATCACCGCGAATAACGTCCATCAACAGGCGTTCATAGGCATCGGCCATATCGACCACGGTATCGCCAAGGGCGTCGGCGAATGTCATGTCCAAGGGCACTTGGGTCAGGCGCAAACCACCTTGGCCGGGTTCCTTGATAATCATATGCAACGTGATGCCTTCATCCGGTTGCAGACGAATAACCAGCGAGTTGCCGCTATGGCGCGTTTCCGCATTCGGGAAAATCGAGTGCGGGGGATCTTTGAAAATGATCGCAATCTCGGACATGCGGGCCCGTAATTTTTTGCCAGTGCGCAGATAGAACGGAACACCCGTCCAGCGCCAATTTGAGATATGCACCTTGAGGGCGATAAAGCTTTCGGTCTTGCTATTCGGGTTTTCGGAATGCTCAATATAGCTGCCATCATCGCTGCTGGAACGGTATTGGCCACGCACGATATCTTCGGCTGGGACATGTTCCAGCGACCGTATGACTTTCAGCTTTTCGTCGCGCACATCATTGGCCTCGAACCGTGCGGGGGGTTCCATTGCGGTCAGGCAAAGGAGCTGCATAAGGTGGTTCTGGATCATATCGCGCATGGCGCCGGAATTGTCGTAATAGCCGCCGCGCCCCTCAACCCCGATGGTCTCAGAAACGCTGATTTGCACATGGTCGACATGCTGCGAATTCCAGACGGGCTCCAGCAAAGCGTTGGCGAAACGCAGCGCCATCAGGTTTTGCACGGTTTCTTTGCCTAGATAATGATCGATGCGGTAGATCTGATGCTCTTCAAAACTTTCGCGCAATTGCTTGTTCAATTCCTGCGCGGTGGCCAGATCATGACCAAAGGGTTTTTCGACAACGATACGGCTGTCTTTGGTGGCGATGCCGGTTTTCAGCAGGCGGCTGGCGATAGCGCCGAATAGAGATGGGCCGACCGATAGGTAGAAGGCGCGCACTGGATTGGCGTTTTCGCGAATTAGGTCGGTTAGTTCTTTCCAACCGCCGTCGCCCATGACGTCGACGGGCAGGTAATGTAGGCAGCTTAGGAATTTTGTCAGCGTTTTGCTGTCCTTATATTCCTCGGGCGAGAATTCTTTGATCGAGGCTTTGACGACCTTTTGGAATTCGGCATCGTCCCATTTACTACGGGCCGACCCGATGATGCGAACCTGATCCGGCATTTGCCCTGCGATCATACGACGGAACAAGCCGGGCAGGATTTTGCGTTGGGCGAGGTCGCCGGATGCGCCGAAAATTATCAGATCGAAGGATTCAACGGGAATAATGCGTGCGACCATGATGGGCTCCTGCAATTAAGTTTTTGACGAGAAGGACCAAATTCAGCACGGCTATCCCGTTTTCAAGGTCTTCAACCACATTTTAACACGATTGCAAAGGGGGTGGGAGGCATTCGATCAGCAATTGCACGAAATGGTGCAAAGAATTGTATTCATTAATGAAATTGCAAGCGTATGCAAAGGAATATAGGGTAAATGGGGTCAAAACCAAGCCTTATCAAAGGCTTGGCGTAGGATTTAGAGGGCGCTAGCTACGCCTGTCTTGTCAGATGCAATCACGCAATAATTTTGTTGTATTTTCAAGCGTCATTTCCACCGGATTACCCCCGACCGAGGGGTCCTGCATCGCCATTGCCGCCAATTCGTCGATACGATCGGTGCCGACGCCCATTGCCCCAAGATTTTTCGGGATGCTTAAGGCGTCGTTCAATTCAATCACGTAATCATAAAATCCCTGATAGCCGCCCTTGATATCCAGATAAGCCGCGAGCGTGTCGATGCGAGGTTCGATATAGGGACGGTTGAAGGTCAGAACCGGCGGAATTACGACCGCGTTGGTGGTGCCGTGATGGGTATTATAGACCGCGCCGATCGGGTGGCTGATGGCGTGAACTGCGCCCAGACCCTTTTGGAAAGCGGTGGCACCCATGGCGGCGGCGCTCATCATATGGGCGCGGGCCTCGAGGTCTTCGGGGTCTTTGTAGGCGCGCGGCAAGTATTCTTTGACCAGATGCAGGCCTTCAACCGCGATGCCTTGGGACATCGGGTGATAATGGGGGGAGCTATACGCCTCAAGACAATGTGCGAAGGCATCCATGCCGGTGCCAGCCGTGATCATTTTCGGCATGCCAACGGTTAGTTCAGGGTCGCAGATGACAATTGTTGGCAGGACTTTGGGATGAAAGATGATCTTTTTCACATGGGTTTCGGAATTGGTGATGACGCTGGCGCGGCCAACCTCGGAACCGGTTCCGGCCGTTGTCGGTACCGCGATGATCGGGGCAATGGCGTCTGCGTCGGCGCGGGTCCACCAATCGTCGATATCCTCATAATCCCAAAGCGGGCGGGTTTGGCCGGCCATGAAAGCCACCATTTTACCCAGATCAAGGCCAGAGCCGCCACCAAAAGCAACAACCCCGTCATGGCCGCCAGCATTGTAGACGGCAACGCCTGCCTCCAGATTTTTCTCGTTCGGGTTGGGATCAACCTCGCTGAACATGGCGCGGCCAAGGCCAGCTGCGTCGAGAATATCGAGCGTGCTTTGCGTGATCGGCAAATTCGCGAGGCCCTTATCGGTGACCAGCAGCGGTTTTTTGATGCCAGCGGCAGCACAAGCCTCGGCCAGTTCCTTGATGCGGCCAGCGCCGAATTTAATTGTGGTTGGGTAGGACCAGTTTCCGTAAAGTTTCATGATGTGATCTTCTTCAAGTGATAGGATTTAGGGCGGGTTAGGTTCTGATAACCGATGATCGATAACGCGCCGCCACGGCCGGTGTTTTTACACCCTGTCCAGCAAAGCGCGGGGTCGAGGTAATCGGCGCGGTTCATAAATACGGTACCGGTTTCCAGTTGGCGACCGATACGGGCGGCGCGGGTTGCGTCGTTGGTCCAAAGCGACGCGGTTAGGCCGAACTCGCTGTCGTTCATCAGCTTGATGGCTTCCTCGTCGCTGGATACTTTCATGATGCCAACAACAGGGCCAAAGCTTTCGTCGCGCATGACTCGCATGGAATGGTCTACGTTGGTCAGGATTTGCGGCATTAGGTAGGTGCTGCCGTCATCTTCGGGGAATAGGGCTGGGTCGATATGGGGTTTTGCGCCAGCCTCAACGGCTTCGGATATCTGGGCGCGAACTTCGTCGGCGAAACGGCGATGGGCCATGGGGCCAAGGGTGGTTTTTTGGTCCAGCGGATTGCCGAGTTTGTATTTGGACACAATGGCCACGGCTTTTTCGACGAAGGCGTCGTATAGGCTCTCGGTTACGTAAATTCGTTCGATACCACAGCAGCATTGGCCGGAATTGAACATAGCGGCGTCGATTAAGGTGTCGACGGCGGCGTCTAGATCGGCGTCCTCCATCACATATCCGGGGTCTTTGCCGCCGAGCTCCAAGCCGACGCCCGTAAAGGTGCCAGCGGCGGCGCGTTCAATCGTTTGGCCGCCACCGACCGAGCCTGTGAAATTGACGAAGCCGAAATTATTGCCAGCGATCAAGGCCGATGTAGTGTCATGGTCCAGAAAGACGTTTTGGAACAGGTCAGCGGGGATACCTGCCGCCACAAATGCTTCGACCATGCGTTCGCCTGCCAGCAAGGTTTGGCTGGCATGTTTCAGGATCACGGCATTGCCTGCAATCAGGGCAGGGGCGACCGTGTTGATGGCCGTTAGATACGGGTAATTCCAAGGCGCAATGACGAGCACGACGCCGTGGGGTTCGCGTTCAATGCGGCGTTCAAAATCGGCGCTATCTTCAACGATGATTGGTTTCAAGGCCTCATGGGCAAGGGCGGCTATGCCTAATGCGCGTTCTTCAACGCCGCCAAATTCACCACCGTAGCGGATGGGGCGGCCCATCATATGGGCGATCTCGGGGACGATCTTGTCGTTCATTTCGCCCAAAGCCGCGACGCTTGCAGTAACGAGCGTGATGCGCTCTTCGAGCGAGCGTTCGGCCCAGTCTTTTTGCGCAGCTTTCGCGCGGCTTACCGCAGCTTCAGCGTCCGCCATGCCTAACGCCGCGCGTTCTGCATAAACCGAGCCGTCGATCGGCGAGATGCACTGGATCAACTTTGTCATATTTTCAAACTCCAGATAGGCCGTTTAGGCGCGTTCAAATCCTCGGGCAACTTCATAATCCGTTACCACGCGGTCGTATTCTTCTACTTCCCAAGTTGCGGCCCGGTAATAATGGTCGATTACGTCGTCGCCCATTGCAGCGCGCAGCATTTTGGAATTGGTTAAGGTTTCAGCGGCGCCCCGAAGGGTTGCTGGAACCACGCGGGTTTTGTCGCCAGTATAGGCGTCACCCTGATATTCATCCTCAAGCGCCAGTTTGTTTTCGATCCCGTCAATGCCTGCGGCAAGCAAGGCTGCGGCGGCCAGATACGGGTTCAAATCGGAACCACCAACGCGACATTCAACCCGCACGGATTTACTGCCATCGCCGCAAACGCGGTAGCCAGCGGTGCGGTTGTCGAGGGACCAGACGGCTTGGGTTGGAGCAAAAGTGCCTTCTTGGAAACGCTTATAAGAATTGATGTAGGGCGCGAGGAAATAGGTGATTTCACCGGCATGTTTTAACAGGCCCGCCATGTAATTCTGCATCAATTCGGACATGCCGTATTTGCCGTCTGAATCTGCGAACAGTGCTTCTTTACCATCCAACGACCAAAGCGATTGATGCACGTGGCTGGAACTGCCCGCGTGCGATTTCTTCCATTTGGCAAGGAATGTCAGGGCGTTACCTTGTTGCCAAGCGATCTCGCGGCAGGCGTTTTTTATGATGACGTGCTGGTCGGCCATGTTTAAGGCGTCGGAATATTCGACGTTGATTTCCTCTTGGCCGGCACATGCCTCACCTTTGGAACATTCAACAGTGATGCCAGCGCCGTACAGGCCGTTGCGAATGGCGCGCATGACATGTTCTTCTTTGGTGGTCTGGAAGATGTTGTAATCTTCGTTGTATTTGGAGAAGGTCGTGAGGTTGCGATAGCCTTGGGCCTGCGCTTCTTCAAAGCTTTGGTCAAACAGGTAGAATTCCAGTTCCGAGGCCATCATCGGCTTCATCCCCATCGCCTCTAGGCGGGCGATCTGTTTTTTCAAAACAGCGCGCGGCGAATGGGCGACGGGCTGGTGGCTTTTGTGATCTTCGAGGTCGCAAAGCACCAGCGCGGTTGCCTCCAGCCATGGTGTAAGGCGGATTGTGGATAGGTCGGGCTTCATGGTGAAATCGCCGTAGCCTTCCTCCCAGCTACAGGATTTATAACCACTGATAGTTTCCATCTCGAGGTCCGTGGCTTGCAGGTAATTGCAGCTATGGGTTTCTTTATAGGCTTTATCGACAAAATACTGTGCGTGAAAACGCTTGCCCATAAGACGGCCTTGCATGTCGATCTGACAGGCCAGCACGGTATCTATCTCACCATTTGCGACGGATTGTTTTAGATCGGAAAAAGAAAGATGACCGGACATTAGTTTACTCGTTTTTTAAGTTGGGGTTTGGTGGCTGCGGCCCCCGGCGTGGGGAGCCGCAACATTAGTATTAGCCGTAACGGTAAGGACGTCCAGCTTTTTCCATATCAGCATTATACTGTTTGAAAATCTCGACGACTTTAGCTTTGATTTCGGATTCTTCGGCGATTTCATCCCAGAAAACATGCGCCGCTTTTTCAACCGTTGACCATTCATCATCAGGAATGGTTGTCAGTTCCATTTTTGGACCATTGACGCGCAAGGCTGCCTCGCCGCCCCAATACCACCACTGGCGATAATAATGCGACTGATCCATCGACATCTTCAGCAATTCCTTAAGATGCTCTGGTAGTTCATTATAGCGATCCATATTGGCAAAGAACGAGCCCGCCCAAGCGCCGGAAATGTTGTTGGTCAGGAAGTAGTTGGTGACGTCTGCCCAGCCAACTGTGTAATCTTCGGTGATGCCGGACCAGGCGATGCCATCCAGTTCGCCGGTTTGCACGGCAACCTCGATATCTTCCCAAGGAAGCGACACAGGAACAACGCCGAACTGTGCCAAGAAACGGCCAGCAGTCGGGAAGGTGAAAACGCGTTTGCCGCTTAGATCTGCAAGGCTGCGGATCGGGTCTTTGGTGGCGAAATGGCATGGATCCCAAGCACCAGCGGAAATATGTTTAACGCCAACTTTGGAATATTCTGCATCCCAGATTTCGTTCAGGCCGTATTGGTTGAACAATACTGGTACGTCCAAGCTGTAGCGTGAGGCGAACGGGAAGTAGCCGCCAAAAACGGTAACCTCGGTCGGGGAGGCCATTGAATCGTCGTCCGATTGCACCGCATCGATAGTGCCGCGTTGCATAGCGCGGAACAATTCACCGGTCGGGACAAGCTGGTCGGCTGTGTACAGCTCGATCTGCATTTCGTCGCCAGCGATTTTGTTGAACGCATCGATGGAAGGTTTAATCACGTGCTCGGCCAATGCCGGACCCGCATAGGTTTGCAAGCGCCACGTAATAGTGGACTGGCCATGAACCGCAGGTGCGGCCAGCGTTGCAGCACCGGCTAGACCGGCGGTTTGAAGGAACTTACGTCTGTTAGTAGTCATCGTCTTCTCCCTAGTTTGCGGGGTGTATCCCCCTTAAAAATTCGCTCAATTCTCAATACGCAGGTTCTTCGGCCTGTCTTGGTTTTATTTTGAATATACGTACTCCGGCAGCCAAAGCGCTATTTGCGGAAAGACGGCAACGGCGATTAATGCCAGCAGCATGACACCAACAAATGGAATAATCGAGGTGTAAATATCGCGCAGCGTTATCTCGGGCGGGGCCATGACCCGCATCAAAAACAGGTTATAGCCAAATGGCGGGGTCATATAGGCGATCTGGCAGGTGATTGTGTACAGAATGCCATACCAGATCAGATCAAAGCCAAGCGAGCCGACAAGCGGTACATAAAGTGGCGCAACAATGACCAGCATGGCCGTGTCATCAAGGAAGGTTCCCATAATCAGAAAGGATATCTGCATCAAGATCAGGACGCCCCAAGGACTTAGTCCCAGATCGCCGAGGAAGAAATTCTCGATGGCTTTGACTGCGCCGAGACCGTCGAATATCGCCCCGAAGGCCAAGGCGGCCAGAATGATCCACATGAACATCGCGCTGATCGACAAGGTGTTGCGCAGGGTGTTTTCGAACACTTCTTTGGTCAGACGTCGTTTTATGATGGCAGCAATTGTGGCCGTCAACGCGCCCACAGCCGAGGATTCCACCAAGCTGGTCCAGCCCTTAACAAACGGGTACATCATGACAAAAAAGATAATCAGCGGCAGCATGCCGGAGCGCAGCAGAGCCAGCTTTTCGCGTAGCGGAACATTGCGTTCTTCTTTGGACATGGCGGGGCCTAGGGCCGGGTTTATTTTGCAACGAATGGCGATATAGATGATGAACATCGTGGCCATCATCAGGCCGGGGATGACCCCGGCTAGCCATAATTTCCCAACAGGTTGGCGCGCGATCATCGCGTATAACACCAGCACCACCGAAGGTGGCACTAGAATACCCAGCGACGATCCGGCCTGAATAACCCCCGTCACCATGCGTTTATCATAGCCACGTTTCAGCAGCTCGGGCAGGGCAATTGTCGCGCCGATCGCCATCCCGGCAACCGACAGGCCATTCATAGCGGAAATCAGCACCATCAAGCCAATTGTACCGATGGCCAACCCGCCATTTATTCCGCCCATCCAGACATGGAACATCTTGTATAGATCATCCGCGAGGCCGGATTCCGACAGAATATAGCCCATATAGATGAACAAAGGCAGGGTCAGCAGCGGATACCATGTCATCAGCTTCACACTGGCCGAGAACGGAATTTCCGCCCCGCCAGTCCCCCAGAGCAACAGCGCGGCAATGGAGGCCACCGCCCCAATCGCGGCAAACACCCGTTGTCCGGTCATCAACATCACCATCATCGAGGCGAACATTAAAACGGCGATCATTTCATGGGACATTACAGCTCCTCGCCGCGAATTTTTGCGATATCTTTAAAGAACACAGCGATACCTTGCAGAAGCATCAGGAATATCCCGACACAGGAAATCAGCCGGACGGGCCAAATATAGGGTCGCCACGCGGACGGTTTGCGGATGTTATATTCCATCGCATAAAAAGTGCTGTTGAAACCGCCATAAAGCAGCACCCCCAGATAGATCATTAGGAATACAATCGTAAACGCATCAACCTGTGCTTTGGTTTTATCGGACCATGATCCGTACACCAGATCCATGCGCACATGGGCGTTAAGCTGCATCGAATAGGGGCCGCCCAGCAGGTAGTACGCCACCATAATGAACTGCGCCATTTCCAGTGTCCAAAGCGAGGGCATGAAAAAAGTCTTGGAGATCGAGGACCAAAGTAGCACGGCCATCAGTGCAAATATCAGATACATGGCGAAGCGGCCAACACGATAATTGACGGCCTCGACGACGCGAACATAGGTGCGAATCCAGTTAGGCATGCCAGATCACCATTTTTGTATTCCCCGAGTTACGCAAGCAATGCCCCCAAATAGAGAGGGGAGATTAGCGAGGAACGTCGGTCTGTCAATGATCGTTTGGATAAATACCAAATTATCTACACAAGGAACCCGTCAAACAAAAAAGGCGCCCTAAAGTCGGACGCCTTTTCCTGAAATTATTATGTCTTAGCCGCGAGCTTTGCCAACCAGTTTCCAAACTGCTGGGACCAGCAACGCAGCAAGCGCTAATTTGATCGCATCAACAACCAGAAACGGCGCAACACCTTCTGCAAACGCTGTGCTTAGATCAAACGAATAAAGATACATTAGCCAAGCAGCGCCCAGAACGTAGATTGCGGCATTACCTGCCAGCATCGTCGCACCCATTGTTGCGACGTTACGATCCCAGCCGCGACGTGCTGCGTAGCCAAGAATGACTGTCGCCATAACATATCCTACCAAATAGCCGCCGGTGACACCAAACATATAGGCCGTTCCATTTAGTTTAGCGCTGGAATTCGCGAAGACGTCAAAGCCAAGGACACCAACCAGCATATACCCAATTATCGTCGCCAAACCCAAACGCGGGCCGTACGCGGCACCAAGCGTTAGCACGGCAAATGTTCCCATGGTTAGGGGAACGGGCAGGCCGGGGATCAAGATTTTGGCTTTGGCAGAGATTGCCAGCAAGGCAACACCCAAGACTACCAAAACGGCGCGTTTGACCCAAAGGGCGGTGCCCTCGGCCGACCAGAATTCTTCCGTGAGGACGTTGTTCATTGTTGTGGTAGTCATTGGTGAACTCCTGTTTGCTTTCGTTAACTTGGTTTCGCATGTCGGGGCGGCTTTGTGCAAGCCCAATCCTGTTGACCCACTAATTTCCCTTGGCAATTCGCGGTTTTGCCTGCAATAGTGCGTCGATGTTAGATTTTATAAAGTCCGTTTTACGCCGCAACAGCAACGCCACCAAATGGTCGCTGGAAGGCATCATCGCCTCCTATAAAAGTGAGGAGGGGATGCGGCAATGGACCATCGTTTCCATCATCATGACCATCCTCGCGTTCACCTTGGATTTTTCCGGTGTTGAACGCGCGGTGCTGATATTTGCTACTTGGAACATCGTTTTGATGGAACTGGCCAATACCGGCTTGGAAACCATAGTGAACCGTATTAGCGACGATCTGCATCCCTTGTCCAAGAAAGCCAAAGATATCGGCAGCGGCATGGTTTTCTTTGCCATCATTATGGCAATAATCGTCTGGCTTTTGATCTTTTTCGACTAACTTTCGACATATCCACCGAGCGCAGCAGGCATGGAGGGCTCCCGCCCGTCTATGCTGGATTGAAAATCCAGCATATCCCGTTGGGCGTGGCCTCGCCTGCGGCTCGGCATTGGCTAGACGTCAAGTTCCACCCAGATAGGCACATGGTCGGATGGGCGTTCGCGCCCCCGCATATGACGATCGATTTCGCAGGCAGTCAGACGGTCCGCGGCTTG
>CAZYMT010000026.1:0-8817 GCA_964649035.1 uncultured Rhodobacterales bacterium
TCGATCTTGCTAACAACATCACGGCTGTTGAACTACAGGCTGAGGGCGTTACGCTTTACGATTGGTCCCCTAGCGATCGCGCTGAATTCCGCGCCGGTGCACAACGTGCATGGGATGGTTGGGCTGACAAAACACCTGAAGCCCGCGCTTTGGTTGACGCTCACCGTGCATTCCTACGCAGCATGGGCATGATCGAGTAAACCCGATCTAATGCAAAAATAAACGCGGCGGGTCTTTAGGGGCTCGCCGTTTTTCCTAGAATACTCCTTTCACAGTTAGGGATGTGCATGTCCGATAGTGCCCCAAGCGTCTGGCTAAGTTCCGGCCGCGATATCTTCAAAATGATCGCCATAATCTGCGGAGTGGCCGTCGCCACGTTGCTGGCTAGCTTCCTGATCCCCATAATGTTTGGTGTCGGCATCAGTCGCGCACTGGAATTGATGCAAACCCTGATCACGGTTTTTGCAGTCATCGGCATTGTGTCCTACGGAATTTACGTCGGCCTTCTTAAGGCCAACGTACAAATTCCGCCCCTACAAGGGCTGTTCCGCATCCTGATGTTCCTAACCGTAGGTGCATCTGTATTGCTGGTCGGATATCTGGCGCTTTTTGGCACAGGCGTCGAGCCGGCCTATGGCAGCGTCCTCCAGTTCAAACCAATGGCCATCATCCCGATCGTAACCGTGACCCTAATCATTATGGGCCTCGCTGCTCTATTCACAGGCATATACCTGTCCGACACCCAAGGCGCTATCGAACCAAAACCCGAAGGGTTCTTCGATATTGTTAGCCTGATCCTGTCGCGCATCACCATGCTTGCCGTTGCCGGCATCGTCTGCGTGATGTTTTTCGAGGTGATCTCGCGCTATATATTCAACAAACCCACCCTTTGGGCTAACGAGCTGTCCCTCTGGTTGGCCGGATTTGTCTTCTTGCTGGCAGGGCTTTACGCTATGCAGCAACGCAGCCACATCCGTATCTATATCATCTACGACATGTTCCCGCGCTGGATGCAGAAAACTGCAGACGTGATTTCGGTGCTACTGATCTGGACCTTCACCACCGCCCTTATCTGGGGTGCCTTTAACGAGGCCCGCGACAAGTACGGCCGGATGGAGACATTCGGAACCGCATGGGATCCCCCCCTGCCTTCCACCATCAAAATGGGCATTCTGATTATCATCGCAATGGTGGCGCTACAGGCGCTTTCCAACCTGATTGCGGATTGGCACAAAGCCCCCGAACATCACTCCCCCGCTGACGAGATCGACGAAACCGAGATCGCTAACATTCGTAAAAGTATCGAGGATTAAACCATGCTAGATCTCGCTGATTTCGCGTTCCTACAAGTTGACAGCATCGGAGCGCTCTCGCTTATCCTGCTGCTCGGCATGTTCTTCCTGCTGGCCATCGGTATGCCCCTTGGCTTTGCTTCGGCCTTTCTGGCGGTTGCCATTCTGGTGATGAAATTTGGCCCCGAGCTACTATTCCGCGATTTCGGTCGCGGCCCAATGGCTGTTCTTAGCCAAGCGATTTACCGACAGATGACCAACTATGTCCTGATATCGGTGCCGTTATTCATCTTTATGGCCGCCCTCTTGGAACGCACGGGCATCGCCAAGGATATGTACACCTCGCTCTCCGTCTGGATGTCGCGCACACGTGGCGGTATTGCTATCGTGACCTCGATCATGGCCGTTATCATGGCCGCTATGTCAGGGATTATCGGCGGCGAAGTTGTGCTGCTCGGCCTGATCGCCCTGCCGCAAATGTTGCGTCTTGGCTATAACCAGAACCTTGCTATCGGGACAATCTGTGCGTCCGGCTCGCTGGGCACTATGATCCCGCCATCGATCGTGTTGATCTTTTACGGGCTAATCACCGAAACCTCGATCAAGGCGCTGTTTACCGCGTCCTTCTTGCCCGGTTTCATTCTAGCCTCGTTCTTCATCATCTACATCATCGTGCGCACCCGTTTGCGCCCCGAAGATGCACCACTGCCAGAACCCGATCCGAACGATCCGACATTTGGTGAAAAATCCAAACTGTTCGCAGCGTTTTTGTCGGTACTAACCGTTGGTATTGGCTCAGCTCTATTTGGACGTGCTCTATTCTTCACCGTCACCGGCTGGAATAAAATCGTCGAAGGCGTCGAACCTATTTCGCTTGGCATGGTCACCGACCTACCCAAAATCGGCGCAGTAATCGCCGTAGCCTTGATCCTGATCTTCTTCGTCTTTGGTGTTGAACGCACCAAAATCGGCTGGAGCATGGGTAAAGGTCTGGTCGCCCCTATCGTCGTTATCGGCGTGGTTCTTGGTTCCATCTATGGTGGTATCACGGGCATCACCGAAGCTGCCGGAATGGGCGTTGTCGCTGTATTCGTCATCACGGTTCTACGCCGCGAGATGTCTGCCGACATCGTTTGGGACAGCTTGATGCGGACCCTGAAATCCACCGGAACGATCATCTGGGTAACCATCGGCGCGGCCGCACTTGCCGCCGCCTATACCCTCGCGGGTGGTCCGACATATGTGGCCAACCTGATTGTTGGCGCTGATTTGCCAACAATGGGTGTGATCCTTGTGATGATGGGTGTGTTCCTGATCATGGGCATGTTCATGGACTGGGTTGGTATCGTGCTACTGATTATGCCGGTATTCCTGCCGATCGTGCTGAAATTGCCAATCGATGAGCTTGGCTTCTTTGGCCATCTGGAACCAAAACATGTCGCCATCTGGTTCGGTGTGGTCTTTACCATGAATATGCAGGTCAGTTTCTTATCGCCGCCCTTTGGGCCGGCAGCATTCTACCTGAAATCTGTGGCCCCGCCGCATATTTCGCTGACCGACATTTTCAAAGGCTTCCTGCCCTTCATCGGCATCCAGCTTTTGGCCCTGTCACTGCTGCTATTCTGGCCAAACATCGTAACCGTATTCCTATAGGTCTGATATGCTAACAACTGCACAAACCAAATTCTTCGACGACCAAGGCTATCTGGTCGTCGAAAATGTGTTGGATCAAAAAACCGTACTCGACCCTGTTCGGGCCGAGTACGCCAGTCTTCTAGACCGTCTTTATGCAGACTGGTTTGCCAAGGGCCGCGTACCAAACCCTACCGGCATGAGTTATTACGACAAACTTCTGGCCTCCTACCGCGCCAAATGTGACTGGTTCCAACCTTTCGACATTTCCCTACCCGCGAACGAGGTCCAGCCCGACACCCCATTCCATTTCGGCCCCGCCGTTTTCAACATGCTGACCAACCCGCGCCTGCTGGATATGGTCGAGGACCTGATAGGCGGTGAAATCACCTCCAACCCGATCCAGCATATCCGCATTAAACCGCCCGCCACCGATCTGGCAGTGGACGAAAAACGCGCCCATATCACCGCGACCGACTGGCATCAGGACCAAGGCGTCACCCACGATTCCGCGGATGATACCAAACTGATCACCGTCTGGATCGCCGTATCTGACGCCACCCGCGAAAACGGCTGCCTTCAGGTACAACCCGCACGCCACAAAGACGAATTACTGCCCCATTGTGAAAAGGTCCAAGTCGGCATCCCCGACGAATTTATCGGTGGCCACCGCTCCATCCCCGTTCCGGTTAAATCCGGCGGTGTGGTGATTTTTCATCCCAAGGCCCCACATGCCTCGCTTATCAATAAAACCGACGGCTTCCGCTGGTCCTTTGATGTTCGCTATAATGTTACAGGCCAACCGACGGGCCGCGACCATTTCCCCAGTTTCGTGGCTCGCAGCCGCGCCAAGCCCGACACCGAATTACATGATCCGAAAAAATGGCTAAATATGTGGAAAGATGCTCGCACCCACCTTGCCGATGCCCAACATATATCGCTATATCGCTGGGATAATACCGCCCCCTATTGCGCCTGAGGTAGCTTATGAAAAACACCGTTCGTCTTGACCCGAGTGATAACGTTATCACGGCCATCCGTCCGCTTGAAATAGGCACGGAATGCGAGGGTACCAGCGCCAATCACCTGATCCCACGCGGCCATAAAATCGCCACCACCGATATCGCCAAAGGCGAGGCCGTGATCAAATACGCCCAGATAATCGGCTATGCCAGCGAGGATATTTCCGCAGGCGATCACATCCACACCCAGAACCTAGAATTCCGCAATGTAGATCAGCAATACGAATTCAGCACCGACTTGCGCCCCGTGGAACCTGCCACCAAAATTGATACATTCATGGGTTATCGTCGTCCCAACGGCAAGGTAGGCACCCGCAATTATATCGCCATCCTGACCTCGGTGAACTGCTCGGCCACTGCCGCGCATATGATCGCCGATCACTTCACCGACGAGGTTCTGGAACAATATTCAAATGTCGACGGCGTCGTCGCTTTTGCCCACGGCACAGGTTGCGCAATGGGCGGTGACGGCACCGGATTCGAGGTCCTGCAACGCACCCTCTGGGGCTACGCCCGCAACCCTAATGTCGGCGGCGTCGTCATGGCGGGCCTTGGCTGCGAAGGCATGCAAATCGATTGGCTGATCGAAGCATATGGCCTGGTCCCCGGCCCACTATTCCAAACCATGAACATCCAAGATGTCGGCGGCATGCGTAAAACCATCGAACTCGGCATCAAAAAAGTTAACGCCATGTTGCCGCTGGTCAATGACACCACCCGCACCGAATGTCCGGCATCGGAATTGATGGTCGCGCTTCAATGCGGCGGCTCCGATGCTTGGTCCGGCATCACCGCCAACCCCGCGCTTGGATACGCCTGCGATCTGCTGACTGCCCAAGGTGCCACTGGCGTGCTGGCCGAAACGCCGGAAATTTATGGCGCTGAACATCTGCTAACCCGTCGCGGCACCACGCCGGAAGTGGGCGAAAAACTGATTGGCCTTATTAAGTGGTGGGAGGATTATACCGAACGCGCCCGCGGCTCGATGGATAACAACCCCTCGCCGGGCAACAAAAAAGGCGGCCTAACCACCATCCTCGAAAAATCGCTGGGCGCCGCAGCCAAAGGCGGCACCACCCCGCTAACCGGCGTCTATAAATACGCCGAACCGATCACCACCAAAGGCTTCACCTTCATGGACAGCCCGGGCTACGACCCCGCATCGGTCACCGGACAAATCGCGTCCGGCTGCAACATCGTGACCTTCACCACAGGGCGCGGTTCGGCCTTTGGCGCAAAACCGTCGCCCTCCATAAAAATCGCCACCAACACCCAAATGTATAACCGTATGACCGAAGATATGGACATAAACGCCGGAACAATTCTAACCGACGGCGCGACCATCGAACAAGTTGGCCGCGAGATATACGAAATGATCCTGCGGGTCGCCTCCGGCGAACAATCCAAATCCGAAGCCCAAGGCCTAGGCGATCACGAATTTGTACCTTGGCAAATCGGGGCGGTGATGTAACAAAATGGCAAAGCGCCTAATCAAAGCTGGCCTACTCGGCGAATATATCAGCCGTTCGCGCTTTTCCGAGGCGCAGGAATTATTGTGCCGACGCGCCGGAATCGACTGGGAATTCAAATTGTTTGATTCAACCAATATCATCGATTTTGAATTTGACGATTATATCAAACTTTTGCGCGAAGAAGGCTATGACGGTGTGACTATCACCAAACCCTTTAAGGCCCGCGCCGAAAGGCATGCCGATATTCATATCGGCTATCCATCCGAAATGGGGGCCTCCAACCTCCTGAAATTCGGGGAGCAGATCGAGGCGTACAACACCGACTATCTCGGCTTCATCGGCGCGTGGAAAGACGTGTTCGGCGACTTGAAACCAGGCAAAGTCGCGATGGCAGGCGCAGGCGGCGTTGCGCGTGCAATAATAATTGCACTCAAAGAACTGGGTGCCGAGCGGATCGATATCTGGGATAATAAACCGGGTGTCGCCGCAAAACTTCAAATGCAAATTGACCCAGATAACACAATCCTACACGTCGTAACTGGCCGCCCTGAAACAATAGTACGCGCCGCTGACGGACTGGTGAACGCATCGCCGCTAGGTATGAAGGAACATCCCGGTTCCGCCTTCCCCGCCGACTGGATTAACATGCAAACATGGTGTTTTGACGCGGTTTACACCCCGATGAACACCCCGTTCATGCAAGTCGCCAAAGGCGCGGGTTTCCGGTGCCTGTCAGGATTTGATCTATTCAAACATATGGCTATCCAATCTTTCGCGGCCTATAGCGGCCTCAAAGTCTCCCCTTCTGACGCCAACCTTCTTAACCATCTCGTAGACGAACTTTAACAAAAGGGAATTATCATGACTAAACCAACAATCGGCTTTATCGGCCTTGGCCTAATGGGCGGCGCAATGGTGCAACGCCTGCTCGACCTTAAATATTCCGTGACCGTAATCGCCAACCGCAACCGTAAATATGTCGACGAGGCCGTCGCCCGCGGTGCCTCCGAGGCCAAAACCTCCGCCGAACTAGCGGCCGCTAGCGAAATCGTCATGTTCTGCATGGACACCTCTGATTCTGTTGAATCTCGCGTTTACGGCGAAAACGGCGTGCTGGCTGGCGCCAAAAAAGGCTCCCTAGTCATCGATTTCGGCACCTCGCTACCCGGTTCCACCAAGAAAATCGGCGCTGATATGGCCGCCAAAGGCGTCAGCTATATGGATGCCCCGCTTGGCAAAACCCCGATCCAAGGTCGCCAGGCCTGTTGAATATCATGGGCGCAGGCAGCAAAACCGATTTTGATCGCATCAAACCCGTGCTCGACGATCTCGGCGAAAACGTCTTCCATGTCGGCCCGCTCGGCGCTGGTCACACCCTGAAACTGATCAACAATTTCTACGCCATGACCACCGCCATGGCCATGTCTGAAGCCTTTGCCATGGCCGACCTTGCTGGCCTTGATCGCACAACCCTGCACCAAGTCATGTCCGCCGGTCCGCTAAAATCCGGCATGATGGATTTTATCAAAGCCTACGCCGTTGATGACGATATGCAGCTGGCATTTACTGTGGCCAACGCCCGCAAGGACGTCGGATATTACGCCAAAATGGCCGATGATTTCGGGGTCCCCAGCCAGATGAGCGGTGCTGCCAAAAATACCCTAGGCCTCGCCAAAGCCCAAGGGTTCGGTGATAAAATGGTGCCCGAAATGGTCGACTGGTTCGCCGAACTTTTCAAGAAACCCTAAGACTTGTCAAACTTGGCGCGCGCGGCTTCGATCCGTTCGATATTCGCGCGCGTCCACTCCGAAAGCGCCGTCACTGGCACCAGCAATTCATGCCCCAACGGCGTTAATTCATAGGTCACACTTGGCGGTCGCGTCGGTTCAACCGTCCGTTTAACAAACCCGTCCCGCTCCAAATTCCGTAGGGTCGAGGTCAGCATTTTTTGCGAAATCCCCCCGACAACCCGTTTCAATTCACTGAACCGCAGCGCCCCGTCGCCCAGATAGCTGACGATCAAAACCGTCCACTTATCCCCGACCCGCGCCAGCATATCCGAAATCATCCGGCAGTCATTGGTTTCATGGCGTAAAGCAGGTTTCATAAAGGTGCCTCCTTGTGGACAATTTATCGGTATCATATGTATTCAAAGTTACCAAGAGAAACCTACAGTCAATTGGAGACTACAATGCTAAATATTGCCGTAATCGTCGGTTCAACCCGCGATTCCCGTTTCGCCGAAAAGCCCGCTAAATGGATTTTCGACCTCGCCAGCACCCGCGATGATTTGAACGTCGAATTGGTCGATCTGAAAGATTTCGACCTACCGTTCTTTAACGAACCCGCCTCAAACGCATGGATGCCCAGTTCCGATCCAGCCGCCGTGAAATGGCAACAGAAAATTGGAGAATTCGACGGGTATATTTTTGTGACTGCCGAATATAACCACTCCATCACTGGTGCCCTGAAAAACGCGATTGATCAGGCCTATGTCGAATGGATCCGCAAACCGATGGCAATTGTTGGATATGGCGGTCTAGGGGCAGCCCGCGCCGCTGAACATCTACGCACAATCGGCGTCGAATTGCAGATGGTTCCGATCCGCGCAGCTGTCCATATCGGCGGTGGTGAATTCATGAAAATTCATCCAATGGGCGCCGACGGTCCAATCGCAGATATCGAGGAAGTAATCCTGCCCAGCGCCAACGGAATGCTCGACGATCTGACATGGTGGGCCAACGCCACCAAAACCGCGCGCGACGCCACCTAAAGGCGTGACAACCCCCTCCCTTGGTGTAATATCTTGCGCCAAGGGAGTAATCACATGAGACTACAAAACAAGAAGATATTCGTCACCGCAGCGGGCCAAGGCATTGGTCGTACATCTGTCGAAAAAATGCTGGCCGAGGGGGCCGAAGTCCTCGCGACTGACATCAATGGCGACCTGCTGGACGGGCTCGATTGCCAGACATTGGCACTGAACGCTACCGATCAGCCAGCTGTCGAAAAAGCCATCCATGACTTCCAACCTGACACGCTGTTCAACTGTGCGGGTTTTGTGCATGGCGGCACAATTCTGGAGGCGTCCGAGGGTGACATGGATTTTGCGTTTGACCTCAATGTCAAAGCCATGTTCCACACCATCCGCGCCGCCCTTCCGGCGATGCTCGCGAATGGTGGCGGCAATATTATCAACATGTCGTCAGTTGCCGGATCAATCACCGGTGTGCCCAATCGCATGGTCTATTCGACCACCAAAGCTGCAGTCATCGGCCTGACCAAATCCGTCGCCAAAGATTACGTGGCAAGCGGTATCCGCTGCAACTGCATCTGCCCCGGCACGGTCGAGAGCCCATCGCTGCACCAGCGTCTACGCGACACCGGCGACTTCGACAA
>CAZYMT010000026.1:8827-23116 GCA_964649035.1 uncultured Rhodobacterales bacterium
ATGGCTGATTTCGTCGCCAGACAACCAATGGGCCGCCTAGCAACAACCGAAGAAATCGCCGCGTTGGTGATTTACCTCGCCTCGGACGAGAGCAGTTTTACAACCGGCCAAGCCCACATAATCGACGGCGGCTGGACCACCTAAGCGTCGGGCAGCTGGTCCGGCCCGCTGCCTAAACGTTTCCCGGGGTTAATCTCCTCAAGCCAACGTAAATACGCGGAATGGTCATTGCCATCCATCGCCAGATCATGCGTTAGCGCATTAAATGTCACCTGCGCCTGTTCTGCCAATGGCAGTTTCAGCCCAACTTCGGCAGCCTTTTCCAACGTGTTGTTCAGGTCTTTCAAATGCATCCGCAAAGGCCCACCCGGCACCCAGTTCCGGTCCAGCATCCGCTGGCCGTGCAGCTCCAAAATCGGCGACGTAGCAAACCCGCCCATCAACGCACCGCGCACTGCTTCGGGATCGCAGCCGCCTTCTTGGGCCAGCAATAACGCCTCGGCAACCGCGCCGATGGTCACGCCAACAATCACCTGATTGGCCAGTTTCGCAACCTGTCCTGCGCCATGTTTTCCGACATGTGTCGGGCGGCCCATCGCCTCAAAAACCGGTTTCACAACGGCATAATCATCGGCCACACCGCCTGCGAAAATCACCAGCTTGGCGTTGATTGCACCCTTTTCGCCACCCGAGACCGGCGCGTCCAAATGGTGCAACCCCATACCCTCGGCCTTCGCCGCATGCTCGCTAGCAACATGCGGCTGGATCGACGACATATCTACCAGATACGCCCCAGATTTCGCTGCAGCCGCCACGCCGCCGGATCCAAAGAAAACGTCCGCAACCACCACATTATTTTCCAACATAGTGATAATCACGTCGGCACCTGCCGCCGCCTCGGCAGCGGTATCGCAAACTTTCGCCACATCCGCCAAAGCCTCAGCCTTGGCGCGTGTCCGGTTCCAAACCTGAACCTCAAATCCAGCCCCAGCGATATTGCGCGCCATCGGCGCACCCATGATGCCCGTACCAAGCAAAGCAACTTTTGTCATATCAACCTCCTAAACCACTGTTGAGATCAGCGGATCACCCGCCTGCGCCGCCAACAAATTCCGCACAACCAGATCGCCCATCCCCCAGCGCGTTTTATCCGTGGCACTACCTTGATGCGGCGACAACAAAACGTTTGGCATGGTCCATAATTCTTCGGACATTTTAGGTTCTTCAACAAAAACATCCAGCGCCGCACCGCCAAGCTCGCCGGATTTCAGCAACTTGATCATCGCGCCCTCGTCAATCAACGACCCACGGCCCAAATTAACAATCGCCCCGTTTGGCCCCAGCGCCTTCATCACCCTTTCATTAACAATGCCCGCGGTCGACGGATCGCCCGGCACCACCGCAATAATCCAGTCCATATCCCGCGCCATATCTTCCAGCTTGGCATAGTAGGTGTAAGGCACAAATTTCTGCTCGCGCCGCCCGTGATAGGACACCTGCATTTTGAACGCTTTACAACGATCCGCGATCTCGTTCCCGATCCGGCCCAGCCCAATAATCCCGACCTTCGCGCCGGTCAATTCACCGGTCAGCGGATACCCACCATCCAGCCATTTTCCATCCCGCACAAAACGGTCCGCATCGGCAATCCGGCGACATAGCGCCAGCATCATTCCAACGGCCAGTTCGGCCACAGCATCACTCAGAACATCCGGCGTATTAGTCACGCGAATATTGCGCACCTTGGCGGCGTCCAGTTCAATTGAATCCGTACCAACGCCAAAGGATGAAATCAGTTCCAGCGCCGGAAGCGCATCCATCGTGTCGGCCTTACAGCCCCGATTAGTTGCCATAAACCGCGTACCTACATTGGCCGCAAAGAACGCGTCCTTGTCATCCGCTTCCCAAAACCGCTGGATATTAAAGTTTTTCTCCAACGCTTCCATGACGCTCGGCAGCATCGGCCCCATCATTACCAGATCATCCATATTCACATCCCCAAATCTTAATTTCATCCGCCGCCATTTTACCCATTTACGCCTTGTGCGTTTCGGGCATATATACGCGATATTAACGTGAATATTTGTAGGTGACATCATGGGCAAGAGCAAACGAATTCTCTTCACTGGCGGTTCTGGCAAAGCGGGCCGGCACGCGATCGCATATCTGTTGGATCAGGGCCACCGCGTCCTGAATGTGGACCTGACGCCACTTGACCTTGATGGCGTCGACAACCTCCATTGCGACATCACCGATTCCGGTCAGATGTTTAACGCCCTAACGTCCTACGCAGGGTTTGATGAGCTGGAATCCGGCAATGGCGTCCCCAAATTCGACGCCGTAGTCCATTTTGCTGCCATCCCCCGCATCCTGATCGTGCCGGATAACGAAACCTTCCGCATCAACACCATCGGCACTTATAATGTGATCGAGGCCGCGACCAAACTCGGCATCAAAAAAATTGTCATTGCCTCGTCGGAAACCACTTACGGCATCTGTTTCTCGGACGGCGAAACCCAACCGCATTACCTGCCTTTAGATGAAGAATATGACGTCAATCCAATGGATAGCTACGGCCTCTCCAAAGTTGTTAACGAAAAAACCGCCCGCGCATTTGCCCGCCGCAGCGGTGCCGACATCTACGCGCTGCGTATCGGTAACGTCATTGAACCGCATGAATATACCGAACTATTTCCAAAATTCTTCGCCAACCCCGAAACCCGCAGCCGCAACACCTTCAGCTATGTAGATGCCCGCGACCTCGGACAAATCGTTGACCGCTGCCTAGACAAAAACGGCCTCGGCTTCCAGATTTTCAATGCGGGCAATGACACAAACGGCATGAACATCCCGAACGCCGAACTGACCGAAACCTATTTCAAGGGCGTACCTCTAACCCGCGAGTTAGACGAAACCGAGGCTCTCTTCTCCAACAAAAAAATCCGCGAGGTTCTGGGCTTCAAGGAAGAACATAACTGGCGCAAATACGTTAAAGAGTAATCCACAGTGACCACCTATTCCCCGGCAGAAATCGCCCGTGCACGCTTACGCGTCAGCATAAGTTTTATCGTCTACGGTATGTCGACGGGCCTGTGGATCGTCCACATACCCAGCGTCGTCGCCCGTCTGGATATCGACCCGAAAACGCTGGGAATAGTGTTGTTAACAGGCAGCATCGGATCAATATTTTCGCAACCATTTGCCGGCTGGTTCATCGCACTTATCGGATCACGCAAAGGCACACTTTACACGCAACCGATGTTCTTGGCGCTGGTGCCAATGTTGGTCCTCGCGCCCTCAATCTCGGTCCTGTTTGTCGCGTCTTTCCTGATGGGGATCATCGGTGGCCCGCTAAATGTCGCCCTGAACACCCAAGCCGCCGAGGTCGAAAACGCCCGCGCCCGCCCCTCCATGTCAGTATTCCACGGCTGGTTTAGCGCAGGCAGCATGACCATCGCAGCGCTCGGCAGTTTGATGTTCAGCTTTGGCTATAACAAGGGATATGCCGCGTCGGTTCTGGCCCTGATTCTGATCGGCGTCAGCATCTGGTCAAACCTCGGCCTGCTCCGCGCCCTGCCCCCGAGCGAAGCTAAAAAACGCCGTTTTGCCTTTCCAACCAAGGCCGTGGCCGTCGTCGCCATCCTGCTATTCTTCGGTAATACAATAGAGGGCGCCGCCGTTAGCTGGAGCGGCATTTTTCTATCAACCGTCAAAGGCGCATCCGAATCCGCTGCCGCCCAAGGCTTCGCCTTTTACATGTTCGCCATGGCTTTCATGCGCTTCCTCGGCGGCGCGATTGTCGAACGCGTCGGCGAACGCAAAATGCTGGTCATCGGCGGTGTTTTCATCGCCCTAGGTTTCGCCGTCGCCGTCGCCTCCCCCGTTGTTCTGATCAGCGCTTTCGGGTTCATGCTGGTCGGTTTAGGGGCTGCAAACACCTATCCGATCCTGATCGGGGTGTCGTCCCGCATCCCCGGCGTCACCCCATCCATGGGCGTGGCATCCGTGGCCCTCGCCGGCATGTTAGGCTACCTATCCGGCCAACCCTATATCGGTTTCATGGCCCAATATTTCGGCCTATCCGTCGGTTTGGGGTCGATGGCGGTATGTGGTTTGATCGTGGCCATCGGCGCAATGATGTATACGTTTCCGCGAGCGGAGAAATTGTGAAATCCAGTAAGGTTTGACATTGCGCCAAGCTTTTTAGCTTTATTGCCGGATAGTTTTTTAGACAGGATTCCGAAAACTTATGGTAAGAAGCGACTATTCGCTTTCGCATCGGAGGAACGGTTGAGGAGAGCCAATTCCGAACTTTTCTCTAAGCTCAACAACGGTTCCTTCACACCAAGTCACGATGATCCAATGCGATTGGAACAATTCGTCCAAATCGACGTCGAGACCCTCATATGGTTCGCCTTTTTTGCCACTAGGGTAGCGGAAGCGGTCAGCAAAGGGATCGAAGGACTGGGCTAGGTCGATCATTGCAGCCACGTCCCGTGTAAGATCGTCATCATTGCATAAGCCCCCGTCAGCGCTAATCTTACAGAGTTGTTCAAACAGTTTTTGAAGATCGTGGCCGGGCTTGTTCTCGATATTGCCTGCTATCTCAAGGATCGCAGACTTGAGCGCGAGTTCAACACTCTGTCGCCAAAGGCTGAGCAAAGGACTCAACAGCAATCCAGAATGATCTGCCCGCGCCAAGTCCCATATCGCTTCAAATCCGCGCTGAAAGCTGTAAGATATCAGATCCCACGAGCCTATGCTTATGTCTGTCGGAAGGTCGCGCATGAAACCGCGTAGAGATGGTTGCGTCGCAATGATATGTTCGACGAGTTCATCGCGTTTCTGAAGTGACATAATCAATCCTGCCGTTGCTCTTACAAAACCCTAAAACGCAATCTGCACCTTAATCGCCTGACTACGATCATTCGCCATTTCAAACGCCTGAACCGCATCCTCCATCGCCATCGTATGCGTGATCAGCGGCTTGACGTTAATCAGCCCTTTTCGCATCAATGTTACCGCCGTTTCAAACTCAGCATGAAACCTAAAACATCCGCGCAAATCCAGTTCTTTCACCGTAATCTGCTGCATCGGAATAGTCATATCCCCGCCCATCCCCAGCTGCATCACCACACCGCGCGGGCGCATCGCCAAGATCGCCGCGTTCAGCGCAACATTAGCCCCCGATGCCTCAAACATCACATCAAAATACCCTTTTCCGGCGCTATATTCGGCCAAAGCATCCGGTTCCTTAACCACATTAATAACCCGATCCGCCCCACATTTTTCCGCGTAAAACAGCGCATTATCCGAAAGGTCCGTCGCCACAATTTCCGTCGCCCCTGCACGCCGCGCCGCCAAAATCGCCAGCAACCCAATCGGCCCACAGCCTGTAACCAAAACCCGTTTCCCCAGCATCTCGCCCGCACGCCGAACCGCATGCAAAACCACCGACAAAGGCTCCGCCATCGCCGCCTCGCCCGCCGACAAATCCCCAGCCGGAATGCACTGCGACGCCTCCGCCACCAGCACCTCGCGAAAAGCCCCTTGGATATGCGGAAACGGCATCGCCGAGCCATAAAACCGCATGTTTTCACAATGGTTCGGCAATCCGCGCGCGCAATACCCACAAGCCCCACAAGGCCGCGACGGCGACACCGCCACCAGATCGCCCACAGATAACCCCTCAACGCCAGAACCCAGCGCCTCAATCCGCCCCGAAACCTCATGCCCCAGCACCATCGGTTCGCGCAGTTTTACCGTTCCAAACCCGCCATGATTGTAATAATGCAGGTCCGAGCCGCAAACGCCCCCCGCCTCCATCTTCACCCGCACTTGCCCCGCGCCCAGCGGATCAATCGCCCGTTCCTCAACCCGCAAATCCTTGGCTTCATGAATAACAATCGCGCGCATTTTACCCTCAATTCTTAACTATGTGTTGACGTTAATACGTCTATCCGCACAATGGCACAAAATCACCGACATATTCCAGAAGGAAACGCCCATGAACACGCTCAAACTCTTTGACCTAACCGGAAAACGCGCCCTGATCACAGGATCATCACGCGGTATCGGCTTCGCATTGGCCCAAGGGCTGGCCGGCGCGGGCGCAGAAATCGTCCTGAATGGCCGCAACGCCGACACTTTGGTGACAGCCGCCACCCAAATCGACGGCACCACGCATCAATTAGTGTTCGACGCCACCGACCACGCCGCCGTCAAAAAAGCCGTCGATGCGTTCGAGGCCACAACCGGCCCCATCGACATCCTCATCAACAACGCCGGCATGCAACACCGCGACGCGCTAGAAGATTTCCCCGCCGACGCGTTCGACAAACTGATGCGCACCAACGTGTATTCCGTGTTCAATGTAGGCCAAGCCTGCGCCAATCACATGATCAAACGGGGCGCAGGTAAAATCATCAATATCGGCTCCATCCAAACCGCCCTCGCGCGGCCATCAATCGCCCCCTATACTGCCTCAAAAGGCGCGGTCGGCAACCTCACCAAAGGCATGGCCACCGACTGGGGCCCCAAAGGTATCCAGACCAACGCCATCGCACCCGGATATTTCAAAACCGAACTAAACCAAGCGCTGGTAGACGACCCGGAATTCTCGGCTTGGGTGGCCAAACGCACCCCCGCAGGGCGTTGGGGCAATGTCGAGGAACTGGTCGGTGCCGCCATCTACCTATCCTCCGACGCCTCTAGCTTTACCAACGGCATCACGTTATTTGTCGATGGCGGGATGTCTTCTTGCGTCTAACCGAGGCTTAAAATGAACTATTTGCTGCCGACATTCCTGACATTAGTTCATCTTACATTTGTAATCGGTGTTGTCCTTCACATCATCCGCAGCAAACCCCAAACTGGTGTCGCACTGGCATGGCTGTTCCTTGTGGCTTTGCTACCGATAATTGGCGTCGTCATTTACCTATTGATCGGCGAGCGCCGCGTAAATCCCGAACGCCTAAAACGCTTGGAACAGCTCCATATCGGCCATCTGAAGTTTTGTGAGGCCACCACCTCGCAAGGCCTTTCAAACGTCGATTGGTCCAAGCATCCCGCCGCCGCCGAAGGCATGGACCAATTGGGCCGTCTCTCCGCCAACAGCCCGACGGTGCACGGTAGCACGTGCGAAATGTTGTCTGAAACCGAGGTGATATTCCATCGCCTCAAACAAGATATCGACGCCGCCAAATCCAGCCTACTATTGGAATTCTACATCTGGAATGAGGGCGGCCTCGCCGACGAAATCCTGCAATCCGTCATTGACGCCGCCAAACGCGGCGTATCCTGCCGCGTATTGATCGACGCAATGGGCGCGCGTTCATGGTGGAAGGGCGACCAACCCCAAACAATGCGCGACGCCGGTGTCCAAGTGTTGCAAGCATGGCCCGTTGGCATTTTCCGCTCGTTTTTTGGGCGTACAGATCTCAGAATGCACCGAAAAATCGTGGTGATCGATGGGGAAATCGCATGGACCGGCAGCATGAACCTGGTCGATCCGAAGTATTTCAAAGCCGATAGCGGCGTCGGCGAATGGGTCGACGCCATGACCCGCATCCAAGGCACCGCCGTCGCCCAACTTGCCGTCACCATGGCCAGCGACTGGCTGCTGGAATGCGAAGAGACCGCTGACGAAATCATCGCCTCCGCCGACCTTAGCCTCGGTACACCTAACGGCGAGGCCGACATCCAAATCATCCGCTCCGGCCCCGGCAGCACCAGCGATGCGTTGCTACAAATGTTGCTGGCCTTGATCAATGCCGCCACCGAAACCCTGACCCTGACGACACCCTATTTTGTCCCCGACGACTCGCTGCTGCGCGCCATTCGCGGGGCTGCGGGGCGCGGCGTTCAGGTCAAAATGATCCTGCCCGCCATCGTCGACAGCCTAATGACCCGTTATGCCAGCCAATCCTATTACGACGATCTGCTGGAAATGGGCGTAGAAATCCACCTGTATGAGGCGGGTCTGTTGCACACTAAATCGATCCTGGTAGACAATAAAATGGCCATGTTCGGCACTGTGAATTTGGACATGCGCAGCATTTGGCTAAACCAAGAAGTCGCGATGTTTGTCTATGACACAGGCTTTGCCGCCGACCTGCATGCGCTACAATCCAGCTACCTTGCCGATTCCAAAATGCTGAACCCCGAAACATGGAAAGCCCGCTCAAGCCGCACCCAGCTTCTAGAAAGCACCTTTCGCCTAGCCAGCCCGTTGCTGTAACCCCTAATCCATAGCAGGAAAACTCCATGTCACATTCGCAACCAGATTTTGAGGCCATAAAACAGAAACAAAGCGCCGCGTGGGCCGCTGGCGATTATTCTGTCCTCGGCGTTATGTTGCAAATCGTCGGCGAGAATCTGGCGGAATCCCTTGATCTGCGCGCAGGCGACAAAGTCCTCGATGTTGCCGCTGGAAACGGCAATTTTTCCCTAGCCGCCGCCCGTTGTTGGGCCGAAGTTACCTCAACCGATTACGTTCCCGCCCTGCTGGACGCCGGAAAATTGCGTGCAAAGGCCGACGGCCTAGACATCAAATTTCAGACTGCCGACGCTGAAAACCTACCCTTCGACGATGGCGCATTTGACGTGGTTGGCTCAACATTCGGCGTAATGTTCGCCCCCGACCAACCCAAATCTGCCTCCGAATTACTGCGCGTTTGTCGCAGCGGCGGGAAAATCGGCATGGCCAACTGGACGCCCGAAGGGTTCCTTGGCTCGTTCTTCAAAATAATCTCCGAATATGTCACCGTCCCCGCCAGCTTCGACCCACCAGTTTTATGGGGAACCAAGGCCTTTATGCAAACCCATTTCGCGCCGCACGCCAGCGACATCACCATCGAGCGCAAAGCCTATACTTTCCGCAATAAATCCCCTGAACACTGGCTAGAAATATTCCGCATCAGCTTCGGCCCCTTACAAAAGACATTCGCCGCCTTGGACGCTGATAACCAAGCCAAAATGACCCAAGATTTCTTCAAAAACGTCACCCGTTTCAACCGCGTTGACGACGGCGCAATGGTGGTTCCTGCCGAGTATCTGGAAATCGTCATTACCAAGAAATGACCACTCACCCCAAATAAAACCGCGCCGCATTGCCCCCCAACACCGCCGCCCGCTCGCCGTCCGAATAGCCTTTCAACCAGCCATCCACCAAATCGACCCATTCGGCGTAATCCGATTGCAGCCGCACCACCGGCCAGTCGCTGCCAAACATCACGCGGTCCGTCCCAAAACTGCGCAAAACATGCTCGACATAGGCCGTGATATCCCCAACTTCCCAGCCGCTCGCTGCCTCCGTCGTCAATCCCGACAGCTTACACAACACATTAGTATTCTTAGCAATTTCCGCCATTTGATCCGCCCAAGGCTGCATCGTCCCCTCGGCAATCAGCGGTTTTGCACAGTGATCAATCACGCAAGGCAAATCCGGATAGCGCCCGAAAAACTCGATCAACACATCCAGCAACCAAACCCGCCCCAGCGCATCAAACGTCAGCCCCAATTCCATCATCTTTTTGAACACCGGATCATGGCCCGACCGTAACAACCACTGATGGTCATCCATATTCTCAATCGGTGGCCGCACCCCAACAAATTTCGGGTTCTCAGACAACCGTTCCAAATCAGCCATCGCCTGATCCGGCGCATCAAAATCCACCCAGCCAACAACCCCCAAAATCCAGTCATGCTGATCAGCAATCGACAGCATGAAATCAGTTTCGGCTACGGTCGAGGCCGCCTGCACAATGATCGTCCCATCAACGCCAGCCGCGTCAATCAAAGGCTTCAAATCCGCCGCCCCGAAATCCTTGAAAATCGGCCCCAGCTCGGCGGTCAGCCAGCCGTAATCTCCACGCTCCAAATTCCAGAAATGTTGGTGTGAATCTATCCGCATATCATGCTCCTACAAATGGATTTCCCTTTGGCAACGGCGCGCCCGATGCAATCAAACCCGCCGATTGCATATCGCTCCATAACCCGCTTGGAATATCAACTGCCGCCCAATCCAAAATCTGCGCAAATTCCGACGCTTTGCGCGTCCCAGGAATAACGCTGGAAATCACCGGATGCGCCAAGGGAAATTGCAACGCCGCCGCGGGCAAATCAACGCCGTGATCCGCACAAACATCGCCCAACGCCTTAGCCTTGGCGACCACATCCGCTGGCGCGGAGGAATAATCCCACATGTCCCGCCCAACCAAAATCCCCGAATTAAACGGCCCGCCAACAATGATCGACGTCCCCGCCGCCGCACATTCCGGCAATAAATCGTTCAGCGGATCCTGCTCCAACAACGTATAGCGCCCCGCCAAAAGGAACACGTCCCAATCGCCCATATCCAGCGCCGTTCGGCAGATAGCAACCTCGTTCACGCCCATGCCAATCGCACCAACGCGCCCGCTTGAACGCAGCTCCTCTAGCGCACGGTAGCCACCGTTAACCACATCACCCCAGTGCTTGGCGTTACCCTCAACCCCGTGCACCAGTTCACCGATATCATGGACAAGCAGCATGTCGATCCGCTCCAAGCCAAGGCGCTGCAAACTGTCCTCGAATGACCGCATGACTGCATCATAAGAATAGTCATAAACTGGGTGAAACGGCAGCGGATCATGCATGCCACTATTGCGTGCATCCGGATCAGCTCCGGGCACCAACAACCGCCCAACCTTGGACGATAACGTATATTCCGTTCCGCGCAGCGCATCGCCAACCACCCGTTCAGCGCGACCATAACCGTAAAACGGCGCGGTGTCCGCAAAGCTAACGCCACCCGCCCGCGCAGTTTCCATAATCTCGATCCCGTCCCCATAAGACAGGTCGGCAAAATTCCCGCCAAGCGGCGCCGACCCGATCCCCAATGTGTCCACTGAAACTGCGGTGCTTCCGATCTGTCTTTTCGTAAATTTCATCACTTCCCCCTGAAAATATCGTTAACATAGTACCCGACCCAAAATAAAACTTCGAGAGTTTATTCACTTTCTCCCATAAGATTTCTTGATTTAATTTTTTTCTTGAATTAAAGTTTCCGATGAAAGAATCTCTTACACAAAAATAGCCAATTACAGGGGGCGATATGTATCTTGGTCTTGATTTAGGCACGTCCGGCCTAAAAGGAATGCTAATCGACGAGGCGCAAAATGTTATCGCCTCCAAAAATGCCGAAATTGACGGCGCCCGACCACATGACGGTTGGTCCGAACAGGATCCCGCCGACTGGATCGCCGCCTGCGAGGCCGTGATGGACGCCCTTGTCGCCGATCATCCAACCGAAATGGCCGCCCTAAAAGGCATCGGTCTGTCGGGCCATATGCACGGCGCGACAATCCTTGACGCGGACGATAAACCGCTGCGCCCCTGCATCTTGTGGAACGACACGCGCAGTCACAAAGAGGCCGCCGAACTGGACGCCCAACCGATATTCCGCGCCGTTTCCGGCAACATCGTTTTCCCCGGATTTACCGCCCCAAAACTGCTTTGGGTCAAGAATAACGAACCCGATATTTTCGCCAAGGTCGCGATGGTTCTACTGCCCAAAGACTACCTGCGCCTTTGGTTATCAGGTGAACATATTTCCGAAATGTCCGACTCAGCCGGAACCTCTTGGCTCGACGTTGGGAAACGCGACTGGTCCGACGAATTGTTGACCGCAACCGGCCTAACGCGCGCCCAAATGCCAAAATTGGTTGAAGGCAGCGAGGTTGGTGGCCATCTGCGCGATGACCTAGCAGCCCGTTGGAACCTGTCGAAAAACATCGTCATTGCTGGCGGCGCTGGCGACAATGCAGCCTCCGCCATCGGCATGGGCACCGTCAAAGCAGGCCAAGCATTTGTATCGCTGGGAACCTCAGGCGTCGTCTTCGCCGCCAATGACAGCTATCTTCCAAAACCAGAATCCGCCGTACACGCATTCTGCCATGCTTTGCCAAATAAATGGCACCAAATGGGCGTGATTTTGGCCGCCACCGACGGCCTTAACTGGTACAGCCGCATCACCGGAAAATCCCCACAGGAATTGACCGCCGAACTGGGTGAACTTGAAGCCCCCGGCGCGACACTCTTCCTGCCATATCTCGGCGGCGAGCGCACACCGCATAACGACGCCACCATCCGCGGCGCATTCCTGAACCTCTCCCACACCGATGACCGCGCCGCCCTAACCCGCGCGGTGTTGGAGGGCGTAGCATTCGCCCTTCGCGACAATCTAGAGGCCCTCAAATCCGCCGGAACCAACATCGACCGTATGTTGGCAGTTGGCGGCGGTTCCTTGTCAAAATACTGGCTCGAAGTCATCGCCACCGCCATGAACCTGCCCATCGACGTCCCCAAAGACGGTGATTTTGGTGCAGCCTTCGGCGCGGCCCGTCTTGGCCTGCTAGCGGCCACCGGCAAAGACCCAGAAACGGTCTGCACTGGTCCTGAAATCGACCACACAATTCAACCAAACGCGGCGCTGGTCCCAGCCTTTGCCGATGCCTATCAATCTTACAAACAAGCCTATCCAGCACTTAAGGGAGCAACCAAATGACTAACTTTTTCGGCGACATCGCCCAGATAAAATATGAAGGCCCAGACAGCACTAACCCAATGGCTTTCCACCATTATAATCCCGACGAGATGCTTAACGGCAAACGCATGGAAGACCACCTGCGCTTCGCCGTTGCCTATTGGCACTCCTTCGCAGCTGAAGGCGGCGACCCGTTTGGCGGCAGCACATTTGAGCGCCCATGGTATCCCCAAGACAACCTTGCCAACGCCAAAATCAAAGCCGATGTTGCCTTTGAGATGTTCGACATCCTGAACGTCCCGTTCTTCTGCTTCCACGACATGGATGTCCGCCCCGAGGGGGACACTTTCGCCGAAAGCACCAAGAACCTAGAGGCCATCGTCGATATTTTCGCCGCCAAAATGGAAACCAGCCACACCCAGCTACTTTGGGGCACGGCGAACATGTTTTCCGAACGCCGTTGGATGTCCGGCGCATCTACAAACCCTGACCCCGACGTGTTCGCTTACGCCGCCGCAACTGTGAAATCCTGCATGGATGCCACGCATAAACTCGGCGGTCAGAACTATGTGCTTTGGGGTGGCCGCGAAGGCTACGAAACCCTGCTCAACACCGACATGGAACGCGAGCTGGACAACATGGGCCGCTTCCTCAACATGGTTGTTGAGTACAAACATAAAATCGGCTTCAAAGGCGCAATTCTTGTTGAACCAAAACCCCAAGAACCATCCAAACACCAATATGATTTCGACGCCGCCACTTGCTACGGTTTCTTGCAAAAATACGGTCTGGAAAATGAGGTCAAACTGAACCTTGAACAAGGCCACGCCATCCTCGCTGGTCACTCGTTCGAACATGAAATCGCCACAGCCATCGCGCTTGGCTGCCTAGGTTCCATCGACATGAACCGCAACGATTACCAATCCGGCTGGGACACAGACCAGTTCCCGAACAACGTCCCCGAAGTGGCCGTCGCCTATCACCACATCCTGAAAGATGGCGGTTTCACCACAGGCGGCACCAATTTTGACGCCAAAGTTCGCCGTCAGTCCCTCGACCCAGTTGACCTGATCGCCAGCCATATCGGCGGCATGGACATCTGTGCACGCGGCCTAAAAGCCGCCGCAGCCATGATCGAAGATGGCGGTCTGGAAGACGCACTAGCCGAACGCTATTCTGGTTGGGAAACCGACAGCGCCAAAGACATGCTGGCCAACGGCACCCTAGAAAGCATCTCGGCCCGCGTCCTATCCGACAACATCAACCCACAACCAAAATCCGGCCGCCAAGAGATTTTGGAAAACTACGTAAACCGTTTCGTATAGAACCCAAGGCTCTCCTGCTTCACGGCGGGAGAGCCACCGAAAGGCCCATTATGACCAAATTTATACTCAACCCAGATTTCACAATTTCAGACGAAAAATCCCTGCGCGACCTGTTCCCCCCGACCCACACATTGGCAGCCCTAAAAAGCCTCGATCACATCGACCAATACGCCCGCGCCTTCATCGAGCGCGCACCATTCCTGTGCATCGGCACCCAAAATGGCGATGGCAAAGCCGACGTCAGCCCCCGCGGCGACCCCGTCGGTTTCGTCAAAATCCTCGACGATCACACGCTGGCAATCCCCGACCGCCCTGGCAATAACCGCCTAGATACACAGGCAAATATCATCGCCAACCCAAATGTCGGCCTGCTATTCATGATCCCCGGTATCGTCAAGTTATTGAGCATAGTTTGATTTTTTCCAAATAGGCGAATTT
>CAZYMT010000027.1:0-6023 GCA_964649035.1 uncultured Rhodobacterales bacterium
CTCAAAGCTGCCCGCGCGACCAATTATCAAGGTGCTGGCACCATCGAATTTATCGCTGACGGTTCCGGCCCGCTGCGCACGGACGGGTTCTGGTTCATGGAAATGAACACCCGCCTGCAGGTCGAACACCCCGTGACCGAAGCCATAACCGGCCAAGATCTGGTTGAGTGGCAGCTGCGCGTTGCCAGCGGTGAAAACCTGCCGCTTACCCAAGATCAGATCACAATAAATGGCCACGCCTTCGAGGCCCGAATTTATGCCGAAGACCCTCAAGACGATTTCAAACCCGCGCCGGGGGTCCTGCATCAAATCAAGTTCGGGCCAAATTGTCGGGCCGATACCGGCGTTGTTGACGGCGACCAGATCAGCCCGTTTTATGACCCGATGATCGCCAAATTGATCAGCCACGCGCCTACGCGCAGCGCCGCGTTGCAGATGCTTGGGCAAGGGCTGGATCAAAGTTATTGCACGGGGACACTGACCAATATCACCTTCCTGTCACGGCTCGCCAAGGACCCAGATTTTGCAGCGGCGAATTTTGACACCAGCCTGATTGAACGCAAACTGGACCAACTGACCCAACCCAATCAACTCAGCGCGTTCGAAATGCTGGCTGCCTATCTGGCCGCTAATAACGTTGATTTAACGGCTCCTAGGGTTGGTTGGCAGATTTGGGGTAATGCCTCACGGCAGGTCGAAATGCAGCATCAAGGGCAAGCTATTCAGTTTAAGGTGGAATATAGCGCCCCGCAGGAACTGACCATAATTTTCGGCGATGATACTCGGGTTTTCACCAATATCATTATCTCCGGCCAAACGGTTACGGCGCGGAACGGTGATCAAAACCTGTCTGCAATTTCCATAGTATTTGGCGGGTCGGTGATGGTAAAATGTAACGGAAATCAAAGCGTTTTCAACATACCCGATCCCCTGCTTGCCGCTGGCGAAGATCACAGTAATACCGATCATGTCCTTGCCCCGATGACGGGTATTGTCACGGTTCTGCATGTGTCCCCCACCCAGAAAGTTGCCAAAGGCGATCCGTTATTGGTCTTGGAGGCCATGAAAATGGAACATGTTTTATATGCCCCGCGTGACGGAATTATAGCGGACATATTATGCAAGGTTTCTGACGCGGTTGACGAGGGATCGCAGCTGGTTGTGTTCAGCGAGCAAGACGAATGACCCCAGCAGATAAATTCGTCACTGTTTACGAGGTAGGCCCCCGCGACGGTTTGCAAAACGAGCCGGTAAATGTACCAACCGCCCAGAAAATAGTCTTGATCGACGCGCTGTCAAAAACCGGATTGCACAAGATTGAGGCCGCCAGTTTTGTCTCGCCAAAATGGGTGCCCCAAATGGCGGATGCTGCCGAGGTTATGGCCGGAATTACCCGCCAAGACGGCGTCAACTACGCCGCCCTAACCCCAAATATGCGAGGGTTGGAGGCAGCGCTTGCCGCCAAAGCCGACGAGGTGGCGATATTCGGGTCCGCCTCGGAAGGGTTCAGCCAAAAGAACATCAATTGTTCAATTGAAGAAAGTCTGAAACGTTTTGCCCCCGTCGCCAAAGCCGCGTTGAATAACGGCGTGATCTTGCGCGGATACGTCTCCTGCGTGGTTGAATGTCCTTATGACGGCCCGATATCGCCCACCGAGGTTGCCTATATCGCCGAAGCATTTCTTGACCTCGGCTGCACCGAAATTTCCCTTGGCGATACCATCGGTAAAGCCGCGCCAAACGACATAAAACGCCTGCTGGATCATTTATGCAAAACCATCCCTGCCGCCAAACTGGCCGGACATTACCACGACACAAACGGCAATGCCTTGGCCAATGTTGCGGCCTCGTTGCCCTACGGGTTACGATGTTTTGACAGCGCCATCGGCGGCTCCGGCGGCTGCCCTTATGCCCCCGGTGCCAAGGGCAATTTGTCCACCGTGCCTTTGGTGGAAATGTTGCATAATGAAGGCTGGAAAACCGGCGTTGATCTAGAAAAATTACGCCTCGCCGAGGTATATTTGAAAACCCTGATACCGGATCAAAAGGAAGGCGCATAATGTCTGACAAAACGATAAAAGTAACCACGGATACCCGCGGGATTGCCACGTTAACCCTCGCGCGCCCTGAGAAACATAACGCGTTAAGCATGGAAATGATGCTTGAAATGACCGCAGCCGCGCAGCGTCTTGGCGCGGATAAAACCGTACGGGCCGTTATTTTAGCGGCTGAGGGTAAAAGCTTTTGCGCCGGTGCCGATCTGAATTGGATGCGTGAACAAGTCGACAAAACCCGCGAAGAAAAAATGGCCGGTGGCCGCGTATTGGCCGATATGTTGGCCGCGCTGAACAATTTACCAAAACCCCTGATCGGGCGCGTTGAAGGCAACGCGTATGGCGGCGGCATCGGCATGATGGCGGTCTGTGACATCGTGATAGCCACCCCAAATCTGCGCTTTGCGTTGACGGAAACCAAGCTTGGCCTGATCCCCGCAACCATCGGCCCCTTTGTGGTCCGACGCTTGGGAGAGGCTTTCTCTCGTCAGGTTTTTTTCACCGGAAAATCCTTTGATACAGACTTCGCCGAGCGCGCCTCGCTGGTCAGCACCATCTGTGCCTCAGACGAAATGGACGCCGCAATCGAGACCGAAATCACCCCGATTTTACAAGCCGCACCCGACGCCCTAGCTGCCGCCAAGGCGTTATGTATGCAACTCGCCGGTCCGGTCACTGACGCAGAAATCGACCTGACCGTCGAGGCGTTGGCGGATTGTTGGGAAAATTCCGAAGCACAGGAACGCATCGCTGCTTTTTTTGAAAAACTGTCGTGATTACGGGTTTTCCGGCGCTTCCAAACGGGATTTCAGCACCGAAATAAACATTGCTGCGTCCCAGCCATCAATCACCCGATGATCAAAACTGCAAGACAGGTTCATCATCTTGCGCGGCACAAATTCGCTGCCATCCCAACTGGGTCGCATCGCGATTTTATTGATCCCGATGATCGCGACCTCCGGCGGATTAATGATTGGCGTCGTCGCCAACGCGCCAAGGGGCCCAAGCGAGGTGACGGTGATCGTGGCGCCCGACATTTCATCGCGTGTAATGCTGCCATCCCGCGTGTTTTCCGCCAAACGACTGATCTCGGCGGCGATATCCCAAACATCGCGGCCCTCAACATCATGCACCACCGGCACCATTAGACCATTTTCTGTCATGGTCGCAATCCCCGCGTGAACATGGCTAAAACGGGTGACGATTTCCGCGTCGTCATCAAAATTGGCGTTCATTTCGGGGTGATCCCGCAGCGCCTGCGTTAACGCCTGTAGGATGAACGGTAGCAATGTCAGTTTGGGTTTGTCACCGCGTGTTTCATTCAATTTGGCGCGCAGAGCCTCAACATCTGTTACGTCGATTTCCTCGATTATAGTGATATGCGGAATGCGGCTGTTGGCCAGCGACATGCGCTCGGCAATCTTTCGACGTAAACCAACGATTTTTACCTCGGCGGGCGCGGGATTTTCCGGACCATCATCAAGGTCCGCCAGCGTAATTCGCCCGCCCGGGCCCGTGCCCACAACTTGTTGCAAATCAATCCCTGCGCCTGCCGCAAATCGCCGGACCGAGGGGGCAGCAAGCGCCTTTTTATCTTCATTCACAACATCGCGGGGCGCAGGAGTTTGCTCCACCTCAGGCGGGGTTTCTGGCGCAACATCCACAGCATCGGTTTCAATCCTAACCAGATCCGCACCGATGGCCAAACTGTCCCCGACCTCGCCGCCCAACCACATCACTTTGCCAGCATAAACCGACGGAACCTCAACTGTCGCTTTATCCGTCATCACGTCCGCCAATACGTCATCCTCGCGCACAATATCGCCGATTTTTACGTACCATTCTACCAATTCGGCCTCGGTCACACCTTCGCCAATATCCGGTAACTTCATTGAAACTGTTTGCATTTACGCCTCCATCGTTTTTGTCATTGCCCGAAGCACCCGTTCCGGCCCGGGAAAATAATCCCATTCTTGTGCGTGCGGATAAGGCGCGTCCCAGCCCGTTACCCGCGTAATCGGGGCTTCGAGATGGTAGAAACATGCCTCCTGAACCTCGGCGATCAGCTCGCCACCAAAACCCGAGGTCCTCGTCGCTTCATGCAGCACCACACATCGCCCCGTCTTGGTGACCGACGCCACAATTGTCGCCAGATCAAGCGGCAGCAGCGTGCGCAAATCAATGATTTCCGCGTCAATCCCGCTGCCTTCAACGGCCGCCGCGGCGACATGCACCATGGTGCCATAGGCCAGAATGGTCAGGGTTTTTCCCGCACGAACAACACTGGCTTTGCCAAGCGGAACAACGTAGTGCCCTTCCGGAACCTCACCTTTTGGATGCGTGGCCCAGCCAACTGCCTTGCCTTTGTGATCGCCATTAAACGGACCGTTATACAGGCGCTTTGGTTCCAGAAATATCACCGGATCGGGGTCTTCCATTGCCGCGATCAGCAAGCCTTTGGCGTCGTATGGATTTGAGGGCTGCACAACCTTCAAACCCGACGCGTGGGTGAACAATGTCTCGGGGCTTTGACTGTGGGTTTGGCCACCAAATATCCCACCGCCCGTTGGCATCCGGATCACCAGCGGACAGGTAAAATCGCCGTTGGAGCGATGCCTAAGGCGCGCCGCCTCCTGCGAAATTTGGTCATAGGCGGGGAACACATAATCCGCGAACTGGATTTCCACACAAGGGTGCATCCCGTGCGCCGCCATCCCAATGGCCATCCCGACAATGGCGCATTCGTTAATCGGTGTGTCAAAAACCCGTTCCTCTCCATATTTTTCTTGCAGGCCTGCCGTACAGCGAAATACACCGCCAAAATACCCGACATCCTCGCCAAAAATCACTGTGTTTTTGTCGCGGGACAGCATCACATCTTGGGCATCTCGAATAGCCTCAATCATGGTCATTGCGGGCATATCATTGCTCCAATTCTTGTCGTTGACGTAACAAATGCTCCGGCATTTCGGCGTAAACATCGCGCAAAATATCGGCCGGTAGGCGCGGTTTTGGATCAAGGAAGGTACCGTAGGTTTCAACCGTTTTTTGCACAGCAATCACCTTGTCCAGAATTTCAGCTTCAGCTTGGATGTGGCGTTCCTCAGACCAAGCGTCCTTATGAATAAGATGTGTTTTCAGGCGCTCAACCGGATCGCCCAATGGCCAAGCTGCTGCCTCGTTTTTCGGGCGATAGGCGGATGGATCATCGGATGAGGAATGCGCCGCCGCGCGGTATGTTAACCATTCAATTTGCACAGGCCCGATCCCTGCTCGCACCCGATCAATTGCCCATTTAGAAACAGCTAAGACCGCCAGATAGTCATTGCCATCAACCCGAATGGCCGGAATTCCGTAGCCTAACGCGCGTTCCGCATAGGTAGCGTTATCGCCGCCGGCAAAGCCCGTACAACTGGAAATCGCCCACTGGTTATTAACCACATTCAGAACCACCGGCGGATTGTACACCGACGCGGTCAGCAACGCCCCGTGATAATCATTTGAGGCCGTCGCGCCATCCCCGATCCACCCCGCCGCAATCCCGTCATCCTTGGTTAACGCCGCCGCCATCGCCCAGCCGACCGCCTGCACAAACTGCGTCCCGAGGTTCCCCGAAACGGTGAAATATCCATATTCCCGCGCCGAATGCAGCACTGGTAATTGCCGCCCCTCCAATGGGTCCATGCCTTGGGAATACACCTGCCCTATCAGCCGTTCCAACGGATATTCCGCCCCGATCAGCAGGGATTGTTGGCGGTAAGTCGGGAAATTCATGTCACCTTTGCGCAGCATTCTGGCGAAACCACACCCAATCGCCTCTTCGCCCAGACACTGCATGTAGAAGGTGGTTTTACCTTGCCGCTGGGCGGTTTGCAGGCGCACATCAATGGCCCGCATTAGCAGCATATCCCGTAGACCCTGCAACAAAACCTCGTCGCTGGCAGTGTCAGCAAGGAAATCGTTCCATGG
>CAZYMT010000027.1:6033-23042 GCA_964649035.1 uncultured Rhodobacterales bacterium
GGGCAGTTTGCAGCCGCACATCGATGGCCCGCATCAACAGCATATCTCGTAACCCTGCAACAAAACCTTGTCGCTGACGGTGTCCGCAAGGAAATCATACCAAGGCCCGACAGCGTGGCCGTCATCGTCAAGAATCCGCACCAAACTATGCGCAAAAGGTGCTGCATCTTCGACGCTCAAATCCGGCGCGGGAACGGGCAACACACCTGCGTCGGGAATTGTCAGGTTCGAAAAATCGGGTGCCTCGCCCGGGCGGGCCGACGGTTTTGGGAATTTGAGCTTGGCGTGTTGGGTCACGTTACCTCCAACTGCTTGAATGGAATTGAAGCCCCATATTGGAAGATATTGAAAGAAATGGGGTTTCAAAGTTTTAGTAATTTTCCAATTGAAAGAAAATATCTTCTACAGTATGCTAATATTAAGAAATTATCTGCCATTATTAGGATAACTCATGAAATCCCTTGACGAAATTGACCGCAAAATCCTTAAGGTCCTGCTGGATGATGGCCGGATATCCAACAACCAACTAGCCGAGGCCGTTGGCCTCTCGCCTAGTCCTTGCTGGCAGCGCGTCCGAAAACTGGAAAAAAGCGGCATTATCAAAAGCTACGGGGCCGAGATTGACCAGCTTCAGCTTGGCTATCCTGAAACCGTGCTGGTGGAAATCACGCTGGAACGCAATCAGGGATACCAGTTGGAAGATATATGTCTGGAGCTTGCCAAGATACCCGAAGTGCTGGAAATCCACATTGTTTCCGGTGAATTTGACTGTTTTTTAAAGGTCGCAGTCAGTGGCACCAAGGGCTATGAGAAATTCTTGCGCGAACAGCTGTATCAAATCCCCGGAATTCAGCATTCTCGTTCCGTTTTCTCATTGCGTTGTTTCAAGAACGAACTATCATTTGTCCCTTAACGAGGAGGCATCATGCAACATAACGAATTTGATTACGTCATTATCGGCGCGGGCAGTGCAGGCTGTGTTCTGGCCAATCGCCTAAGCGAAAATGGCCGCTATACCGTGCTGTTGCTAGAGGCCGGCGGGCGCGACAATTACCACTGGATCCACATCCCCGTTGGATACCTGTATTGCATCGGCAATCCGCGCACCGATTGGGGTTTCAAAACCGCTAGCGAGCCGAGTCTGAACGGCCGAAAACTGATGTATCCACGCGGGCGGGTTCTTGGCGGATGTTCGTCGATTAACGGTATGTTGTATCTTCGCGGACAGGCGGCAGATTACGATTCATGGCGCCAAATGGGCAATACTGGCTGGGGTTGGGATGATGTCCTGCCCTATTTTGTGAAATCCGAGGATTATGGTATTTCGCCGTCTGATGATGATCCTTTACATGGTAAGGGCGGCGAATGGCGGGTCGAGGACCAGCGATTGCGTTGGGATATCCTCGATGATTTCATTGACGCGGCCGAGGCAGCAGGCATCCCGAAAACCGACGATTTCAATCGTGGGAATAACGAGGGTGTTGGCTATTTCAAGGTAAACCAGCGTTCTGGCTGGCGGGTCAATACGGCCAAGGCGTTTTTACGCCCCGCCAAAAACCGTACAAATCTGTCCATCGAAACCCACGCGCAGGTGGAGAAAATCCTTATCGAAGACGGGCGCGCAACCGGTGTTTCATATCGACAAAACGGGGTGTTGAAACAGGTTCAGGCGCGGGCTGAAATCATCCTTTCGGCTGGCGCGATTGGATCGCCGCAAATCCTGCAACTGTCTGGCATCGGCCCTGCCGCGTTGCTACAAAAACATGGTGTTGATGTGCTACAAGACGCCCCGAAAATCGGCGCGAATCTGCAAGATCACCTGCAAATCCGCTGTGCTTACAAGGTAAGCAATACCAAGACGCTAAACACCATGTCCGCCAGCCTTTGGGGCAAAGCCAAGATCGGGTTGGAATATGCGCTTTATCGAACCGGCCCGATGTCGATGGCCCCCAGTCAGTTAGGCGCGTTTGCCAAATCACACCCTGATCTGGAAACCCCGAACCTCGAATTCCACATCCAACCTTTGTCGCTGGGGGCCTTTGGCCAACCATTGCATCCGTTTGATGCCATCACCACCAGCGTCTGTAATCTGCGCCCCGAAAGTCGCGGCCATGTGCAAATCACCTCGGCAGACCCGACCGCCCACCCTGAAATTCAACCGAATTACCTATCGACTGCTGCGGATATGCAGGTTGCGGCCGAATCCATTCGCCTTACCCGCACAATCATGCAGCAAGCGCCAATGGCCAAATACGTACCCGATGAATTCATGCCAGGCACGGGATATGAGAGCGATAGCGAACTGGCCGCCGCGGCTGGCGAAATCGGCTCGACCATCTTTCACCCCGTCGGCACCGTTCATATGGGCGCAGATGACAACGCCCCGTTAGACCCTAGATTGCGGCTGCGCGGTGTTGATGGGTTACGAGTTGTGGATGCATCAATAATGCCAAATATCACCAGCGGAAACACCAATTCGCCTGTCATTATGATCGCTGAAAAGGCCAGTGCTATGATACTTGAAGATGCTCGTTAAGCCGACATCTTGGATACATGCCGTAGAATTTTGCGGCTTCTTCAACCGCATATTATGCGCAAAAGCAGAAACCCTTCTGTATCACACCGTCTAGTTTCACCCCACAGATGCTGGCCAGACAACACATCCATCAAGTTTCATTCCTTAGGCCCATTGATCCGAAAGGGCCTGCAGAATATCGGTACGGCTGACGAGGCCGACCAGCTTGCCGTCGTTTAACACGGGGAAACGGCGAAAAGGGCTGTCTATAAAGGCTTTGGCGGCTTCAACAATATCCATTTCAGCATCGAGGGTTTTTATGTCTTTGGTCATATAATCCTCCACGGTTTCACCCCATTCGCGAAAATAACTGGCATGAAGGGCGGCTTTTAGGCAGTCCCTCTTTGACAATATGCCCACCAGCCAACCGGCCTCATTCAGCACTGGCGCACCCGAAATTCTTTGCTCCAGCAATATATGCATTGCATGGTTTATTTCCATATCGGGGGCCAGATTGGTAAGATCGCGGGCCATGTAATCACGAATTAGGGGCACATCTGTCATGGGTTTGCCTTTCGTTTTGGACACGCGGCGCAATCCGCATCTTTCACGCAAGAAAGCCCGCCGCAGGAACCGCGTAAGGGTGCGTGCCCGAAGATCAGACCTAGCGCCAATCCGGCCATCGCCAGAAGGAAAATCAGGAAGCTAAGAATGAATGTACCCATATTGATCGCTCCTATATCAAGACATAATCGGCGAAACTGCCGGTCATGGTTTCCGTGAATTCTGGGCCGGTTCCCGTCAGGAAAAGCGCGCTAATATTTTCGCGTTCCGCCAGTTTCGCGCCGTCCTGCACCCCCATTACCGTCAGCGCTGTTGCCAATGCATCGGCCCGCATCGCCGTAGCGGCCAGAACCGAAACCGAGGCGATCTGGTTATCAACGGGTCGTTTTTGATGGGGGTCGATGATGTGGTTGAGGTGACGCCCCCCCACCCGAAAACCGTTTGTCATTGTTCCTGAAGTTGCCAACGCCAACACCCCCGGTGCAATGATCCGCTGGAACTGAACGGGCGCAGTCCCGGGCTGTTCAATACCTATTGTCCAAGGCCGTCCATCGGGATGGTGTCCCAGCACAGAAACCTCGCCGCCCAGTTCAATCAGAAAATTGTTCAGACCAAGCACGCCAAGCGCCGCGACCATCTGATCGAGGGCATAGCCCTTGGCAATACCACACAAATCAAGCGTCAGCTCTGGGTCGCGCTTTTTTGCGGCGTTTGGATTTAAATCAAGGTCGCCAAGAACCCCGCCGCCTTGCCGGATGGGACCAAAGCCGAAGCGATTAACCAACGGACCTATACTGGGATCAAAGGCCCCCTCCGTTAGTATTGAAACTTCGAGGCTTTCGGCCAAAACAGCGCAGGTAGCGGCGGACAGAGGGTGCCAATCAGTATTGCGGGCGTGATTGAGCCGCGAAATTTCCGAGTTTGCCCGCCAAGGCGACATGGTTTTGTCGACGTTCTCGACAATCGCCGTGATGCTTTCTTTAATCTCGAACACTGACGGGCCAACGGGGGTCACCACGCGCCAAGTGCTGCCAAAAGCAGGACCACCAACGCTTTGGGTGCCCGCGGCCATCGCTGGCAAAGCCACGGAAATACCAGTGAAAACAGCACTATGTAAAAGAGTTCGGCGGGTTATGTTCATGGCTCAGATTCCAAAATCATCATTGAAAATATTGTTTTTCTCGACACCTGCGTCTTCCAGCATTGCCATAACGGCCCTTATCATCAGCGGCGGGCCACAAAGGTAATACTCGCAAGTTTCAGGGTTGGGATGGTTCTTTAGATGTTGCTCAAACGCCACCTGATGCACAAATCCGGTGGTGCCGGTCCAGTTATCCTCAGGCTTGGGGTCGGACAGGGCAATCGTCCAGTTGAAATTGGGATGTTTGGTAGCCAGCGCATCGAATTCATCTTGATAGAACAGCTCGGTTCGATTGCGCGCGCCGTACCAATAGCTGATCTTGCGATCTGTGCCGAGGCCTTCCAGTTGATCGAAAATAATCGCCCGAAGTGGCGCCATGCCAACACCACCACCGATGAAGACCATTTCAGCACCAGAAGAACGGGCGCGAAAGCTGGTGAAGGGGCCGCTAATATTGACAGGATCGCCTTGCGCAAGACCAAACAGCCACGAAGAAACTACACCGGGAGGGGCGTCCGCAACGGATGGTGGCGGCAATGCGAGCCGAATGTCGAGAACGAAGAGTCCGTTTTCGCTATCAACAGGACGGTTGGCAATGGAATAGGCCCGCGTAACCGGCGCATTGCTTTTAACCGTAAACGAGCGCAGTTTATCCCAGTTCGGTTGGTAGGTCTTGGGGATGTCGAGATCGGAGAAATCCAGCGAAAAGGCTGGCGCAGTAACCTGAACAAATGATCCCGCGATAATATCTGGCCGCACGCCATCCGGCAGCGCCAAGGTGATCTCGCAGATCAGCGGGGTTAGATGGCGGATGGAATGGACACGGCACTCAAAATTTTCGGCGTTAAGCAGGTCGTCCGCGACGTCTATCTCTATATCGCCGCGCAAAACAACCTGACAGGCAAGGCGCATTCCGCCACGAATTTCGGCTCGCGATAGACGCGCGGTTTCTGTTGGCAAGGCTTCGCCGCCCCCTTGTGTCACCCGCACCCGGCAAAGACCGCAGGTTCCTGCACCTGCACAAGCCGCCGGAATTAGAATGTCGTTACTGGTCAATGCCAATAGCAATCGGGTGCCTGTCTGGGTCTTGATATTGGTCGCGCCATTGATAGTTATATTGGCGGGTTTTGTTGGTAATAGCACTGCGCGGATGAAAACTACGGCCAGCGTCAGCATAAGTATTAGTGCGGTTAACAATAGGCTACCCAATGCAATTTCGGTCATCCTGCCCCCAATCCGGCAAAGGCAGAAAACGCCAATGACATCAGCCCGGTTACCAGAAACGCGCTACCCAAACCTTGTAACCCACGCGGCATATCGCTGTATTTCAACCTTTCGCGGATGGCGGCAAAAGTCACAATTGCCAGCGCCCAACCGATGCCACTGCCAAAGCCATAGACAATGGATTCGCCGAAATCATAGCGGCGTTCCACCATGAACAGGCTGCCCCCGAGGATGGCACAATTGACAGTGATCAGCGGCAGGAAAATACCCAATGTCCGGTAAAGCGCGGGCACAAAACGTTCCAACACCATTTCAAGTATTTGCACCATGGTGGCGATAACGCCGATAAAGGCAATTAGCTTTAGGTAAGTCAGATCTACGTCGGGTAAACCAACGCCGCTCCAAGCGCCTTCCAGCAAGACGGAATTGAAAATCAGGTTGTTGAGCGGAACCGAAATGGTCTGCACAACAATAACCGCCATCCCAAGGCCAACCGCGGTCTCAACCCGTTTCGAAACCGCAAGGAAGGTGCAAATGCCTAGAAAAAAGGAGAGCGCCAAATTCTCCTGCAAAACGGCGGTAAGGAAAATATCCATCATTTTCCTATATCTCCACGTCCTGTCCGCAGCGGGAATTCGGTCTCTTCGACCTGATCAGATCGCAGGCTTCGAATGATCCAGACAAGAAACCCAATGATGAAAAAAGCGTTGGGGGCGAGTTGCATCAAAGCAAGAGGCTGGAACCAGCCACCATCGGCAATTGTGGATACGACCGCGTACCCCATCAAGGTCCCTGCCCCGAAGAATTCACGGATCGCGCCGACAATCAGCAGCACCAGCGAATAGCCAAGACCATTACCAAAACCGTCCAGCATACTGGGCAGAACCGGATTGCGCATGGCGAAGCTTTCGGCCCGCCCAAGCACCACGCAATTGGTCACGATCAGGCCCACAAAAACCGACAACCGCTTGCTCATCTCAAAGGCATAAGCCTGTAGCAGCTCGTCAATGACGATAACCAACGCGGCGATAATGGTGATCTGTATGATCAGACGAATAGATGTCGGGATATGGTTGCGGATCAGGCTGATAAGGCCGCCTGACAGGATAAGGACCAGCGTTAGGGCCAGCGACATAGTTAAGGCTGTTGAAAGAGTTGTTGTGACGGCCAGCGCCGAACAGATGCCCAGAATTTGTAATGTGACGGGGTTATTGTTGATTAGCGGCCCGGTGACATGGCGAAACATTGACATCTATAGGCCCTCCTGTTTCAGGCGCGTAAGGAAGGGGCCAAAGCCGGAATCCCCCAGCCAGAATTTCAGCATATTCGATATCCCGTTACCCGTCAGGGTCGCGCCTGAAATGCCATCGACCTCAAACGGGGTGATCGCTTGACCGCGCATGACCGTAATCATGATCTTTCCGGTTTCATCCGCGATTTCTTTGCCCGGCCATAAGGCTTGCCAGTCAGCATCCTCGATCCGGGCGCCAAGGCCGGGGGTCTCGCCTTGTGAAATAATCGTCAAAGCGGCAACGGTATTAAGATCGGGGCCCAGCGCTAGAAACGCGCGGATACTGGATTGAAAGCCCTGACCATAGACAGGCAAAACGATCAGCATCAACTCACCGTCGCGCTGCATCATATATATGGGCACATAATTCGCCCGACGTTTAATTCCGGCGACATCTATTGACGGGTCCAAGGCAATACTGGTTTCCGGATCTTTAGCCGTAGCTTCGGCATCATAAGTGTCTACATCCATGCCAGCCATAAACTGGCCATCAACCAGATTGACCATTCGGGTTTCCAGCGCGTCGACGCCCGTCTCTAACATCAAATCGCGCAGCCCGGGTAATGTGTCCAACATCTGTTGCATCCGCGCCTCGCGTTCAGCCGCCAAATGCGCGTCCTGCAACGGCTTCAGTTTGATTGCCGTGGTTGAAACGACCAACGAGGCGGTGAATGCCACAAGAAAGGCAATGCCAAATATTTTGATACGGTCCTCGTTTGGACGGGCAAGGAAGCGCCGCCAGAAGGCAAGTGGGCTAGACATTACGCGCCCTCCTTCTGCGGGTTTTTACATACAGAATTATATGATCGAGAAGCGGGGCGAAAACCGCGCCGAGAAGCGCTGCAAACACCAATGCGGTTGCTGAAATACCCGGGCCAGAAACTGTGTCGAACAGGGCAATCAACGCCCCGACCAATGCCCCATAAAGCCAGCGCCCACCATTAGTCGCAGCCGAGGAAACCGGATCACAAATCAGGAAAATCATCACGAAAAACACCGTGCCGAAGGTCGCCAGTGGGACAAAACCCTCACCATTTATGACACTAAATAATAGTGTGACAACCAGCAGTGCCACAATTACGCGCCCCGAAATCAACCCGCTGACCAGTAATAACAACGCCCCTGGCACCGACGCGATGGCGACTATGTTTGCATCTCCGACGAGTTGAAAACCGGGGAAGGAAAAGACCAAGAACCCCAAGGCCACGGCTGCGGCATTCAAAAACCCGAAACCACGGCCGCCAAAGATCAGCTCGCCAAGGACAACACCAAATGACACGCCAAGCCCGACTTGCCAAAGCGGTACAGATTCCGGCAGCATTATCGTAACGATCAGCGCCGTTGTCAGACCATACCAGCTAAGCGCGCGCTTTCGGATAAAGGCAAAACACAATTCCCAAAACAATGTCGCCAGCATGGCGGTTGCAAGGACCCACCAGACCGCGTTACCCCCGATAAAAACTGTCGCGCCAAGCGGGGCGAGCAACGCCATAACCTGCACAAACGTGACACCACCCGCTGACCAGCCACGGCGTAGAAACGGTGCGTCGGCGGTAAGGGTAACATGACCGGGGAACCTCATATTTCGGCCTCCAGTGTGTCCAGAACATGGCGCAGCAATGATCCATAATCGGCACCGCTGGTACAAAGACTGGACAGCAGGGCAACGTCTTCCTCCAACAGCTCCACGCAGCCTAACTTCGCCGCAGCTTCGGTATCGCCGACGCTCAACGCCCGCATCAGTGGCACCGGAGGAATATCAAACAACATCGCCCGTTCAAGCGCCGCTGTCGGGATCAACGGGCGCGCCTCATCATTCCTTTGATTGCGGAATATGCGGGGCATAAACGAAGGTTTGGAAGATATCGAAGGCGCATCGACAATCGAAACCTGCAGATGAAAGCGCCCAAGATAAGCCCCCTCGCGTCCAGACAAAAACGGACCAGAAAGAACACGGCTAGGGGTTCCCATCTTGACATCAACGGCTTGATTTTTGGTCAGCTCCGCAATGCTCGCCCCAAGATGCGTGCGGATCAATCGCGGATGCGCTGCACGTGAACCAGCCAGAGCAATTGTTCGCTCGGCCATATAGCGCCCGGTTTCCAGCAAATGCCCGATTGCAATCACATCTTGATATCCAATGGTCCAAACTTGGTTGCCATTGTTGACGGGATGAAGTCGATGGATATGCGTTCCGGCAAGCCCCGCGGGATGCGCACCGGAAAATGTAGCACTCTCAATCTGGTCCTTGTTATCGGGGATCAGATCATCGCCCGGTGGCTGGCAAACATAGACGACACCATCCGTTAGCATGCGCAGGCTTTCAACGCCGATGCGGAAGAAATCTGGATTTTGAGCAATAACTATCCGTGGATCAGGGGCATGCGGATTTGTATCCGTGGCCGTCACAAAAATAGCCTCAGGTTGGCTGGTTGGCAGCGGCATACGACCAAAAGGGCGGGTTCGAAAAGCTGGCCACAGACCGCGCGCCAGCAAGGTATCGCGAAACGCGTCCGGCGTTTTTACGTCAACGGCGTGGACATCCCCGCCCGTCTGAATTGGCTTGTCATCGCGTTTGATAACCAGCGTCGACAATGTCCGGCGTGCGCCGTAACCGATGCTTGAAACTGTGCCCGCAAGTGGCGAAACAAATGTAATCTGTGGATAGGTGCGATCGGTGAAAAGCATATCTCCGATCTCGACATGATCCCCTTCGGCCACTTTCAGCGCGAGATGTTGCCCACGGTAATCTGCGCCAAGCAATGCGATTGTTTCAATCTTGGGCCCAGCATGGATCGCCTGTTCCGGCGCACCAGTCAGGCGCGGATTAAAACCGCGAAAAATGTGAAATACCACGTCTGCCCCCCGCTGTTCATGCCGCCAACCTTGCGTGCAATATCGAGGCGAGTTTCAATCAGAGCGAATGGACCTGCTTTGATTCAGATCATAGCAACGATGGTTAATTCAGGACATCATGGATCAGATTACATGAAAAACGGGGGTTCTTATGACTATTCGTCCTTTTACCACTTTGTCGGTTGTCCTTATCGCGGCGATAAGTATTTTCAGTCAGGCAACAGCACAAGAAAGCCCAACGCTTACTGACATTGTTGAAAGCTGGCTGGCCTCGCCCCACGCGGATCGCATGTCGGAATCGTTCACACATTGGGATGAAGATGGCGAAGTCCCGCAAGAATGTGCCGCTTGCCATTCGGGCCCCGGCTTCCTCGATTTTGTCGGCGCTGATGGTACGGCGTCAAACGTCGTCGACCACCCTGCCCCAACCGGATCACCGATTGATTGCGTGGCTTGCCATAACGCCGAAGCCTCGGCACTGGAAAATGTTACTTTTCCCTCTGGCATTGTCATCAGCGATCTTGGACCCTCGGCGGTTTGTACTGTCTGCCATCAAGGGCGTGCGTCTGGATCTCAAGTCAATACAGCGATTGCCGATTTGGACGCGGATGTAGTTTCTGAAGGTTTGTCCTTCCTGAACGTGCATTACCGCGCTGCCGCTGCAACCCTGATGGGGGGATCGGTTGAAGGTGGGTATCAGTATGACGGAAAAGAATACGCGCAGCGCTTTGCCCATGTGCCGCCGGTAAATAATTGCACGGGTTGCCATAACCCCCATACCCTCAAAGTTGCCCTTACCGATTGTGTCGCCTGTCACCAGAATGTCGACAGCTTGCGGGCAATTCGCATGGGGCCTGCCGACGCGGACGGGGATGGCAACACCACTGAAGGTGTCGCTGACGAAATCGCGACATTGCATGACCAGCTTAACGCTGCGATCCAAGCCTATGCGGCAGACGTGCCGGGTGTGGCCATTGTCTATGCCCCCGCATCTTACCCGTATTTCTTCATCGACACCGATGGTGACGGCGAGGCCAGCGGCGGCGAGGCCATATACCCAAACAGCTACAAAAGCTGGACACCGCGCCTGTTGAAAGCTGCGTATAACTACCAGTTCATTGCCAAAGACCCCGGCGCTTACGCCCATAACCCGCGCTATGCGATGCAACTGTTGATCGACAGTATCGAGGACTTATCGACAAAGGCTGATATCGATGTAAGCAACGTGATCCGTCCGTGAAACAACGCGTGCGAGCTGCAATATGAACGAACCGATTTTGCTAATTGCTGTTGGCGTGCTGTTTCTCGCGGGGCTGGCATTGGACAGTATTGGCCGCCGCGTCCATGTTCCCCGCGTAACGTTGCTAATGCTGTTAGGGGCTTTGGTTGGCCCACCAGTCCTTGATATCCTGCCCAGCCCCATCGCTGGCACAAATGATATTTTCGCCTCCATCGCGCTGACAATGGTGGCGTTTTTGCTAGGCGGCGGATTAAAGCGGCAGACGCTAAAGGCACATGGGCGCGAAATACTGATTGCCTCGTTCGTTATTGTTGTCGCCTCGGTGGTGATTGTCGGCGGGGGACTGTTCCTTCTTGGCTATCCCCTTATTCTGGCACTGCTTTTGGCGGGGGTATCAGGCGCAACTGATCCGGCAGCAACACAAGATGTGATCCGGCAAGTTGGCTCAAAAAGCAGGTTTGCAACCAACCTTCTGGGTATTGTCGCTGTTGATGACGCTTGGGGGCTTCTGGCGTTCAGCATTATCCTGACATTTGTCAGCATCCATGTCGGCAATGGCACTGGCGACGCATTATTACACGGATTGTGGGAAGTTGGCGGGGCGATCGGGCTTGGACTGGCGATTGGCCTGCCTGCCGCATTCCTAACCGGCAGAATAAAGTCAGGCGAGCCAATCCTGGTCGAGGCCCTCGGAGTTGTATTGCTCTGCACTGGCGGGGCGCTATATCTGGGTGTGTCGTTCCTGTTGACCGGAATGGCCTGCGGCGTGGTTATTACCAACACCGCCCGTCACCACAGTCGACCGTTTCATGCAATCGAGCGGATCGAATGGCCGTTCCTGTTGATGTTCTTTGTGATGGTCGGCGCGTCCTTGCAAACCAGAAATCTGAGCGTCATCGCCCCTGTTGCCATCGCCTATATCGGACTGCGCTTCGTCGCCCGCATCATTGGTGGCTGGGTTGGTGGGCGGCTAGCGGGCCTACCTAAAACGGAATGCCGGATGAATGGTCTTGCACTAATGCCGCAAGCTGGAGTTGCCATTGGCATGGCATTGGTTGCGGCTGAACGTTTCCCCGAAATCGGACAAACCCTTTTGGCAGTCACAATTGCCAGCACAATTATCTTTGAAATCCTTGGCCCAATGCTGACCCAACTAGCCCTTACCAGAGTCCAAGCCAGTGAAATCGAAGAGCCCGACAACAAAACTGGTTGATCTACGTCAATGCGGGTTTGAAAGCACCGTCGTATAATATCCGAAATATTCTGGAGGCCTGCATGTCAGGTAAATCGTTCGTATTTGTCACCAGTTCAAGCTTTGACAATCCTGCCTCAATACTCAAAATCAGGAGAACATAGATGACCTATAAAACCATTTTAGCTTGCCTAACAACCGAAGAATCCGCACGCGAAATTTTGCCAACAGCGTGCGATCTCGCCCGCCGATTTGATGCTCATCTTATCGGAATTCATACATTGCAGGGGCCCGTAGTCCACCCAAGTATCGGCTATTACCCAGGGACCCCAATCATCATGCCGTATTACGATACGGCACGTACGGATAACGACGCGATTAAATCCGTATTCGACGAAATCACCAAAAACGAAGATTTTGTTGCTGAATGGCGTTCATTGGCCGCAAAATCGCAAAATGCCAGTACCGAGCTAATTCGGAACGCCTTTCAAGCTGATTTGATTATTGTCGATCATCCAGACAAGCATGATCGTTCTGATCAATCAGGCCTGCAGAAAGATCTAATTCTTCAAAGCGGACGACCGGTCCTCGAAATCCCTGCGGCCCACGCGAACAAGCCGATAGGCAAGGAAATTCTGGTGGCGTGGAACGCAACGCGGGAATCCACTATGGCGGTGCATAACGCGCTACCCCTGCTCGTTCAGGCGGAAACCGTGGTTTTGTTCACGGTTACGCAACGAAACAATCATCCCGATAGTGTCGAGGTTGAAGGCCATGAACTGGCCGCCGCACTTGCGCGACACGGCGTTAAAACCAAGGTTGTGCATGTCGATCAATCAAAACCAACGATGGGAGAACAAATCATCCATCAGGCGGCAATTGAGGGCAGCGATCTGATTGTGATGGGCGCTTACGGGCATTCACGCTTCCACAATTTCATATTTGGCGATGCAACGAACCACTTGCTGAAATCCTCGCCTTTGCCGATTGTTTTTTCTGCATAAACCCGAAAGGGAATCTGGCTGTAAAAGGGCCATTTACGGTCTCAAGCGGACGAAACACCACCATGGGGTAACGTTATAATTACGAAATCCTGCCGCAAAATCAGAACGATCGAGGTCGCCCGCGTCCGCGGCACCTCAACATCTGTTATTGCCTCAGTATCGGGTGTTAAAACAAAGCTATAGCTCATTTCGGTCAATAATTTCGATCCCATCGCTAACGCGATCACTTGGATGGGTGATAACCGTGTCACCTTCAGAAATTCCATCCAGTATTTGTGCAACCGACGAGTTGCGTTGGCCGATAGAAACCTTAGTAATTAGGGCCTGCCCTTCTTGGACACGAAAGACGGTCCAATCATCGCCGTCGCGAAACAAGGCGCTGATTGGGACCTGTAGGGCATCGTCGTTTTGCCATTCGATTACGCGCACAAATACACGGAAACCGTCGCCCAATGTTGGCCGCTCATCAGCTGGAGATAGGATATCAAGAAGCACTCGAACCCGTTGTTCGGCGATCCCTAACGCTGATACTTTGGTGAAGGCCGAAGGTTCTATCCGACGAATTTTCGCCAATAAGGCATTGTCGCCGCCCCATCTCTCAACATAGGCACTTGCACCTTCGCTTAGGCGAACGACGTTGCTAGACAATAGATCAACCACCAGTTCCAGATCATCGGGCTGCCCGATACTGACCAGCGGTGCACCGATCATTACGACATGTTCACTGGTGGAGGCGATACTAAGGATTTCACCGTCGGCTGGGGCGAATATCTGGATGCAACATGAATCCGCCGCCCGCGATGCGTTTGTATCCGGCCCGATCAGCGCCGCGTTTGTTCTGTCCAGCGTGCTTTGCCGCAATGCACGTTCCGAAAGCGCTAGAACAAGGGCCGTGCGTGCCCTTTCCAACAGAAGTTTGTTATCGTCACGGCTACTCTGAGTAATGGTGCCGCCGCCAAAAAGGGTTTCGGCGCGTTCAAACTGGTCGCGGGCATATTTATAATCAGCCTCAGCACGGCCAATTGTGGCCTCGGCTACCCGCAGGGCAGCGCCAGCTTCTTGCACGGCGGCCTCTGCTTGCAAACGGGATCTCGTATCTAGGAAGGCGGGTTGGGTTGGTTCAATCACAGCGACCAGTGTTTCCCCCGCGATAACTTTGTCGCCCACGGTAACGGGACTTCGATGGACTGTTCCGGTGACTGGCGAGGAAACCTCGTAAAGGTTTTGAATGCGCGTGACACCGTCGCCATTTATCGTCACTTCCATCTGTCCACGTATGACGCGCGCCAAATCCACAGGCACAGGTTGGGTTTGAAAACTGAAATAGACAGCAGCGCTAATCGCGGCGGCCCCGACAGCCCAGAGAACAATTTTTCGAAGTGGAATAGCCATGGTTTACTCCCTAGTTTTCATAACGGCGATAAGATCGAGCCGGTTAACACGTCGCCGCACCAACAATGCCGAGCCAAGGGCCGCCGCAAAGACGATGACGCCCGACAGGCCATAAGTTTCCCGATTGATGACAAGCGGTATTGTGTAAAGATCGCTGGAAAAGCTACTGACGATCGCAGAGGCAAAAACGTAGCCGATCAGAAATCCCAACGGGATGGCAATGATCGTCAGAAACATCATTTCGCCCATCAGGATAAACGAAACCTCGCCGCGCGTAAAACCGAGTATACGGAGGCTGGCCAATTCGCGGGCACGTTCCGAAAGCTGAATGCGGGCCGAATTATAGACAACGCCGATAACTATCAGACTGGCGACAATCGCGTAAACGGTGGTCGATATCCCCGAGCTTTCGGCGATTGTGTCGTTAAAGGATTTCCGGATTTGGGTCCAAAGCACCATACCAGCGATGTTTGGCGCGGCTTTTACACTTTCATAAAGTTGTGGCAATTGCGTGTTGTCCAATGCGACATGAACCGAATTTATCAGCGGTTTTTGCTGCAATAATGCGCTTAGAAAATCGAGGTCCATATAGGCCCCCAATCCGAAAAACTGTTGGATAACTCCCGTCACCGGAACCGTAAAATTGCCACGCTGGCTCTGTAGGATTTCTAAATCCAGAATATCACCTACATCTACGTTCAAATGTTCCGCCAGCCGCGCCGATAACACAATCCCCTGATCAGGGAAAACGGTGTTTTTATTGTCGCCGTCTAACACCCGTGAAAGGTCCATTCCGGGTTCACGGCCTTCAACACCAACCAGCCGCGTCAAATATCCGTTGCGCAAACGAGCGGCCACATTTCGCATGCCTTCGGCGCGCAGGACACCGGGTAAATTTTCAACCTCGTCCAGAACGGAACGGGGCTGCGCTTGCGCAAGGGTTAAGGTTACGTGTTGGCGGTTGGCCTGAAAAAAGGAGGTCTCCATCAGCTCCTCCATCGCGTCGAACATGAATAGGGATGAAACCATCGACGCCGCCGACAGCGCAATTCCCAATGTTGTAAGCGAGGCGCGTATCGGCCAGCGCGTCAGTGAACGGATAATCATCATGGTGGGTTGGCGGGCGTGAAAGAAATGCCCGATCTTGTCAAAGATGTTTTCCTTGAATTTGGCTGGCGCGGGCGGCGACATGGCAACGGCGGGCAACAAGCGCGTGGTGCGCCAAACGGACCGCGCCGCGCCAAGTATCGCAGTTGCCAGCCCCGCCAGTCCCGAAATTGCGAATGTATCGATGCCATTCACATAAATCAGGTAGGGGAAATGGAAATATTGGGCGTAAAATTCGCTAAGCGCATGACCTGCCCAAGCGCCGGCAGCCCATCCCAGCAAAATCCCGAAAATACCTATTCCGATGGCGAGTTTGATATAATGCCAACCGATGCTAAAATTGCTGTATCCGATGGCTTTGAACAGACCAATCTGTTCACGTTCCAGCGAAATTAACCGACCCAGAACCATACCCACCAGAAACGCCGATATTACGAAAAATAACGGCGGCATCACTCGCGCCATGTTTTGAAGTTGCTTAAGTTCGCTATCAATGAAGCTGTGCGATATCTGTGAACTACGCGTATAGGGACCGGTTCCGCCGTAAGGTTTCAGCAACGCCTCCAACTCATCCATAACCGCACGTTCATTGGCATTTGCAGTCAGTTTCAAGGTGACATCGTTAAAGGCACCTTGCAGGTCAAAAGCGGAAGCCAGCGCGTCATAACCGATCCAGAGAATACCAAAACGTCGGTCATCCGGCATCATCGCACCGGGTCCGATTGTATAGATAAATTCCGGTGACAAAACGGTTCCGGTGATGGTCATCCGGCGTTTCTGGCCGTTTAGGGTGACCGCAAAACCGTCGCCAACAATGAACCCACTGGCATTGGCAAAATTTTCATTTACCGCGACCTCGTCGGTTGCATCAGGCGCTGGCAAGCGTCCGGTGATGATAGTGGGCAGGTTTAATATTGGTTCGCCAGATTTAGGTAGTGAAACAAGGCGCCCCATGGCGGGTTCCAGCAATCCGTCAATATCGAGGATCGCATATTCCGAAATCCGTGTTTCCACCAGACTGACGCCGGAAATTTGAGCAATTTCCTGTTTTAGCGTATTTGGCGCGCGCGTTGCCGAAGCAAAAATATCCGCAAAACGGTTGCGTTCGTAAAAAGTTTCCTGAGTTTCCGACAAGGAACGTTCGGCACCATAACTGATCACCAAAATAGCCACGCCGCACGCCAACACCAAAGCAATCGCCAAAGATTGCGCCCAAAGTCGCCCGAAATCCCGCACCAGTTTTTTGTCCAGCGCCATCATGACATCACCACACAATCTCGTTTGGCCGGACACGGGTTTCATTTACTTTGACTTCACTAATTTGTCCGTCAGCAAAAAATATCACGCGATGTGCCATTTTTTGGATGCCGGCATTATGGGTGATAACCGCCGTGGTTGTACCCAGTTCTTCGTTGATCTGCGCCAACGCCTCCAACACCCGAATACCGGTTTTACTGTCGAGCGCGCCAGTTGGTTCATCGCA
>CAZYMT010000028.1:0-22720 GCA_964649035.1 uncultured Rhodobacterales bacterium
ACTTATACCTATAAATACGAAAGCGGGCGCGGAGGGGATTGGATGATCACGGCGGTCTCGCCGCGCAAAAGTGCGTTAAGTATTTATATTATGCCGGGTTTTGATGCATATGCCGGGTTATTGGCAAAGCTTGGTAAACACAAAAAAGGGCGATCCTGCCTTTATATCAACAAGCTGGAAGATGTGGATTTAGCCGTGTTGGAAGAGCTAGTTGCCACTTCCGTTGCTGACATGCGTTTGAAATACCCAAGGTGAGTAATGCCCGAAATTGAAATTCCACTGGAAGGCGGCAATATTAACGCCGAGGTTATGCGAATTGGGGACACTGTTCGTCGCGCAATCTCGCCGTCCAGCCCTACTATTCATAAGCTGCTGTTGCATCTTGAGGTCAAGGGTTTTGCCGACGGCCCGCGATTTCTAGGGGTTGACGAGAAGGGACGAGAGGTCCTGTCGTTCATTGAAGGTGCCACCGATTTTCCGCCTGATATCTGGACTAAAGACGCGGCGTTGATAGCAACGGCCAAGATGCTTCGGAAATTTCATGATGCAACGCAGGATTTTGTGACTGACAACGCGATCTGGACAAAAGAATATCACGATGCCGCGCAGTTCGAAGTTATCTGCCACAATGACTTTGCACCCTATAATTTCATCTTTGCGAATGGCGTCCCGAAAGCCGTGATTGATTTCGATCTTGTTGGCCCCGGTCCAAGATTGCGCGATGTCGCCTATGCAGCTTATTGGATGGTGCCGCTATCGTTCAATGCAGGTGATATGTCGCCGTTCGCGATTGCCGATATGGGGGTGGGCAGCAGGCGGCTGAAACTTTTTTGCGATATATACGGGGTTCCGGCGGATGCCGCCCTGCTCAATATGGTGCATGAGGTGCTGGTACATATGTCCGATGAACAAATGATGCTTGATAGCGTCGGTGCAGAGGTTACGGCCAAGCTGAAAGCGGACGGGCATCTGGATCATTGGCAGCGCGAGGCCGTGGCGTTCGCGGATAATCGCACCAAGTTAATGACCAATTGCGAATTGTAGAACAACATTCTTGACAGCTCGGCTAACCCTAAATAGGTAGAACGCAGGTCGCAAACACCTGCCGCTCGCTGACATAGTCATGGTGAAGTTTTGTTTGATACTGATTTTCATTGATCCTCCACGCATTTCGCGCGGATGGTAGCGCGGGCACCCATCTTCAAAGCGGAATGTTGCATGGGGAATATGAGATCATGTCTGACGTTACCGAAAATAGTTTCACCACAGGTCCAATAACGACCATTTTTGCAAAAACCGCTTTGCCGATAATCTTTGTCATGGGAATGAATGGCCTGCTGGCCGTCGCCGATGCGTTGTTTCTGGGTATATATGTAGGGCCGGAGGCGCTGGGCGCGGTTACCCTGATGTTCCCGATTTACATGCTGATCGTTGCGCTGGCGACACTTGTCGGTAGCGGCATGTCGAGCCTGCTTGCCCGACATCTTGGTGCCCACCAGTTTGACGATGCACGCGGGGTTTTTGCTGGTGCGCATGGGTTGGCGCTGGCCTTAAGCTTTGTGCTTATCGCGTTGTTTTTATTGTTTGGGCAGCAGATTGCGTTGCTGGCAGCGGGCGGGTCGGCAGGTCTGGCTGAAATGGGGCTGGTTTACCTGCGCATTACAGTTCTATTCTCGCCAGCCCTGTTTGTGCTTTCCGTCAATTCCGACGCTTTACGGAACGAGGGGCGTGTCGGGTTTATGGCCGCGATGAGTCTGCTCGTCTCGCTGGCTAATATCGGGTTCAACTACGTCCTTATCGCCCTATTGGATATGGGGGTGGCAGGATCGGCTTATGGCACCGCAATGGCACAAGCGCTGGCCTTTACAATAATATTGGTGTTTCGCCTGAAAGGTCGAACCGAGCTACGCCCGAGCGCGCTTCTGCGCCACAGTATTTTTACGGCATGGGGTCGGATTTTGGCGCTGGGCGCCCCACAAAGCCTAAATTTCGTTGGTTTAGCACTTGGTTCAGCAGCCATTGTTACGGTGCTGCAACTGGTAGAGATTGCTAGCTACGAAACCACAATATCGGCTTACGGAATTGTTACACGGGTCATAACATTTGTTTTCCTGCCTCTACTGGGGCTAAGTTACGCGGTGCAATCCATCATCGGCAATAACTTTGGCGCGCGGCTTTTACAACGATCGGACCATGGCCTGAAAATCGGTATTGGTATCGCGTTTGTGTATTGCCTGACCTCCCAGATTATCCTGACCCTATTCGCAGGGAAAATTGGTGCGTATTTTGTCCAAGCCCCCGAAGTTGTTGCCGAAGTGGCGCGGATAATGCCGATCGTCTCGCTGTCGTTTTTCATTGCTGGGCCGCTGATGATGATCGCAAGCTATTTCCAAGCCATCGGCGAAGCAGGGCGCGCTGCGATCCTCGGGCTAACCAAAACCTATCTGTTTGCCCTTCCATTGACGTTTTTACTGCCGATATGGTTTGGGGAAACTGGAATATGGATCGCGGGGCCTGTGGCTGAAACTTTGCTGTTGGCGGTTACCATTGCGGTGTTGGCCCGTACTGCCCGCAGCCATCGCTTCAAATGGGGACTATTTACGGCAAATAGCGAGGTTCGAACATGAGTTACGATTTGCCGACGCTGGCGAAAGCCAAAGGAAAAGCCAGAGAATTGCGCGCACAATTACACGACGAGGGGCACGAAATCGGCCATAGCCAATCACTGGAGCTAATTGCCATTCATTATGGTTACCGCGATTGGAATACGCTGTATGCGGCGATCAAAATTGATGCTCCAAACGCGTGGGTTTTAGGGCAACGCGTTCGCGGGCATTACCTGTCGCAACCGTTTACGGCGAAAATTATCGCGGTTACGTCGTTGCAACCCGGTTGGTATCGACTGACCCTTGATTTGGACGAGGCCGTGGATGTTGTGACTTTCGACAGCTTTTCGAATTTCCGCCAACGGATTACCAAAACCGTTGGGCCAGCCGGAACCACGCGCGAGAAAACCTCAAATGGCCGCCCGCATTTGGAACTGGAGCTTTAACGGAGGGCTATGCAACCACTTTTAACAAATCCGCCATATGGGTGATCTGGTGATCTGGTTCATGGCTGTGCAATTCGTCGAAATCGTGGAATAGGCCGTTGACCTCGGGGGTAAACAGGCAGGTTTTCAAACCCGCAGCTTTACCCGCGAGGATATCAACCTCCGCATCACCAACAACTATGGTTTCCTCGGCATGGCCACCGATATTATGGAGCGTTTTAAGAAAAGGTTCTGGATCAGGTTTGCGGTTGGCAACCTCGTCCCCTGCAACAACAGAGGTGAAAAGACTCTGAAATCCGTGCGCAAACAGACCTTTATCCAATAACAAACGCGGGCTAGAAGAAACCAGCGAGACGTCAAAACCTTCGTCCCGAAGGGTGATGACGGTTTCCTTGGCGCTGTCATATAAAGTCAGGTTGTCCAGATTGTCATGCGTATGAGCGCGGGCGAAAATACGTAAACTTAGAAAATCCACATCGGGGAATTGGTGCGCAACTTCGTCGTGACCGTAAAAGAAATTATTTGCGATGATAGTATCGTGGATATCATGCCCCTGATCCAGCAATCCGGCGCGGTACCCATCCAGCCACAAATGCAGGGTCATGCCCAGCGTACCATCCCAATCGAAAATGATGTTTTTCATCGCAGAACTCTCATTTGCCGACAAGCCTCGCCCAAGGCAATTCCGGCGGATACTGCGACGTTCAACGATCGCCCGCCGCCTGGCATCGGGATTAGGAGCGCGGCATCGGCAGCTTCGCGAACCTCGTCAGGGACACCGGCGCTTTCGCGGCCCATCATAATTGTATCGCCATCCCGAAACTCAAAATCCCATAACGGTGTTGCACCGTCAGTGGTCATTAATATGATCCGCCCGGTCTGCACTGCGATATATGTTTCCCAAGAATCATGTCGTGTGATGTCGGCAATATCAGCGTAATCCATCGCCGCACGACGCAAAGCTTTGACCGAAAACGGGAATCCGCAGGGTTCAATCACGTCGATTGGCACATCCAAACACGCCGAAAGACGAATCATGCTTCCCAGATTTTGCGCGATATCAGGCTGAAATGTTGCTAAACGGACCTTCATTTTGGAAATTTTCCTATTCTTAACCAACTGCGACGCAAAGTCCGCTGGACCTAGCGCAATTGCAAGTGTATTCGGTCTGAAACTATGTCGACTACGTAAGTAGACTCGTTAACGTATATCCACCCCCAATCCCGGGGCAGACAAAGGAGAGTACCTCTTGTCGGAAGAAGACACAGGCTCACGCCGCGACTTTTTGTATGTTGCCACTGCCTCGGCTGGGGCCGTGACAGCAGGGGCCGCAATATGGCCATTGGTCAACCAGATGAATGCGAGTGCCGATGTGCGCGCATTGTCCTCGATTGAGGTTGATATATCAGGTATCGAACCTGGTACGCAGATAACAGTAAAATGGCGCGGTAAGCCTGTTTTCATTCGTCGTCGTACCGCTGAAGAAATTGAAGAAGGCCGTGCAGTCGATCTTGATGATCTTCCTGATGATGCTGCGCGCAACGAGAATGCCAAAAGCGACGCCGATGCCAATGATGCAAACCGCACATTGGATGAAGCTGGTGAATGGCTGGTGATGATGGGTGTTTGTACCCATCTTGGCTGTGTGCCACTGGGTAATGCAGGTGATTTTGGCGGCTGGTTCTGCCCATGTCACGGATCACATTATGACATCGCAGGACGCATTCGTCGCGGACCTGCCCCTGAAAACCTTCCGGTGCCTGTTGCGAAATTTATTTCCGACACCGTGATCAAACTGGGCTAAGGGAACATATTATGAGCGGTATTCCACACGATAAATACGAACCAAAATCAAACGCCGAAAAATGGTTGGCTGAGCGCCTGCCGATTGTTGGCCTGATTTATGAAACTTTGATGATCCCGACGCCGATTAACCTTAACTGGTGGTGGATTTGGGGCATTGTATTGGCTTTTTGCCTAGTCTTGCAGATCATTACCGGCATTGTTTTGGCGATGCATTACACGCCGCATGTCGATTTGGCGTTTGCGTCTATTGAACATATCATGCGGGATGTTAATGGCGGTTGGGCCATCCGGTATACCCATATGAATGGCGCTGCGCTGTTCTTTATGGCGGTTTATATCCACATTTTCCGCGGTCTTTATTACGGTTCTTATAAGGCACCACGCGAAATCACATGGATCATCGGTATGCTGATCTATCTCGCGATGATGGCGACTGGGTTCTTGGGCTATGTGTTGCCTTGGGGGCAGATGTCCTTTTGGGGTGCGACGGTTATTACCGGTCTATTTGGCGCGATCCCATTCATTGGTGAATCTCTTCAGGCTTGGCTGATGGGCGGACCTGCGGTTGGCAACGCTACGCTGAACCGCTTCTTCTCGCTACATTACCTGCTGCCATTCGTGATTGTTGGTCTTGTGGTCGTGCACATGTGGGCCTTCCACACCACGGGGAATAACAACCCAACAGGTGTTGAGGTGCGTCGCGGTTCCAAGAAAGAAGTCGAAAAAGACACCCTGCCATTCTGGCCATATTTCGTGATCAAAGACTTGTTCGCACTATTGGTTGTTCTGGCTGGATTTGTGGCTGTGATCTGGACCATGCCGAACTATTTGGGCCATCCCGATAACTACACAATTGCCAATCCGCTGGTGACGCCCGCGCATATTGTGCCGGAATGGTATTACTTACCGTTCTACGCAATCCTTAGGGCCTTCACTGCCGATGTTTGGATCGTGCAAATTGCCAGCTTCTTTACTGGTGGTATTGTCGACGCAAAATTCTTCGGAGTGATTGCGATGTTTGGTGCGATCTTCGTCATGGCACTGGTGCCTTGGCTTGATACAAGCCGCACGCGTTCGGGCACATATCGTCCAATGTTCAAGTGGTGGTTCTGGTTGCTGGCGATCGATTTTATGGTGCTAATGTGGTGTGGCGCACAGCCCGCCGAGCCGCCCTATTCAACGATCTCGCTGATCGGGGCAACATACTGGTTCGCATATTTCTTGGTTATCCTGCCAATTCTGGGCGTGATCGAGAAGCCGAATACGCCACCTGCAACAATCGAAGAAGATTTCGATTCCCATTACCCGCCTAAGTCGGCCGAGTAAGAGACGAGAAAGAGACAAAGAGATGATGAAAAAAACCATCCTGTCCGCGCTCGTCGCGGTAACCCTTAGCACCAGCGCCTATGCGTCTGGTGGCGAGGAACAGCACATCGAAGACTTCGCCTTCAGCTTCGAAGGTCCATTTGGCACTTATGATCAGCACCAGTTGCAGCGTGGCCTTCAGGTTTATACCGAAGTTTGTTCCGCTTGCCATGGCCTGCAATATGTCGCCCTCCGCACCTTGGGTGACGAAGGCGGGCCGCATATGGAAGAGGATCAAGTGAAGGCATATGCAGCCCTTTACGAAGTGTTTGATACGGAACTGGACGATTATCGTCCGGCAATTCCATCTGACATGTTCCCGATGTCCAATGATGACAACGCGCCTGATCTAAGTTTGATGGCCAAAGCGCGTGCTGGTTTCCACGGCCCTGCCGGTCTGGGGATCAACCAGATTATCAAAGGTATGGGCGGGCCAGAATATATTGCTTCGATCTTGACTGGTTATACCGGCGAAGAGAAAGAGCAAGCTGGAACTATTCTGTACGAAAACACCGCCTTCCCGGGCGGCTGGATTTCCATGCCTCCACCACTTGAGGATGATTATGTTGAATATCAGGACGGCCATGAGGCAGACTTACATCACATGGCAATGGACGTATCTGCATTCTTGATGTGGACGGCTGAACCTAAGATGACAGTCCGCAAGGAAACAGGTTTCTACGTGTTCATATTCTTGGTGTTCTTTGCATCGTTGATGTATCTAACCAACAAGAAACTCTGGGCACCACATAAACGCAAAGACTGAGTTCACTAAAATTCTGAAAAGGCGGAGCTGGTTCTCCGCCTTTTTTTATGCTTATCCCAAATATTCTGCCAATGCAGCGGGCGGATTGTCCAACAAGTCTGCGGTAGGCGCAGGCGGCATCGCGCGACCTTGGGCCACTAGAATTGTCTGATCTGCAATTCGTCTGGCATCGTCAGGTGAATGGGTCACCAAAAGCAGCGTTGCATTTTGTTGGGCACGAATTTCGGCCACCAAATCAAGCATCTCATGGCGAAGCGCTGGACCAAGTGCGGCAAACGGTTCATCCAGTAACAACACAGGTTTGTCCCGCAACAAAGCCCGCGCCAATGCTACCCGTTGGCGTTGGCCGCCAGACAGTTCGGATGGGTAACGCGCGCTCATATTTGGCAGGCCGACACGGATAAGCGCTGCCTCGACGCGTTCGGTGTCATCGGACGACAGTTTTAAATCAGGCCGAACACCAAGTGCTACGTTCTGGAAAACGCGAAGATACGGGAACAGGTTATTTTCTTGAAATAACAACGTAACGGGGTGCTCGGCAGGGGGTGCCTTGGTTAAATTTTTATCCTCAAACAGGATCGTACCCGCTGTCGGTTCAATGAACCCAGCAATCGCCAAAAGTAACGTAGATTTCCCACCGCCCGACGGGCCGATGATCGCAGTGCTGCCCGTGCCGATCGACAGATCAGCCTTCAACGAAAACGCATCCAGCCGGATTTCGAGGGTTTTAAGAGTGACGTCCAAGGCGGCCTCCGCGATCAAAAATCCAGAACAGGGTTAAGGTTAGCACAACCAATATCAATGCTACACTTGCGGCTTGATCCAGTCGATAGGTCCCCATAAGGCGATACATAACCAGCGGTAGGGTTTCGACATTTGGCGGTGCAAATAACGTGATAACCCCAAGATCCCCCATCGATAACGCCGCCGCCAGCCCCGTGGCAAACCCGGCTGGCCCGCGAATTGCCGGCCAGATGACGTAGCGAAAATGTGATAACCCGCGCATATCGAGGCTGGCCGCAAGTTGTCCATAACTCCGCCGATTTTGCTCCAATGCTGGTAGGATAGAGCGTAGCGCCAGCGGCAGGCTGATCGCCGCATTTACCAGTGCAGTGATTGGCAGGGCCAGTGCGAAGGGACTGAAAAACGGGTTGATGATGATGAACAGGCCGGTGCCAAGAACAAATGGTGAGGCGGATAATGTGATCAGTCCGAGGACTTCGGATAGCGACGCCAGCTTGGATCGCCGCGCTTTCAGCATGTCGATGAAAAGCGCCAAAATTATAGCCAGCAACAGCGCCAGTGCGGCGGAACATAATGCTACGATCAAGCTGTTTCGGGCTGCGGGCCAAACGGATGCTGGGATTTCTGATATGGCGGGCAAACCGCGCAAAACGATTGCGATCAACGGGGTGCTGACAAATATTACGGTTATGCCCAGAACGATAATGTCCTGCGCGCGCAACCATTTCGACGTTGCGTCCCAGCGTTCAATATTGCGGTTTAGGCTGCCGCCGAATTGCGCCTGCACGGAAAGCCGCAACGAAATTACCGCGAGGCTGGCGCATAGCGCGAACTGGATTAGCCCCAATACCGCCGCTTTGCTGAGGTCGAAATCGAACCGTAATGCTTGATATATAGCCAACTCGATCGTGGTGGCTTTGGGCCCGCCACCGAGTGCGAGCGCGACGGCGAAACTGGTTAGGCACAGCAAAAATACCAGCAGAAATGCAGTCGGTAATATGCCCCGAAGCATCGGGATTTCAAGGTGCCGGATAGTATCCGCTGGCCGAAAACCCAGCTGCGCGGCAAGGCGAAAATGCTCTGACGGAATGCTGCCCCACCCTTGCAAAATCATGCGGGTGGCTAGTGGTAGGTTGAAGAATACATGTGCTAACAGAATGCCGGTTAGACCGTAAATATCCAGCCGCTCGACCCCGACGGACATCAGGGTTTTTGAAATAATGCCCGCGCGCCCCCAGATCGCGAGCAACCCAAGTACAGCGACAATCGAGGGTAGTAGAAATGGCGCACCAAGCAACGTTATGATCAAAGCGCGCCCGCGAAATTTTCGGCGTGCTAGCGCGCGCGCAACCGGAATGGCCAATGCGACGCTGATCAATGCCGAAAGGGTCGCTTGGAAGATCGTGAACCTAATCGCAACCCAGTCTGATGGCGAGATCCCACTGGTAAACTCGGCCCGCCACAAAAGTGCTAGCAACGGGCCAAGCAAAAGCAGCGCCACAATCAGCAGCGCCGCAGAGCCCATTAGGGTTATTGGCTGAGGGCGGTTAACCATTCTTCCAACGCTTCTTTTCTGATGGCTTCGACTTCGTCATCGTTAATCAACATTGACGCGGATGGTATCACGGGGGCCGCGAAACCTTCAGGCAAATCGGCTGTTGGTAATGCCGCAGGATACATCCAGTTGCTTGTAGGGATTACCGATTGAAAGGCTTCAGATGTCATGAATTCCAAGAACTGGTCGGCCAATTCACCTTGATCCGTTCCAGCAATTTTGGCAGCAACCTCGATCTGCATATAGTGGCCTTCGCTAAACTCGGCGGCCACTTTGCTGTCGTCGCTTTCGGCGATAATGTGATAGGCGGGCGAGGTTGTGTAGGACAAAACCATGTCGGCCTCCCCCTCGGTAAACATTCCATATGCCTCGGACCAGCCTTTGGTCACAGTCACAATTTTCGGTGCAAGAGTTTCCCATGCGCCGGCGGCATCATCACCGTAAACCTGTTTCACCCAAAGCAGCAAACCCAATCCAGGGGTGGAGCTGCGCGGATCCTGAATAACAATGCTCACGTCACTTTCCAGCAATTCGGCGAAACTGGTTGGCGCATCTGTCAGCTTGGTTTGATCATAAACAAATGCGAAGTATCCCCAATCATAGGGCAGGAACGTGTCGTCGTTCCATTCAATTGGCAAGGTCAGATTGTCAGGAATACCCGGATGCGGTGCGAATAATCCGGTCGCCTTGGCCGCCGCCGTCAGGCTGGTGTCGAGCCCAAGAACAACATCGGCTTCGGTCCGTTCACCTTCCAGTCGAAGGCGTGCCAAAAGGGCGGCACCGTCACCAGCTGCAACGAATTCGAGGTTGCAATCGCAGACTTCCTCAAACGCCGTTTCGATCAGCGGGCCGGGGCCCCAATCGGGGACAAAACTGTCGTAAGTATAGACTGTCAAAGTCTGTGTTTGCGCCCATGCAGCACCCGAAAGGGTGACAAGGGCCGCAGCAAGTAGAGGTGTTTTCATAATATCTCCTAGCTACGGCGCAAAGGAGGACAGGACGGCAAAAACCGTCTTACCTTCCCTACGCCGGTGTAATCCGGTTCAGGTTCAACGGGTCCGCTTTCGCATCTCAGCCATTTCTGGCCCCCCGAGGCAGGGGCGAACATATAGATCTTGCGTCCAAGCGCAAGCGCAGAAAAATACCATGTTTTCAATGTTGTGAAACGTAACGGTCGTGATAGGCTGTGTGAAAACAAAGGATTTCGAGATGGCTGAAAAATCAGAATCAACGCGCGGATTTGGTTTAGCGTTGCTGGCTTTTGGCATTTTTGCCACTCATGATACGTTGATAAAAGCGTTGGGTGGTTCGTATTCGGTGTTCCAAATCATCTTTTTCTCAACCCTTTTTGCATTCTTGCCAGTCACAATAGTAATGATGGCCGACCGCAGCGTTAACAATTTCCGCCCACACCATCCGTGGTTAATCATGGCGCGAACGCTGTGCAGTCTTATCGCTATGACTTGCGCGTTTTACGCTTTCACTGTGCTGCCACTGACTGAGGTTTACGCGCTATTATTTGCCACCCCTTTGTTCATCACCGTGCTTTCCGTACCGCTTTTGGGGGAAACCGTTCGCCTGCAACGCTGGATCGCTGTGATTGTCGGATTCATAGGCGTGATGGTGGTTTTACGTCCCGGCGCTTCGGAATTCACCTTTGGCCGCGGTGCGGCATTGCTGGCGGCGGCCGCAAGTTCATTTTCTAACATCATCGTGAGAAAAATAGGGTCAGAAGAACGCAGCGCCGTACTGATCTTGTTCCCGATGATTTCAAGTATTTTGGTAATGGCGGCACTTATGCCCATGGTTTATCAACCTGTTAAATTGCCGGATCTTGGAATAATGGCCCTTATCGGGGTACTTGTTACATTCGCCCAAATCGCCATGATCGCCGCCTACCGTGCGGCCCCGGCTGTGGTGATTGCCCCCGTTCAGTATTCGCAAATCCTGTGGGCGGTGGCGTTTGGGTATTTCTTTTTCAACGAAACCCCTGATATTTGGGTGGCCGTCGGCGCGACAATTATCATCAGCAGTGGTATTTTTGTGGTTTGGCGGGAAAGCCGCAGCAATGTTTCCGACGAGAAACCGGTGACCCGTATTGGCAATCCACGTGTTGATGCAGGGCCATCGCCGAAACCTAAACATCGTCAAGTCGCGCAAGAATAGGGGTTTTGCGCGCGGCCTGCTTGGTCTATCAAACCCGTCAAAGGAGCGCTCGCCATGTCTATGAATTCATTCGGTCACCTGTTTCGCGTAATGACTTGGGGCGAGAGCCACGGGCCGGCGATCGGTGCTGTCGTTGACGGTTGTCCGCCGAACGTGCCGTTGAGCGCTGATATGATCCAACATTGGCTTGATAAACGCAGACCTGGCCAGAACAAATTCACGACCCAACGGCAGGAGGCCGATCAGGTCGAAATCCTGTCCGGTGTGTTCGAAGGCAAAACCACCGGAACGCCGATCCAGCTGATGATTCAGAATACTGATCAGCGGTCCAAAGATTATGGTGATATTCATGAAAAATTTCGCCCGGGCCATGCTGACATTACCTATTTTCAAAAATATGGTAATCGCGATCATCGCGGTGGCGGGCGGTCTAGTGCACGCGAAACGGCTGCGCGCGTTGCCGCTGGAGGGGTGGCGCGCGAAGCGCTGAAATTCCTTTTGCCGGATGTGAAGATCACCGGGTTTATGGTGCAAATGGGCCCACATAAGATTGATCGTGCAGCGATGAATCTGGCCGAGATCGGGAATAACCCGTTCTGGACGCCAGACGTTAAGGCCGCCGCGAAATGGGATACCTATCTTTCTGAACTTCGTAAATCCGGCAGTTCCGTCGGCGCGATGGTTGAGGTGATTGCGTCGGGTATTCCGGCCGGACTGGGCGCGCCGGTTTATGCAAAACTCGACACGGATATTGCGACCGCGATGATGTCGATCAATGCCGTCAAAGGCGTAGAAATTGGCGCTGGAATGGATGCGGCAATGCTTACCGGTGAAGAAAACGCTGATGAGATTTCGATGGGGCCGGACGGACCAGTATTCTCCAGTAACCATTCCGGTGGAATTTTGGGTGGCATTTCGACGGGGCAGGACCTTGTTTGCCGGTTTGCGGTCAAGCCGACCTCGTCGATTTTGACACCGCGCCAGACGATTACAAAGTCTGGTGAGAACACGGAAATCATTACCAAGGGGCGCCACGATCCATGTGTCGGTATCCGCGCCGTTCCCGTTGGCGAGGCGATGATGGCATGTGTATTAATAGATCATGTTCTGCTACATCGCGGGCAGATTGGTGAAAATCAGGGCCATATTGGCTAGAAAAGGAAATATAGGATGGAATGGATACTAAACTTGTTGCTGAATGTTTTCATTGCCGCTGCGATTTTGGCTGCTGCGATTTGGGCTTCTGGATTTATCAGCAAAAAGCTGCGTGAATTTGGTGAAGACCATGAAGAACTGGATGAAACTCTGTTTGGTTTTCTAGCAAGTTTTGTTCGATATGCTATTTTGATTTTTGCTGGGATTTTTGTGCTGGCAAGGTTTGGCGTGCAAACTGCGTCGCTTGTTGCACTTGTTGGTGCTGCTGGTCTGGCCATTGGTTTGGCCTTGCAGGGGACGTTATCGAATTTGGCGGCAGGTGTGATGCTTTTGGGATTTCGTCCCTTCAAAGTCGGTGACTATGTTGAGACCGCAGGGCAATCTGGAACGGTTGAATCCATCAATCTGTTTACGGTTGAACTGGTTACGACAGATAATGTGCAAGTCACTGTGCCAAATGGGGATATCTGGTCTTCCTCGATCAAGAACTATTCGTTCTACGATACCCGTCGGATCGATTTGGTTTTTGGGGTTTCCTACGATACCGATCTGAAGAAAGCGGAAACCACTTTGCGTAATGTCATCAAGAAAGACGAGCGTACGCTAGAAGAACCCGAAGCTTGGGTGAAGGTCACTAATCTTGGAGACAGCTCAGTTGATTTCACCATTCGGGTTTGGTGTGACTCGGCAGATTATTTCAACTTCAAATGTGATTTAACCCGCGCCGTGAAAGAGGCATTCGATAAAGCAAAAATCGAAATCCCTTACCCGACTGCGGTTCAAATTCAAATGCGGCCCTAACCTCCGTAACTGCGAACCAGTGCGCCGGCGAGCAATGTCCAGCCGTCGGCGATCACAAAGAACGCCAGCTTGAATGGCAGTGCGATCACCGCTGGCGGGACCATCATCATACCCATCGACATCAATACGGCGGCGATCACCAGATCGATCACCAAGAAGGGTATGAAGATCAAGAATCCGACCTCGAACCCGCGCTGAATTTCGCCAAGTAAGAATGATGGAAGTAGGATTGATAGCGGCACGTCTTCATCTGGCGCGACCTCTGTGGGGGACACTTCGATCATCATGGATAGGGTTTCGACAGAAATGCGGCCCTCCATGAATGTCCGGAAGGGGGCCATGGCAGCGTGAAAACCCTCCTCGGCGGTGATTTTTTCTTCTAGCAACGGTTCAACGCCGTTTTCCCAAGCTTCGATGAAAACCGGTTCCATGACAAACCATGTTAGGAATAGCGCGAGGCTGACGATCATCATGTTTGGGGGCGCCTGTTGCACCCCGACGGCTTGGCGCAGGATCGACAGGACCGTTACCATGAATGGAAAACAGGTGATCATGATCGCCAATCCCGGCGCAAGGCTAAGGACGGTTAGCAACACAAACATTTGCACCGCGCGGACTGACAACGAATCTTCACCGAAGCTCAACGACAGTTCCTGCGCGGCGGCGGGATTTGCAAGCAGCAAGGTCCCGATAATTAGAAAGATGAATTTCACGGCGGACCTATAGACCTTCGGACATATCGGCAACTTCGGTCAGGCGCACCCCAAGATGCCCGCCCTCGCCGCCGATTTCTTCAAGTTCACCGCGCGCAATCAGACGCTCGCCAACGTAAATGTCTACAGGGTCTTCGATTTTACTATCAAGTTGCAGCACCGAATCCTTTTCCAGTTTTACCAAGTCGGACAATGATAGGCGTGTTTTGCCAACGGATACCGTGATTTCAATCTGGACCCCCATCAGGGATTTGCCACGCATTTGCGACAAGGCGCTGGTCTCGGGGGGTTTTTCCAGTTCTTCAGTTGACATGTTGTACCTCGTTGGCAGTTGTCCGGTTTAGTTCGGCATAAAAATCGTCGATAGCGGCGTTAACGGCAGCAGCGCTTGCATCCAGATCGATCAAGTCAAATCCACCGTTCCATTCGATGCGGGTTTGGTTGGTATTCAACGCTGTGTCTTCACGAACATTAATTTTGGCGTCGGCCTGCATTAGCGTTTCCGCGACTTCGGTTTGCATCCCTGACGGCACGTAAATGTTCAGCGTCTCTTCAGGAGTGGTGCGAACCGCCTCCTCGACAATGCGCGACAATTCGGCGGCCAAACCCGTCTGGCCCAGCGAAGGCGCAAGGGTTTCGAGCAATGTTGAAAGCAAAGGATGCAATGATGTCAGCGCCAAACGATGGGCCTCCTCGCGGGCAAAAAATGCATCGCCGACAACCTCTTGAATGCGTGCAAGACACCGAGATTGTTCAGAAGAAAACGCCGCACTGGCGGCGGCGGCGCCTTCACGAATGCCTTCCTCGTGGGCTTCACGGCGGATGGCTTCGATTTCGTCATCGCTAATAACACGCGCGCCAGTATTTGGGCGGGCAGGGTGGCGGAACTTTTCAAGTCTAATGGCACTCATTATGTAGTAGTTTCCTTAGTATCGGCTTCTATCCAGTTACGTAGTAGGTGGCTCGATTCTTCCGAGCGCTGTGCGATGGTTTCGCGTAAAATTTCTACGGGATCGCGGGTTTTATCTTCGATTGCGGCTCGTGTGCCGCCGGCAGATGTAGCTCCACCTAATGTACCGCCGTTAGCGGCAACTGCAGATGCGTCGATTGTGTTATAGCCGTCATCAAGATTGTTCAGTGCCCCGTTCGACAGTTGCGCAATCTCTGGAGCTTGGTTGGTCAAGATTGGACGGACCACAAACATACCCAGCACAATCGCAACAGCGCCCAAAAGCAGCATCTGCAACATCAAAGGGACGTTGATAATAAAACCGGACATGATGCCAGCCGTTGCCACCGTGCCTTGTTCAACGGGCGTCGGAAATTGCATGGTTTCAATTGTCACCACATCCCCGCGTGCCTCGTTAAAACCAACGGCGGATTGCACTAGTGATTGAAACGCCGCTATCTCTTCGACGGAGCGTGGGGTGTATACTTCTTGTCCGTTAACTTCTGTTGTTTCACCGTTCAGCAGAACCGCGACGCTTAGGCGGGCGATTTCACCCGGCAGACGAACTTGTTCGCGCACGGTTTCCGATATTTCGTAATTTATACGCTCGCGGGATTGCGTTTGATTTGAGGTATTGCCTCCCCCGCCATCTCCGCCTTCGGTATCGGGAAGGTTCGATGCGACTGTAACACCGCCGCCAGCCGCGCCCGTACTGTTTTCGGTCGTATTTTCCGTGTCCGAACTGATCGCGACCACACCGTCGGGATCGATCACGCGTTCGGTGAAAGTTTCGCTGACAGCGGTTGTTTCAACCATCACTTCAACAATAGCATTGCCGAGGCCAACCCGAGCGGTGAGCAAGCGCTCAACATTCGCGCGCAGCTCCGCAGCCCGACCATCTAGGTCGCCTGTGTTTCCTCGTGCGGATGTGGTTTCTCCGGGTTCTAAAATCATACCATATTCAGAATCAATAACGGCCACTTGTTCCGGCGCAAGTCCCGAAACCGCAGCAGCAACAAGATGGCGAATCGCCTCGGCTTGTGTGGCGCTGACTGCGCCGCCACGACCCGAAACGGTCACCGAGGCCGACGACTTTGTACTGCGATCAAATGGGCGTGAAACCGTATTCGCAATATGTACCCGCGCCATTTGAATTTGTGCTGATGCCAAAATAGTCCGCGCCAATTCACCTTCCTTGGCGCGCCAGTAAGCCGCATCAAACATTTGCGTCGTAGTCCCGAAGCCCGAAAGCGAATCGAGCAATTCATATCCGGCTGGCCCGTTTGATGGCAGACCTTCGCTCGCCAAAGACATCCTCGCTTCGTCACGTTGGGACGCATCCGCATATATAGCGTCGCCCCGAACCTCAAAAGGAATCGCTTTTTGTTCGAGAGAGGCGATGATTTCACTGGCAGTTGTCCGGTCTAAGCCCGAATATAATAACGCCATTTTAGGTTCACTTGCTAACCGACCAAGGGTCGCGATGGTTACGATCATCGCGATTACAGCCAATACAGCAACGATTTGGCGCTGCGGTGTTAGCATGTTCCAAGAACTCAGGATTTGACCCACGGACTGTCCTCACTATTTATCCATCACCATTCTGGCAATGTTTCTTATCCGCATATTTCTTCGATCAGTGTTAACATTTGGTTAGCTTCAATCGGATTAAAACAGTTTTAGTAATTAACAGTTTTCCGAGGCAAGAATGTCAGACGTAGCAACCAGTGAAGAAGAAACAGAAGCCCCTAAAAAAGGCAAAAAAGGCCTACTTTTTGGGCTTATTGGCGCGTTGGTCCTTGGCGGCGGCGGATTCTATGCAACTTATTCGGGGTTGATTCTTAGCCCGTCGGGCGAATCAGAAACAGCCGCAAGTGATGATCATGGCGGCGGTGGTGGCGGTCACGGTGGTGGCGATGCTGAGGTAGCACATGTAAATTCGGATGTAGCTTTTGTTGAATTGCAGCCGCTTACTATATCGCTTGGCAGGTTTGCGACATCGCGACACTTGCGTTTTCAGGCACATCTGGAAGTTGACCCAAGTATGGCGGCTGAGGTGGAACATCTCTCGCCGCGAATATTGGACGTCCTAAACACGTACCTGCGCGCAATCTCTGAAAACGAGTTGGAAGACCCGGCCTCTATGAATCGTCTGCGTGCACAAATGTTACGCCGCGTTCAAGTCGTCGCCGGCGAGGGAAATGTGAAGGATCTACTGATCACTGAGTTTGTGCTGAACTAGAAAGGTAAAGCAATGGAATTGATAGCAAATGGCCTGTTATTGGCTGGAACTATGGCAGCAGCTTTTTACTGTTATATATTGTCGCGGCGCGTGAAAGGGCTGACTGACCTCGATAAGGGGCTTGGCGGTGCAATTACAACATTGTCAAAACAAGTTGATGAAATGAAAATTTCGTTTGATGCCGCCAAACAAGTTTCCGGTGCCTCGGCCAAGGAATTGGTGACTATGACTGCGCGCGCCGAAATAGCCGCGGGTCGTTTGGAATTGTTGCTGGCCACATTGCATGAAAATGCTAGCTCCGCTGAAAAATCAAGTAAACCTGTCGCAGCGGAAGGATAAAAAATGGCAAAACGAATTATTGGTCCGATGCAGCTTACACTTGGTATTCTTGTGGTTTCTGCCTTTATCCGTATCGGCTCGCAAGGCGTGGCGATAGCGTCCGAGACAGCGCACACCCAAACCCAACTTGATGAGGCGATGGTCTGCGAACCAACCGATATGCCCGATGTCGAGTTCGGTTCGTTGCTTGCATCAATCGGTGAACGGCAGGAACAACTTTCCGAACGGGAAAGCCAAATCACCGAACGCCAAATGATTTTAGATGTGGTTGAAGAACGTATTGCAGACCAAATGGTGGCCCTTCGCGCGGCTGAAGAAAAACTCGCCAGCACTTTAGCGATTGCCGACAGCGCCGCCGAGAATGATTTGGCGCGCTTAACCGAAGTTTATGAAAAAATGAAACCACGGAATGCGGCTGAATTGTTTGAGACTATGGAAACATCATTTGCCGCTGGATTTTTGTCCCGCATGAAATCGGATTCCGCAGCAGGGATACTGTCGGAAATGCCGGCCGAGCTCGCGTATTCCGTTAGTGTTGTGATGGCTGGACGAAATGCACGTGCTCCGACGGAATAGCGGCCGCTCTTATCAGGTTCTTAACCAGATTCGCTGAAAGATAACGTAACAGTAAATATTCGAGGTAAAGCGGATGATCGGAATCGTCGCAATAATATTCATCTTCATCATGGTTTTTGGAGGTTACACGCTGGCTGGTGGCAAGATGGGAATCATCTATCACTCCCTTCCGTTCGAGCTGATGATCATTTTAGGCGCAGCTGTGGGTGCATTTTCGATCGCTAATAGTATGTCGACGATCATTCATACGGTAAAAGACGTAGGAAAAGTCTTTAAGGGGCCAAAATGGAAGCAGCAAGACTATCAAGATATCATGTGCCTGCTTTTCACTTTGATCCGTATTGGTCGTAAGAGCCCCGCCGATATCGAACCGCATATCGAAAATCCGTCGGAATCGGCTGTGTTTGGTGCCTATCCACGCATCCAGAAAGACAAAGAAGCCGTGGAACTGATTTGCGATACTCTGCGCTCCGCCTCGATGAACTATGACGACCCGCATCAGGTTGAGGAAGTTCTTGAGAAACGGCTTGAGGCCCATTTGGAACATTCACTTCATTCTGCGCACGCACTTAATGCAATGGCCGATGGCCTGCCTGCACTGGGGATTGTTGCGGCGGTGCTCGGGGTTATTAAAACCATGGCCTCAATCGACCAACCCCCGGAAATTCTAGGGGGTATGATCGGCGGCGCTTTGGTTGGAACATTCTTGGGAATTTTTCTGGCATATGGGTTCGTTGGTCCGTTTGCTGCCAAAGTTGATGCAGTCATCAACGAGGACCACAAATTCTATAATACGATCCGTGAAATACTGGTTGCGAACTTATACAGCCACTCGCCAAATATCTGTGTTGAGGTTGGGCGCCAGAATACGCCTGGTCAATTCCGGCCCAGCTTCGACGATTTGGAGCAGGCATTAAAAGAAGCCAAACAGGCTGTAGCGGCATGATGATTCGCAGCCTGATCGTGGGATTAGCGATTGTTGCGCCAAGCGCGACGATCGCAGAAGTCGTTCGTGTTACGTCGGGCGAACATGCTGGATTTACGCGGCTAGTTTTTGCCGTCAATCCCTCAGTTGGGTGGAGTTTACAAAGTGGTAATCAAAGCGCAAAATTAATATTTCCAACCGAAACACTTACGTTCAACGAGTCCGCGATCTTTACCCGTATTGCCAGAAATAGGCTTTCAGCGACGCGCGTCGCCGCGGGCGAAAATGCTACCACGTTTCAGATGGATTTAGGGTGCAATTGCGAAGTAAAAGCATATGCGTATCTGAATAATTATATTGTTGTTGATATCTTCGATAGTGACGGTCCGGTTGCAAACACCTCAGACGAAATCGATGAAAACTCTCAGCGGACTGCGCCGCAATTATGGGGTGCGCAGGAACGTGCGTTGGCTATTGCGCCGATGTTTTCTGTAAGCTCCGCGGCGCCGGCGGCCCCTAAATTTTACGGTACAACTCAAGAAGACGCTTTTCCTGAGACGTCATTCGCAACCGTTCTGAATGGCGACATGGAACATGACCTTGCTCCGATGATTTCCACCAGTTCGGAGAGTGCAACCGATGATATGCATGCCGAAGAAATGGATTTACATGCTGATGCAAATGCGGACCTGCATGATGACGAACATCTGGATGTCCATTCGGATAACAGCGCGGTTGAACATTCCATGGCCGAAACGGATATGGAATTTTCGCATGATGATATGTCTGCCAAAGCAGTAGAGATCGACGTTGAATTGGCCGAAACGGTTGCAATGGCACGTACGCAATTATTGCAACAACTCACAATGGCGGCGGAGCAAGGATTGTTGAATTTCGATGGACCGATTTCCTTTGATGCGGAAGAAGAGCCCGTCGAAGAAGTAGTTGAAACCGAAGAGCCTGTTGAACCGCACCCGACACAGTTTCCGATTGACGATCGCCAATTGCGTGTCCAGTCCGTATATAACCGTGATGGGACAATGGACGAAATTTTGGACATGTTGAGCCAAAATACTTGCCCAGATGAAGGTTTGCTGAATATTGCGTCATGGGGCAGCGGGGAAGATTTTTCAGACGAAATGTCCGCGGCACGCACCAAGATGCTGAAAGAATTTGACGAGCCAGATTTGTCTGCTGTAAGTGACCTGATCCATGTGTATATTCGCTACGGATTTGGTCTTGAGGCAGAAACATACCTCAACGATTATGAGCAAGTTTCCGACCAAGAGCTGTTGCTGGATTTGGCCAAAATTACGGACGGACGATCGGTTTCAGAGACCGGCCCGCTTGGAATGGCGAACGCTTGTGATGGTCTTGCCGGTGTAATGGCGCTAGTCGGGCAATATCCAAACCTTGATAGTCAATCTGGTGATGTTGTGTCGATTATGGACGCGTTTTCGATATTACCAATTGATATCCGACGTTCCTTGGGACCACGGTTATCACTGGCATTTTTGGGACGCGGATTGCTGGATGAAGCTACCAATGTTTCAGAAATCGTTGAACGGGCGCCCGGTGAACATGGGGATGAGCACGCGCTCACCGCTGCCGATATTGCGCGAGATCGCGGTGATATTGATACGGCCGAAGATGTTTATGAAAGCTTGGTGCATGCAGATAGTGCGTTTGCCGTCGATGCATTGATCAAGATGGCTGAGGTGACTCTCGAACAGGGGAAGCCGATGACGCGTGAAGTTCTTGCAGATTTGGGGGCCGCCGCAGACATTGGGCGCGGAACGGAAAAAGGTTCTGAACTCAGACGACTGGAAGCGTTGTGGCTGGTTGAACTTGCCGGTGCTCACAATGCGCTAACTCTATTGGCTGAAGAAATCCATCGGGACCCTTTGAATTCAGCGAAAATGGAAGACACCATTCGCGAAATACTCCTCGATTTCTCTGCTTCCGGCAACCATGAGGTATATGCCAAAGTAATTGATGAATTTTCTCATTTTGCTCCAGATGGCCATGATGGATATATGTTGCGCACAAAAATAGGGGCAGAATTATTGACCGTGGGCTTGCCAAATATGGCACTCGAAATTTTGCGCCCGGATATTGATACCGAAAATGCGGATGGTCGATTGATTGCCGCACGCGCGAACCTAGATATGTCTCGGCCAGATCAAACATTGTCACTGCTCGCTGCGTGGGAAGGGGATAATGTACGCAGGTTGCGTGTCGAAGCTCATCTTGAATTAGGCGATTTTGCGAATGCACTATTGGAACTCGATGCCATTGAAGACCGTGAATTGGCTGAAATTGACTTGGCCTGGTATCAGGGAAACTGGAAGCTAGCAGCCGGTACTGATTTGGCGGCCCTTAAAATACTCGACGGATATGGATCAGATATGACTATGTTCGGAGATGTCGAGTTTTCAGCTGAAACCGAGATGACAACATTGGCTGATGTTCAAAACGTGCTCGATACAAGTAATGCCGCCAGCGATGAACTGGCGGCGATTGTCGCCGGGCATTAAACATACTTGAAGTTATTCGGGGAATCGAACCGATGTTGCATCATCAGCAAGTATGCTTGAACCATCGGCAAAAACGAGGTGAACACCGTCAGTTTCAACACGGGCTTCGGTAACAAGTCCAAATTGCGTGGCGCTTGATGTTCCGATCAGGTTACCGTCCTTATAGTTCTGGACTTCAAAACTGTAGGCTTCATGTGGTGCCGTACTGCCATCCGTTAGCTCGCCGTTCCATATGATGTTATCGTCGCTTGGATCAAATTGCTGGCGATACACGATCTGTCCGCCGGCGTCTTTAACGACCAAAAATGCGTTATCGGCATCCGGGTCGGCCGCCACGCCCACTTCGATTGGTGTTCCATCGTAATTTCCGGCACCGGGGTGTCGAACTTCTTTGCCTATCCACTCAGCCAAACCAGATGTAGAACCGCCTGACATTATGCTGATCAAATGGGTCAGTTTCTCGTTGGTTTCAATCTGTTGTTCAACCGACGAGAAACTAGCTAATTGCGCAATGAACTCTGTCGAATCCATCGGCTTCAACGGATCTTGGTTGCGCATTTGTGCTGTCAGCAATGTCAAAAATGTTTGAAAATCATTTGCACCAGTGGTCGTTGGTGATTGGTTGTCTTTTTCCTTAGCGCTTGCTGCGTGGTGGATCGGCGTGACTGTCGAAACATTTTGCATTTAAGTCTCCCTATTACAGACGGATATCGAGGCCATCTTGTTGAATTTTGATTGAAGGTAGCTCGCCCTGAACGGAAGAGGAATCACCCTCGATTACGGCATACTCATCCGTTGGCTCTAGGTCTGAATTTTCTTGTTTTCGGTCGTGTTTTGAAAATTCTAATGACGCACCTTCGAAACCTGCGCGCGCTAGTTCACGCGAGAACGTTTCGGCGTTGCGTTTGAGGAAGTCCACAATGTCAGAACTTTCGGCTGCTAAATGTGCAGTAATACCGGCTTCGTTTTGTGTTATCACAACGATAACGCGGCCAAGTTCGGGCGGATCAAGCCGGATATCGACACGAC